>DATHIT010000525.1:0-8162 GCA_035489915.1 Pseudonocardia sp. | reverse complement strand
CTTCGACACCATGTGGTCGGATCCCAGCCACGACGCCGAGGCGATCGCCTGGGGACGAGCCGCATGGGACGAGATGACCAAGTACGGCAACGGCAACGTCTTCCTCAACTTCACCGGCCTGTCGGATGAACCGATGCAGGCAGGGGTGGACAGCGCGTTCGGACGCAACCTGCGGCGACTGGGCCGGATCAAGGCGACCTACGATCCGGACAACCTCTTCCAGCGCAACAACAACATCATCCCCACGCGGTAAAGAATTCGCCGCACCTCGCGCTCAGGAAGTGCCCACCCGATCGGGGCATCGCCCGCGGCCCCAGCAGGCTCAACTATGGTGCTGAGTTTGAATCGGCATTAAGGAGCGGGCTATGCCAACGGTGGCGGCTGGGATTGATCTCCTGAGTTCACGGAGCTTCGCCGACGGGCATCCGGTGGAGCAGTACCGGTGGCTGCGGGAGAACGCGCCGGTGTACTGGCACACGGAGCCGGACGGTCCGGGGTTCTGGGCTGTCACGTCATACGAGCTGGTCCGCGAGGTGAGCAAGCAGCCTGACGTGTTCTCCAGTGCTGCCGGCGGGATCCTGATCCCGGACCTGCCGCCGGAGGAGTTGGAGTTCTTCCGCACGATGATCCTGGTGATGGATCCGCCTCGGCACTCCTTCTACCGGCGGCTGGTGGGTGGGCTGTTCACACCGAAGCGGGCGGCGCTGTGGCGCGACTCCATCGGCGACACGGTGCGCGCCATCCTGGACGAGGTGTGTGAGTGGGGCGAGTGCGACCTCGTGGTGGACATCGCGGGCAAGCTGCCGTCCTATGTCATCGCGGAGCTGGTCGGCATCCCGAGGGCGGACGGGGTGCGGCTGTACGACCTGACCGAGATCATGCATTCGGCTCCGGACGCGGTCACCGAGGAGCAGCGGTCCGCCGCGATGGGGGAGATCATTGCCTGCGCGGTGCAGGTGCGTAACGACAAGCTGGCCGACCCGGCCGACGATCTGGCCAGCCGCCTGGTCGCAGCCGAGGTGGACGGGCGGCGGCTCACCGAGGCCGAGTTCTGCTCCTTCTTCATGCTGCTGATCAACGCAGGCGGCGACACCACCCGCAACCTGATCGGCGGTGCGACGGCCAGCCTGCTGCGCCGGCCGGAGCTGCTCGAACGGTTGCGCGCCGACTCCGTTGCGCTGATGCCGAGCGCCGTCGAGGAGTTGCTGCGGTTCCAGAGCCCGGTGGTCTACATGCGGCGCTCGGCCGCCCGGGACACCGAGCTGGGTGGGCAACGGATCGCCGAGGGCGACAAGGTCGTCGTCTACTACGGCGCGGCCAACTTCGACCCGGCCGTGTTCGAGCGACCCGACGAGCTCGTCCTGGACCGCACGCCCAACGAACACGTCGCCTTCGGCGCGGGTGGCCCGCACTTCTGCCTCGGCTCGCACTTCGGGCGGATCGAGGGCAGCGAGATGATGGGCCAACTGCTCGCCCGGTTCGGTGACCTCGAGCTGACCGGCGAGCCCACCTGGCTGGCGTCCAACTTCATCTCCGGCCCCACCCACCTGCCGGTTCGGTACACGCCGTCGGCGCCGGTCGGGAGGTAGCGCACCTGCCTGTGCGCGGGGGCGACGCTTTACGGTGATGGGGAGTCCCACGCCGAGGAGCCTGTATGTCTGACCCCGCCACCCCCGAATCGACCACCACCGCGAAGCTGCTCGCCGGCAAACCGGTCGCCGAACGCGTCCTGGCCGATGTGTCCGCCCGCGCTGACGCGCTGCGCGCCCGGGGGGTCACCCCGAGCCTGGCCACGATTCTGGTTGGCGACGACGACGCGAGCGCCGGGTACATCCGGATCAAGCAGCGGCAAGCCGCGGAGCTGGGCTTTACCTCGCCGCACATGCACCTCCCGGCGGACGCCAGCCAGGCCGACCTGCTCGCCGCCGTGGGGGAGTTCAACGACGACAAGACGGTGCACGGGCTGCTCGTGCAGTACCCGGTGCCCGGCCACCTGGACTACGACGCCGCGCTGTCCGCGATCGACCCGGACAAGGACGTGGACGGCATGCACCCGGTGAACATGGGCCGCCTCGCGCTCGGCCTTCCGGGTCCGCTGCCGTGCACACCGGCTGGCATCGAGGAGCTGCTCGCGCACTACGAGATCCCGGTGTCCGGGCGGCACGTGGTCATCCTCGGCCGCGGCCCGACACTCGGCCGCCCGCTGGCCATGCTGCTCGCGCAGAAGCGGCCGACCGCCAACGCCGCCGTCACCGTGGTGCACACCGGCGTCCCGGACTGGGGCGACTACACCCGCCAGGCCGACATTCTGGTCGCCGCCGCCGGCGTCCCCGGCATCATCCAGCCGTCGCACGTTCGGCCCGGGTCGGTGGTTGTCGGCGGCGGGGTGCGCTACTCGGGTCGGCGGCTGCTGCCGGACGTGGACGAGTCGTGCGCCGAGGTGGCGGGTGCGATCACGCCACGGGTCGGCGGGGTCGGCCCGACCACGGTGGCCATGCTGTTCCGCAACGCGGTGAGCGCGGCCGAGCGGGCCACCGGATCGGCGTGAGCCCGTCCGAGCGGGTCGGCCTGGTCGCGCCTGGTGCGTCGCCGGCCGTGCCCAGTGACCTGTATGACGTCATCCATCGCCGCCGGGACGTCCGCGGCCAGTTCACCGGCGAGCCGATCCACCCGGATGTGCTGAACCGGGTGCTCGAGGCGGCGCACGCGGCGCCCAGCGTCGGGCTCAGTCAGCCGTGGGACTTCGTGATCGTTCGCTCGGCGGCAACTCGCCGCGCGTTCCGGGACCACGTTCAGCAGCGGCGGGCGGAGTTCGCCGGAACGCTGTCCGGGGAGCGCGGCGACCGGTTCGCCGGCATCAAGATCGAGGGGATCCTGGAGTCCACGCTGGGCGTGGTGGTCAGCTACGACGCCAGCCGCGGCGCGCCCGCCGTGCTCGGCCGGCACGCGATCCCGGACGCTGGGCTCTACTCGGTCTGCCTGGCCATCCAGAACCTCTGGCTGGCCGCTACCGCGGAGGAGCTCGGGGTCGGCTGGGTTTCCTTTTACCGGGAGCCGTTCCTGGCCGAGCTGCTCGGCATGCCGGCTGGGATCCGCCCGGTCGCCTGGCTCTGCCTCGGCCCGGTGACCCATCTGGAAACCGTCCCTGACCTGGAACGACACGGTTGGCGGGAGCGCCGTCCGCTGGCCGAGGCGGTGCACGCCGACCGGTGGGGCGAGCGCATCCACTAGCGTGCGGGGTCGTGGCGGTTGAACGCGGGCGCCGGCTGGCCCGGGCCCTGGTGGTTCTGGTGGTGCTTGCGGTCGCGGTGCTGACGGGGTGCTCGTCGGGGGGCTCGACCGGCGGCTCGCCTTCGGCCGGGTGCCCGCCGCAGGTCGACCCCGCCGCGCTGGCCTGCCAACTCCGTGCCGGGGACGCCGTGGTGCGCGACCCCGCCGCCGCGCCGGGCGTGCTCGCCGACGCCGGCCGGAGCACCCAGGACGCTTATCGCACGCTCGGTGACCACCCGGAGTGGGACGGCGCGGTGCTGGCCGCGCTCGATCCGGCGCTGCGCGGGCAGGCCCAGCACGCGCTCGCCGCGTACCGCGCACTGCGCGCCCTGGACGGTGCGCCGCAGACGATGTTGCCCGCCTGGCGGGTGGTCGAGCCGCTGCCCGCTGACCAGCTGCGCGGTTACTACGACGAGGCGCAGCGACGGTACGGGGTGTCCTGGACGGTGCTGGCGGCGGTGAACCTGGTGGAGACGCGGATGGGCCGGGTGATCGGGCTGTCCTCGGCGGGGGCGCAGGGTCCGATGCAGTTCATGCCCCCGACCTGGGCGGCCTATGGGCTGGGCGGGGATGTGTGGGACACCCGCGACGCGATCATGGGGGCGGCGAACTACCTGGCCGCGAACGGTGGCGCGAACCCTTCGCGGCTGGACCGGGCGCTGAAGCGGTACAACAACGACGTCCGCTACGTCAGCGCGGTGCGGGAGTACGCGGCGATGATGGACGCCGACCCGAACGCCTACCGGGGGCTGCACGCCTGGCCGGTGGAGTACCGGACGGTGGCCGGCGATATCCCGCTCGACCCCGGGTACGCCTCCGACCGCCGCATCCCGGTCGGTGAGTGGCTCGAGACGCACCCGGTGGTGCCCGGCGCGCGGTGACCCGCCGGCTTGGTGTGCTGTGAGCGCCGACTCGGTGTGCTGTGAGCGCCGACTCGCGGGTGGTTAGGGGGTGGGGGTGCGGAGGGTTAGGAGGGTGATTTCGGGTGGGGCGCCTACTCGGACGGGTGGGCCCCAGAAGCCGACGCCTCGGGTGACGTAGAGCCAGGTGCGGCCTATCCGGGTCAGGCCGGCCAGGACGGGTTGGTCGAGCAGCACCACGTAGCCGAGTGGCAGGAACTGGCCGCCGTGGGTGTGGCCGGAGATCTGCAGGTCGACGTCGGCGCGGGCGGCCTGGTCGACCATCACCGGCTGGTGCGCGAGCAGCACCACCGGGCGTGCCGGGTCGCGCCCGTCCAGCGCCTTGGCCAGGTTCGCGCCGTGGCCAGGCTCGCCGGACCGGGCCGCCGTCCGGTCGTCGATGCCGGCCAGGTCGAACGTCGGTGCCCCCGGTCCGCCGTCGCGCCGCCCGATGGCCACCCGCTCGTTGCGCAGCACCCGCACCCCGAGCGTGGGCAGGAACTCGCACCACTCTTCGGCGTCGTGGAAGTACTCGTGGTTGCCGGTGACGAAGAACGTCGGGGCGTTCAGCTCACGCAGCGAACCGGCCGCCCCGCCGAGCTGGTCCACCGAGCCGTCGACCAGGTCACCGACCAGGGCCACCAGGTCCGGCCGCTCGGCGTTCACCCGCCGCACCACGTCGGCCAGGAACGGCCCCCGGTTGATCGCGCCGATATGCACGTCGGACAGCGCGGCGATGGTGACCCCGTCCAGCGCCGGGTCCAGCCGGTCCAGGGTAATTTCGCGGCGGGCCAGCCGGGGCGACCGCGCGGACACCGCGCCGTAGCCGACCGTGCCCGCGGCGAGCACCGCGGCGGCGCCGCCCAGCAACCGGGCCAGCGCGCGTCGCCGCCCCGGGTCCGTCCGGCGGCGGCGCAGCACCAACCGGGGTACCTCGAACACGATCAGGATCAGCGCCAGGTACAGCCCGAGCGCCAGCCACAGGTAGCCGACCCAGTTCAGCGCGGCGGTCGGCCCGGCCGGCAGGGTCAGCCGGAACATGATCGCGGCGATCGTGCTGGCCGCCAGCAGCAGGATCACCAGCAGGCCGACGCGTCGGAACCGGCGGCTGGCGGACACGTCGTGCACCAGCCGCCGGTACAGGTAGGCGTGCATCAGGATCACCACGAGCAGGAAACCGAGCACGAACACCGACACCATGCGACCGATCATGCCCGGCCCCGCCGGCTGAGGGTGGCTGCCGCCAAGTCGCGGTCGGGCGGCGACGCACACCGGGCGCTCGGCCTGGGTCGGGACGTTGTTGCCGCTGAGCCAGTCCCCGATGATCAACTCAACACCATGCGTTTTTGATCTCGAGGTTCACCCAAACCACGTTGAACTCGGCGAACGGTTCACCGAGGCTGCCGCTGAGTCGCGTTGGGACGGCGACGTCGCTTACCCCGCAGTCTCGCCGCACACCTGGCGGTCACGCCGCATGCCACGCACCGTTGCGGCGTGACCAGCAGATGCGCGGAGTCAGGATGCTGTCCGCCGCACACTCGCCCCGGCCGGCCGGGTCGGCCGCGCGGCCGGTTGAGGGTGGCCGAGCGGCGGTTGAGCCCAGCCGGCTGGAGCCGAGGGCTCGGCCTAGGGTTGAGATCAGGACGTTGTTTTTGCCGCTGAGCCAGCGGGCGCCGTGCACCCTGATGATCAACTCAACGCCATGCGTTTTTGATCTCGAGGTTCACTCAAACCACGTTGAACTCGGCGAACGGTCCACCGAGGCTGCCTAGCCAGCTGAGGGCCGGCCGTCGAGCCGAGCCGGGCGGCGACGCACACCGAGGGCTCGGCCTAGGGTCGGGTTCATGAGCGACAAGCCGACAGTGGCGCTACTGGGAACCGGGATCATGGGCGCCGGAATGGGCCGCAACCTGCTCGCGGCGGGGCTGCCGCTGCGGGTGTGGAACCGCAGCAAGGACAAGGCGGAACCGCTGGCCGACGCTGGCGCCCAGCTCGCCGACAGCCCGGCCGCCGCGGTCACCGGCGCGGACGTGATCGTCACCATGCTCCGGGACGGGGACACGGTCACCGAGGTGATCACCCAAGCGGCGCCCGGGCTGCGTGCCGGACAGCTCTGGGCGCAGACCACCACGGTCGGGGTGCGCGCCACCGAGGAACTCGCCGAGCTGGCCGGCCGGTACGGGCTGGTGCTGGTCGACGCCCCGGTGCTGGGCACCCGCCCGGCCGCCGAGGGCGGCCAGTTGCTCGTCCTGGCCGCCGGACCGGAGTCGGCCCGAGAGCCGCTGGCGCCGGTGTTCGACGCGGTGGGCGCAAAGACGCTGTGGCTGGCCGAGGACGCGGCCGGCGCCGCCGCCAGCCGGCTCAAACTGGTGTTGAACAGCTGGGTGCTCACCGTCACCGGGGGCACCGCCGAGGCGATCGCGCTGGCCCGCGCCCTGGGCGTGGACCCACAGGCGTTCCTGGATGGCATCGCCGGCGGCCCCCTCGACTCGCCCTATCTGCGGGCGAAGGCGGCGGCGATCCTCACCGAGGACTGGGAGCCCAACTTCACCGTGTCCAACGGGGGCAAGGATGCCGACCTGATCGCCGAAGCCGGCCGGGCGAACGGCGCGCGGATGTACCTCACCGAGGCGGTTGCCGCCCGGATGCACCGGGCCGAGGAGCTCGGCCACGCCGACAAGGATCTGGCGGCCAACTACTTCGCCAGCTTCGAAACCGAGTAGCGAAACCGAGTAGCCCACCAACCAGCACCGAGCGGACCGAAGATTCTCAGGAAGCTCTTCGACCGGCGGGGAGGGCTCTCAGGCGACTCACAGACGCTCGGTTCAGACTGGTCGCATGCGCATTCTCGTCGTTGACGATGACCGGGCCGTCCGGGAGTCGTTACGCCGCTCACTGGCGTTCAACGGGTACCAGGTGGATTTGGCCACGGACGGCCAGGCGGCACTCACCGCGGTGAGCATGGCCCGGCCGGATGCGATGGTGCTGGACGTGATGATGCCCCGGCTGGACGGGCTGGAGGTGTGCCGGCGGCTGCGCGGCACCGGCGACGACCTGCCGATCCTGGTGCTCACCGCGCGGGACGCGGTGAGCGACCGGGTGGCTGGGCTGGACGCCGGCGCGGACGACTACCTGCCCAAGCCATTCGCCCTGGAGGAACTGCTGGCCCGGCTCCGCGCGCTGCTGCGGCGGCAAACCGGGCCCGAGGCCGGCCCGGAGTTCGTCCCGTTGACCTTCGCCGACCTCTCCCTGGACCCGGAAACCAGGGAGGTGCGTCGCGGGGACCGGGAGATCAGCCTCACCCGCACCGAGTTCGCCCTGCTGGAGCTGCTGCTGGCCAACCCGCGCCGAGTACTGACCCGGAGCCGCATCCTGGAGGAGGTCTGGGGCTACGACTTCCCCACCACCGGCAACGCCCTCGAGGTCTACATCGGCTACCTGCGCCGCAAGACCGAGAGCGAAGAGGAAGCCCGGTTGATCCACACGGTCCGCGGGGTCGGCTACGTACTGCGGGAAACCCCGCCGTGATCAGGTGTTGAGGGCCCGCGTCGCCGCTCCGGAGCAGTCCCCGACGCTCCCGCCGTCCCGCGCCGGCGGGATTCGGGCGCGCCTCGCCCGGCTCGGTCGGGGGCTTGGCCGGCTGGGTGTTGGCCGGCTGGGTCTTGGCCGGCGAAAGTCACCGCGAATCACCGGCCCGGGATCATCCCCGCCGAGGCGGAAGACCCAGAATGCTGGCGTGCTCTCCCGAGGTGCCGCGTTGCGAGCCCGCGCGTCCGAGCAGCTCTCGCTGCGGATGCGGGTGGCGCTGCTGGCCGCGATCATGGTCGGGCTGGCCACCGCGGGCATCTCGGCGTCGGCGTTCTGGGTGGTCCGCGCCTCGCTGTTCGCCGACCTGGACGACCAGCTGCACCAGCGCGCCGACATCGTGGTGAACAGCGGACTGCTGGCCAACCCGGCGAACCTGCCGGCCGCCGCGCTCTACGGCTCCGACGT
>DATHIT010000524.1:0-4082 GCA_035489915.1 Pseudonocardia sp. | reverse complement strand
CGCGGACGACGTGACACCGACGGCGGTGGTGCTGGCCTGGCCGTCCGCCGCGCCCCCGACCCGGCGGGCCCGCGCCTTCGCCGACCACTGCCACCACGTCCTCAACCCCGGCCCCACCTAACTCCCGGCGAGTCGGGGACTCCCGGCGAGTCGGCGCTCTCAGCACACTGAGTCGGCGCTCTCAGCACACCGGGGCCTGACCGTCGGCGCGGGGTGAGCTGCCCATATGAGGTCAGCTCATATGAAATCCGCGATTTGTGCGCTTTACACGGCTGGCCCGCCGGCCGATGCTCAGGGCACGGTGCACAAGGGAGTTGCCGATGCCTACGACGGAGACCGCGACCGGTGCCTGCCCCCGCGAGGTCAGCTTCGATCCGTTCGACCCGGAGTACCTGGCCGACCCGTATCCGGAGCTGGACCGGCTGCCCCCGGTGTGCTTCGCGCCCGGGCTGGGCATGTGGGTACTGACCCGCTACGCCGACGTCGACGCGGTGTTCCGGGACCCACAGACCTTCTCCGCCGCCATCGCGCAGGATCCGATGTTCCCGCTGACCGAGGCGGCCCGTACCGAGCTCGGTCCGAACTTCCCGCTGCCCAAGACCATGTCGAACGCCGACCCGCCGGTGCACACCAGGATCCGGCGGCTCAACCTGCAGGCGTTCTCCGCCCGCCGTACCGCCGCGCTGGAGCCCAGGGTTCGCGCCGCCGCCGAGCAGCTGATCGACCAGCTGCCCGGTGACGAACCGTTCGACCTGGTCGCCGGCCTGAGCTACCCACTGCCAGCGGTCATGATCTTCACCTTGATCGGGTTCCCGGCCGAGGACACCGAGCTGCTGAAGAGCTGGTGCGGCAATCGGATGGCGTTCTCCTGGGGTCACCCGACGCCGGCAGAGCAGGTTGAGATCGCCGGCAACATGCGCCGCTACTGGGATTACTGCGCCGAGTTCGTCCGTGCCCGGATCGCCGAGCCGCGCGACGACTTCACCAGCGACCTGGTGCGCGTCCACCTGGCCGACCCCGCCCAGGTGTCCGAGCTGGAGATCACCAGCGTCATCTACGGGCTGAGCTTCGCCGGGCACGAGACGACCACGAACCTGACCAGCAACGCGGTCCGGCGGCTGCTGGAGCACCGCGAGCAGTGGACCGCGCTGTGCGCCGAGCCGAGCCTGATCCCGAACGCGGTGGAGGAAGTGCTCCGCCACGACACCAGCGTGATCGCCTGGCGGCGGATCACCACCAAGCCGGCGCGCATCGGCGAGGTCGACATACCGGCGGGCGCGAAGCTGCTGTTGCTGCTCGGCGGGACCGGGCGGGACCCGGAGCGGTTCGCCGACCCGGCCCGGTTCGACGTGCACCGCGAGGACGCCGGACGGCACCTGGCGTTCGGCAAGGGCATCCACTTCTGCCTCGGCGCTCCGCTGGCCAGGATGGAGGCGCGGATCGTGCTCGAGCTGCTCACGGCGGCGGCCCCCGACCTGGAGTTGGTGCCCGATCAACGCTTCGACTTCCCACCCAACGTCTCGTTCCGAGGACCCCAGCAGCTGTGGCTGCGCCGATCTGTGGAGGTTTCATGACCACCGCCAAGCCGTTCGCCTCGTCCGCCGACCTGGCGGCCAAGGAACAGACCCTGGAGGTGCTCGCCGACGGGGTCTACGCGCTCACCGCGGAGGGTGATCCCAACGTCGGCGCCATCGAGGGCGAAGACTTCCTGGTCTGCTTCGAGGCACTGGCCACCCCGGTGGCCGCCCGGGACTGGCTGGCCGTGCTGCGCCAGCACACCGACAAACCGGTGCGCTACCTGGTGCTCAGCCACTACCACGCGGTGCGGGTGCTCGGCGCGTCCGCGTTCGACGCCGAGGTGATCGTGGCGCACGAGAACACCAGGGCCCTGGTCGCCGAGCGAGGCAAGGAGGACTGGGCGAGCGAGTTCGCCCGGATGCCCCGGCTGGCCAAGGCCGCCGAGTCGGTCCCCGGGCTGACCTGGCCGACGCTGACCTTCTCCGACAAGCTGACCATCGACCTGGGCGGCGACCGGGGCGACCTGGAACTGCGCTACTGCGGGCGCGGGCACACCGAGGGCGACATTGTGGCCTGGTTGCCCCGGCAGCGGATCCTCTACGCCGGCGACCTGGTGGAGGCCGAGGCGGCGCTCTACACCGGCGACGCGTTCCACCGCGAGTGGACCTCCAGCACCCTGGACCGGGTGGGTGCGCTGGGCGCCGAGTCGCTGGTCGGCGGGCGCGGCGCGGTCAGCCAGGGGCGGGACGCGGTGCGCGCGGCGATCGCGCAGACCCGCAACTTCCTGGACGTGATGATCCGCGAGGTCGGCGCCGTGCGGTCCCGGGGCGGCACGATGCGCGAGGCGTTCGAGGCCACGCACGCGGCGCTGGTGGACGACTACGGCCGGTGGCCGATCTTCGAGCACTGCCTGCCGTTCGACGTCTCCCGGCTGTGGGACGAGCTGAGCGGGGTGGAGCGGCCGGTGATCTGGACGGCGGAGCGGGACCGCGAGGTCTGGGACCAGCTCCAGTCATGACCAGCCCAGAGGTCGTGAGTGGCGATGGTCGCTATAGCGACCATCGCCACTCACGACGGTGGCCGCTGGACCCCGTGGTGGTGCTGGGCAACGGGCCGGTCGGGCAGACCGCCGCGCTGCTGCTGGCCCGGTGGGGGGTGCCGAGCATTGTGCTGGACCAGCGCGCGGAGCGGGAAATGGTCGGCTCGAAGGCCATCTGCCAGCAGCGCGACGTGTTGGACGTGTGGGAGTCCGTGGGTGCGCGGGTCGCCGAGCTGGGCGCGACCTGGACGACCGCGCGCACCTTCTACCGCGACCAGGAACTGTTCGCGGTGACCATGACCGACCCGGGGCGCTCCCCGCTGCCGCCGTTCGTGAACATCTCGCAGTGCCGCACCGAACAGCTGCTGGACGAGCGGATCGCGGCCTCGCCGCTGATCGACGTGCGGTGGGGGCACGGCGTCGAGTCGGTCAGCCAGGACGCCGATGGGGTGACGGTGTCCGGGCCGGGATTCACCCTGCGCACCCCGTACCTGCTGGTCTGCGCCGGCGCGCGGGCCGACGGGCTGCGCGCGCAGCTGGGCGTCAGGCTGGACGGGCATTCGTTCGACGACCGCTTCCTGATCTGCGACGTCCGCGCCTCGCTGGCTGGGTGGGCGAGCGAACGCCGGTTCTACTTCGACCCTGAGTGGAACCCCGGCCGCCAGGTGCTGATCCACCCCTGCCCGGATTCCACCTACCGCATCGACTGGCAGGTGCCGCCGGACTACGACCTGGATGCCGAGGTGGCCTCCGGCGCGCTGGACGAGCGGGTCCGGGCGATTCTCGGGGAGGTGCCCTACGAGATCGAGTGGAAGTCGGTGTACCGGTTCCACACCCGCTGCGTGGACCGGATGCGCGTCGGTCGGGTGCTGCTGGCCGGGGACGCCGCGCACCTGTACGCGCCGTTCGGGGCGCGCGGGCTGAACTCCGGGGTCGCGGACGCGGAGAACGCGGCGTGGAAGATCGCGTTCGCCGGCCGGGGTTGGGCGCCGGAGGAGCTGCTGGAGAGCTATCACGGCGAACGACACGCGGCGGCCCGGGAGAACGTCGAGGTGACCACCGCGACCATGGATTTCCTGGTGCCCCAGTCGGCGGCCGCCGCCGCGCACCGCCGGGACGTGTTGGACCGCGCCCGAACAGACGCCGCCGCCCGCGCCCTGGTCGATTCCGGGCGGCTGTCCGAGCCGTTCTGGTACGTCGACTCACCGCTCACCACCACCGACCCCACCCGCCCGTTCGCCGGCCGCCCGCCCCGGGGCGCCGCGCCACCGCCCGGACCCGGCGTGATCGTCCCGGACCTGCCGGTGGCCGGCGGTTCGCTGCGCGGGCTGTGCCGGGACGGCCTGCTGGTGCTGGCCGCGCCCGGCGCCTCGGTGGACGTCCTGGTGCGGACGCCGGCGCCGGTGCGGGTGGCCGCGATGACGTCGTTGAGTGCGCAGCTGCCTGGCGTGTTGGGGGCGCGGGCGGGAGAGTGGTGGCTGATCAGGCCGGACGCGCACGTGGCGGCCGTCATCACCGAGGAGGC
>DATHIT010000523.1:0-40529 GCA_035489915.1 Pseudonocardia sp. | reverse complement strand
GGGCGGCCGGGCCGAGCTCACCGTGGCGCAGGCGGATGCCTGGCTGTCCGCGCTGAACGACGTGCGGCTCGCGCTGGGCACCACGCTCGGCGTCACCGAGGACATGCCGGAAGAGACACCCGACGACGAGACGCTGGCCGCCCACCTGAGCGTCTATCACTGGCTCACCTTCGTCCAAGACGCCCTGGTCCAAACCCGCGCCACCGCCCTCTAGACGGTCTGGGCTCACCTGGTCGGGTCGGCTGTCAGCTGGGCGGGTGTGACGAGCCGGGCATCGCGTGCGCGGTGTGGTGAGGTGCCCGTACCCTGTACAGGTGCTGGTGATCCGGAGAGATCTCGTGGACGAGATCGTCGCCCACGCCCGCCGGGATCATCCCGACGAGGCGTGCGGCGTAATTGCCGGACCGGTGGGATCGGACCGCGCGGAGCGGTTCATTCCGATGGTGAACGCGGCCCGCTCACCGACGTTCTACGAGTTCGAGTCCGGTGACCTGCTGCGGCTGTACCGCGAGATGGATGGCAACGACGAGGTGCCGGTGGTGATCTACCACTCGCACACCGCGACCGAGGCGTACCCGTCGCGGACTGACGTGTCCTACGCGTCCGAGCCGGATGCGCACTACGTGCTGGTCTCCACGCGGGACGGCCAGCCCGACGGGGAGCACGAGTTCCGGTCCTTCCGGATCGTGGCCGGCGAGATCACCGAGGAGCCGGTCAACGTGGTGGAGACCTACATGTTCTCCCACACCGGGGCCGACGACGTCCCGGACTGTCGCTGATTCCTTCTCGCGCGGCGAGTCCGCCGTCGCGACCCGTCTGGCTCATCCACGACTCGGCCGCATCACAAGGAGGACCCCCATGGCCGTCACCGTTTCGATTCCCACCATCCTGCGCACCCACACAGGCGGAGAAAAATCCGTCCAGGCTTCCGGTAGCACCGTCTCGGAGGTCATCTCGGACCTGGACGCCAAGCACGGCGGCATCAAGGCCCGGCTGATCAAGGACGGCTCGCTGCACCGGTTCGTGAACATCTACGTCAACGACGAGGACGTGCGGTTCGCCGGTGGGCTCGAGGCCCCGGTCGCCGACGGCGACTCCCTGACCATCCTGCCGGCGGTCGCCGGCGGGGTCTAAGCCCCGGGGAGGCCAGAAGCCGATGGCTCGCTACGAGTCCCTGCTGCAGGCGGTCGGTGACACTCCGCTGGTCGGATTGCCCTCGTTCTCGCCCGCTTCACACGTCCGGCTGTGGGCCAAGCTGGAGGACCGTAACCCGACCGGCTCGATCAAGGACCGCCCGGCGCTGGCCATGGTCGAGGCGGCCGAGGCCGACGGACGGTTGAAGCCGGGCTGCACGGTGCTGGAGCCCACCTCGGGCAATACCGGGATCTCGCTGGCCATGGCGGCCAAGCTGAAGGGCTACAAGCTGGTCTGTGTGATGCCGGAGAACACCTCCGAAGAGCGCCGCCAGCTGCTCCTGATGTACGGCGCCAAGATCATCTCCTCGCCGGCCGCCGGCGGCTCCAACCAGGCCGTCGCGATGGCCAAGAAGCTGGCGGCGGAGAACCCGGACTGGGTGATGCTCTACCAGTACGGCAATCCGGAGAACGCCCGCGCGCACTACCGCACCACCGGTCCGGAGATCCTCCGCGATCTGCCCACCATCACGCATTTCGTGGCCGGCCTCGGCACCACCGGCACCCTGGTGGGCACCGGGCGCTATCTGCGTGAGCAGAAGCCGGACGTGCAGATCGTGGCCGCCGAACCGCGCTACGGCGAACTGGTCTACGGCCTGCGCAACCTGGACGAAGGCTTCGTGCCCGAGCTCTATGACCCGGAGGTGCTGACCGCCCGCTACTCGGTGGGCAGCTTCGACGCGCTGCGCCGGACTCGTGAGCTGGTCGAGCGGGAGGGCATCTTCGCCGGCATCTCCACCGGCGGGGTGCTGCACGCCGCGCTCGCCGTCGCGGAGAAGGCCGCCGGCGCCGTCGAGCCCGCCGACATCGTGCTGATCGTCGCCGACGCCGGCTGGAAGTACCTGTCCACCGGGGCCTACTCCGGAGACCTCGAGGAGCGCGCCGCAGACCTGGACGGCCAGCTCTGGGCCTGACCTACCAGCCCGTTCCCGGTCAACCGTCGGCCCCGAGGCGCACCCGCGTCCGGGGCCGACGTGTGTCCGGGGTCAGGCTCTTGGTCGACGTGGTATTCCCCGGGCTGCGTGCGCCGGTGCTCGCGTAGCCTCGAGGGCATGGGGAATCCGTGGGTGCTCCCGTGGTGAGCCCGGACCGGCCCGCCCGGCGCAGATCGGTGTACCGGATCCTGCCGCCCCGGCCGTTCCTCGCGGCGATCACCATGCTGCTGTTCACCTTCCTGCTGTACGTGATCGAGGCCTACGACGTGAGCACCGGCCTCACCCTGGACCAGGAAGGCATCGTCGCCCGCGACCCGAGCCACCTGGACAGCGTGCTGTGGGCGCCGCTGCTGCATGCCGGCTGGGCGCACCTGGAATCGAACACGCTGCCGTTCCTGATCTTCGGGTTTCTCGCCATGGCCGGCGGCCTGGGCCAGTTCGTCGTGGTCACCGCGATCGTCTGGCTGACCAGCGGGCTGGGCGTCTGGTTCTTCTCCCCACCGGGCAGCGACACTGTCGGCGCCTCCGGGGTGATCTTCGGCTGGCTGGTGTTCCTGCTGTTCCGGGGTTTCTTCGCGGGCAGCGCCAAGCAGATCCTGCTGGCCGTGGTGCTGTTCTTCCTGTGGGGCGGGGTGCTGTTCGGGGTGCTCCCTGGCCAACCGGGAATCTCCTGGCAGGCACACCTGTTCGGCGCGCTCGGCGGCATCCTGGCCGCCCGGGTGGTGGCCGGCGCGGCCCGGCGGCGCGGCGCGGGCGAGCTGATGCCCCGATGAGCCCGCTGGCTGGTGGCCGGCGCGGGTTGTACCGGGAGCTGGCGGTGGACGCGCCGATCGGCATGTTCGACTCCGGCGTCGGCGGGCTCACCGTGGCGCGTTCGGTGCTCGATCAACTGCCCGCCGAGCGGCTGATCTACGTCGGCGACACCGCACACAGTCCGTACGGGCCGCTTCCGGTCGCCGACGTCCGCCGGCACGCGCTGGCGATCGGCGACGAGCTGGTCGAGCGCGGGGTGAAACTGCTGGTCATCGCGTGCAACTCGGCGTCCTCGGCGTGCCTGGTGGACTACCGGGAGCGCTACCCGGTGCCGGTTGTCGAGGTGATCCGGCCAGCGGTACGCCGGGCCGTGGCGGCCACCCGGAACGGCCGGATCGGGGTGCTCGGTACCGAGGTCACCATCCGCTCCGGCGCCTACACCGACACCTTCGCCGCCGCCACCGGCGTCGAGGTCGTACCGGTGGCCTGCCCCCGCTTCGTGGACTTCGTGGAGCGCGGGATGACCAGCGGCCGCCAAGTGCTCGGGTTGGCGCAGAGCTATCTGGAGCCGTTGCAGCGCGCCGAGGTCGACACCGTGGTGCTGGGCTGCACGCACTATCCGCTGCTGGCCGGGGTGCTCCAGCTGGCCCTCGGACCGGAGGTCACCCTGGTGTCCAGCGCCGAGGAGACCGCCAAGGAGGTGCTCCGGGTGCTCTCCGAGCTGGACCTGCTGCGCGAGCCGGGCGAGCAGCCCGCCGGCGCCCCCGCGCACGAGTTCCTGGCCACCGGCGACCCGGAGCCGTTCCGCCGGCTGGGTCGCCGGTTCCTCGGCCCGGAGATCAGCTCGGTCGCCTCACTGGCCCCCGCCGCCCTAACCCCCGGCAGCTAACCCCCGCCGCCGCCCCGCTGGCCTCTGGCGGCTCACCCGCTGGCCGCACTTGTCGCGTCTAATTCCAACGACAGCAGGCACCGGTCACGTCCTTTTCCAACGACAAGTGCCACTCCGCCTCCGCCACGCGAGCGGAGTCGCGGCGCGAACCGGCGGCCGTCGAGGGGCCGCCGCCGGGTATCGTCCGGCGCATGATCCACCCCTTGGCCGTCGTGCTGCTGGTGCTCACCGGCGCGCTGGCGGTGTTCGGGATCGTCACCACGGTGCTGGGCAAACCCGCGGCGCGCCCGCACGTGCTGGCGGTCGGCGTGGTCGAGGCGCTGCTGGTGGCCCAGGCGCTGATCGGGGTGGCCCGGGTGTTCAGCGGCACCCGCCCCGAGGAGACCTCCACCTTCCTGATCTATCTGCTGGTCTCGGTGACCGTGCTGCCGCTCGGGCTGCAGTTCGCCCGGGCGGAGCCGACCCGGTGGGGCGGAGCGGTGATCGCGGTGGCGGCCATCGCGATCGGCGTGGCGGTGTTGCGGCTGCTCTCCCTGTGGGGAAGCGCGGGTGGCTGACCGGACACCTCGGCCGACGCGCGACGGCGATCCGGTTGGGGCCACGGCCACCGGACCTGGCCGGGTGCTCATCGCCATCTACGCGATCTTCGCGCTGTCCGCCACGGCCCGGGCGGGAGTGCAGCTGGCCACCCAGTTCCACCAGGCCCCGCTGGCCTACCTGCTCTCCGCGTTCTCCGGCGTGGTGTACATCCTGGCCACCATCGGGCTGGCCAGGACCGGCCCGGCGGCCCGACGGTTGGCTTGGACGGCGGTGCTGATCGAGCTCGTCGGGGTTCTCGTTGTGGGTTCTCTCAGCGTGTTCGACGCGAAAGCGTTTCCCAGGGCCACCGTGTGGTCGGGATATGGCGCGGGATACGGCTGGATACCTCTGGTGCTGCCGCTACTCGGGTTGTTCTGGCTGTACAGAACCGGCCGATCCGGACGGTTAAAGGCAAGATAAGCCGCATGGAGCTCACCGTGCTGGGTTGCTCAGGCAGCGGACCGGGTCCCCAGTCGCCGTCGTCGGGCTATCTGGTCCGCACCGGTGGCGGCTCGCTGGTCATGGACCTGGGTAACGGCACGCTGGGTGCACTGCATCGTTACTTGGATCCGTTCAAACTGGACGCGCTGTTGCTGTCCCACCTGCATCCGGATCACTGCTCGGACGTCGCCTCGCTGGTGGTGTACCGGCGCTACCACCCGGCGCCGCCCTACCCGCCCGCTGGGCACCGGTTGCCGGTGTACGGCCCGGTCGAGGCGGCGGACCGGCTGGCCGCGCAGTACGGGGCGTCGGCCGCCGAACGCGGTGACGAGGACCTTGCCGATGTCCTCGAGTTCCAGGTGATCACCGACGAGACCGACACCGAGGTGGCCGGCTGCCGGGTGCGCACCCGTCGCACCGTGCACCCGTGCGAGTCCTACGCGATCCGCGTCGAGTACGGCGGCCGGAGTCTGGCCTACAGCGGCGACACCGGGGCCTGCGAGTCCTTGATCGAGCTGGCCCGGGGCGCCGACGTGCTGCTCTGCGAGGCAACCTGGCCGCAGGTGGGGCCGCACGGAGAGGCGCAGCCGGAAGGTGTGCACCTGTCCGGGCGGGAGGCCGGCGAGCATGCCGCCGAGGCGGGAGTCGGCCGGCTGCTGCTCACCCACATTCCGGTGTGGTACGACTCGGCCGTGCTGCTCGCCGAGGCCAAGTCGGCCTTCGACGGACCGGTTGAGCTGGTCAGCGCGGGCGCCAGCTACGACGTCTGAGCCCGGCGGCCGGCCTCGGCGCTGAGCTCACTCGTCCGTGACAACCCCCTGCCAGACCGCGGTAGCGCCGGCGTCGCCGATCCAGATCACCAGGCCGGTCACCACCAGGCCGGCCAGCGCCGCGAGCACCGCCGCCGAGGTGGCCACCCAACTGGCCGTCCGGACCTCCCCGACGCCCGTGGTGCGGTCGGCCCGTCGGCCGAGCAGCAGGGTCGCCAGCAACAGCGCCACGAACACCACGGCGTAGGGCAGCAGGTGTTCGGCCCGCTGCTCGTGCACCTCGACCAGTGGGCCGCCGCCACCGAGCGCGGTCTTGAGCTGATCGCCCGTCGCGGTGGTCAGCGGCACCGCGATCAGCCCGACCAGCGCGATCAGGAACACCGGGATACCTAAGTTGCGGCGCCACACCGGGCGCGCGGCCACTGCCAGGGTGCCCACCGCGGCCAGCGGGAGCAGCACCACAACCGCGTGTACGAGCAGAGGGTGGGCGGGCAGCCCGCTGATGGTAAACACATTCAGCACAACGGGATGGACCGCGCTTGGGTTCATTCGTCGGTGTGAGAGCAGCGGCGATGGTGACCCTGAGAGGTGCGTGCCGCCGGTCCCCTTAGGGTTGTCCGGTGACGCGAGCAGACGGTAGGGCGGACGACGAGCTCCGCCCGGTGCAGATCATTAGAGGGTTCCAGCGGCATCCGGCCGGCTCGGTGCTCATCTCGTTCGGCGAGACGAAGGTGTTGTGCGCGGCGAGTGTGACGGCCGGCGTGCCCCGGTGGCGGAAAGGCTCTGGGCTTGGCTGGGTGACCGCCGAGTACGCAATGCTGCCTTCGGCGACCCATACCCGCGGCGATCGGGAGTCCGTGCGCGGCCGGATCGGTGGCCGTACCCATGAGATCAGCCGGTTGATCGGCCGCTCATTGCGGGCGTGCATCGACCTGGCGGCGATCGGGGAGAACACCATCGCGATCGACTGCGATGTGCTGCAGGCCGACGGCGGTACCCGGACAGCGGCGGTCACCGGCGCCTACATCGCGCTGGCCGACGCGGTGACCTGGTTGGGCGCGGCCGGGCGGCTGAACGACCCGAAGCCACTGTCCTGCCAGATCGCGGCGGTCAGCGTGGGGGTGGTGGACGGCCGGGTTCGGCTGGACCTGCCCTACGACGAGGACTCCCGCGCCGAGGTCGACATGAACGTGGTGGCGACCGACGTCGGCACCCTGGTCGAGGTCCAGGGCACCGGCGAGGGCGCCACCTACACCCGCTCGACGCTGGACTCCATGCTGGACATGGCGCTGGCCGGCTGCGTCACCTTGGCCGCCGCGCAGGCCGCCGCGCTCGCCGAGCCCTACCCCTACGAGCTGCCCACGGCCCGCGCCTCATCATGACGGGGTGGGCGTGAAACTGTTGCTGGCCACCCGGAACGCGGGCAAGCTCGCCGAGCTGCGCCGCATCCTGGTGGAGGAGCTCGGGCCGGCCGCCGGAATCGAGGTGGTGGGGCTGGCCGACGTTCCGGAGTACCCCGAGGCGCCGGAGACCGGAGCCACGTTCGCGGAGAACGCGCTGGCCAAGGCGCGCGACGCGGTCGCGGCCACCGGGCTGCCCGCCGTCGCCGACGACTCCGGGCTGACCGTGGACGCGCTGGGCGGGATGCCCGGCGTGCTCTCCGCCCGGTGGGTCGGCCGGCACGGGGATGACCAGGGCAACCTGGAGCTCGTGCTCGGCCAGCTGGCCGACGTTCCGGACGAGCGCCGAGGCGCCGCCTTCGTGTGCGCGGCCGCGTTGGTGACTCCCGACGGTACGGAGACCGTGGCCCGAGGGGAGTGGCGAGGTCGGGTGATCCGGGAGCCCCGGGGTACCAACGGCTTCGGCTACGACCCGATCTTCGTCCCGGGCGCCGAGGAGCGGACCTCGGCCGAGCTGTCCGCCGCCGAGAAGGACGCGGCCTCGCACCGGGGCCGGGCATTCCGCGCGCTCCTGCCCGCGTTACGCGCAATGGCCGGCAGCTGAGCCGCGCCCGGGCGGGGAGTCGTGCGGGGTGCGTGATCGGCGCCCGCTGGCCGCGGAGTTGTTGTGCAGCGGCGGCGAGTGGCGGGTGTGGTCCGTTTCGGGCTCTCCGTTTCGGGCCCTCCCCCCTCCCCCAAGGATGGCCCGGGCGTGCTTGATCGGCGCGGGACCCCGGCCCGGGCCCAATCGGGCCGGGGACCGCGCAAACCAGACAGCCCACCGGCGCGTGCCCGCCCTCGGAGGCTGCTTGCCGACCGCACCGCTGGGGGCAGCGTCTGACCGGCTACTTGTGAAGACGGGAGCCGAGTCGGATCGGTTCCCTCTCCGGCTCGACGTCCGCCGCGTGCGCGCCGCGCCCGGCACCCGGACCTAAGCTGCTCACACAGCGCGCTCCCGCTCACACAGCCCGCGCGTGGTGCTCACACAGCCCGCGTCGTGCTCACACAGCCTGCCAACGGGCTGTGCCGACCCGGACGGGCTGTGCCGAGCCGGACGGGCTGTGCCGAGCCGGACGGGCTGTGTGGGCGTTTTGCTGCGCGCAGTGGCGCTTGCCACGCGAACTACTGCGTCGAGATCGACGTGAGGGTCGTATTCGTCGGCGTCGACAGCCCTGATGTCGATGTCGACGAAGCCAACGCCAGCCACGCCGCCGACGCGGGCCGCCGACGCGGGCCACTGACGCGGGCCACCGACGCGGGCCGCCGACGCCGGCCACCGACGCCGGCCACCGACGCGGGCCGCCGACGCGGGCCGCCGACGCCGGCCACCGACGCGGGCCGCCGACGGACGCCGCGGACGCGAGCCACGCAGCGTCAGCTGGGCTGCTCCTCGGCGAGCACCTCCCTGGCCACCCGGAAGGCGGAGTTTGCCGCCGGCACACCGCAGTAGATCGCGGTCTGCAGCAGTACCTCGGCGATCTCGTCGCGGCTCAAACCGTTGCGCAGGGCGCCGCGCACGTGCAGTGCCAGTTCCTCCAGGTGGCCGCCGGCGACCAGCGCGGTGAGGGTGATCGCGCTGCGCATCCGCCGGTCCAGCCCGGGGCGGGTCCAGATACCGCCCCAGGCGTACCTGGTGATCATTTCTTGGAAGTCCGAGGTGAACTCGTCTGCCTTGGCCAGCGCGGCGTCCACGTGCGCGGGCCCGAGCACCTCGCGGCGTACCGCGAGCCCGTCCTGATCAAGATCCATGTCGTACCGCCACCGCGTCCCCGTCAAGATCCATTGTTGCTCCTCCCGGTGTGCCGCTGGTAGCGCTCCAGCGTGCGGTCCACGAACTCCGGCGCCGCGCCCAGGTAGTCGGCGGGGTTGTCCAGCCCGTGTTCGGCGAGCAGCTCGGGCAGCCGTCCGGCCAGCGCGGCCTCCCGGACCTCGGCCGCCGCGTCAGTTCCCAGCTCGGGGCGCAGCGCGCCGACCAGCCGCTCGGCCAGCAGTGAGCCTTCGTCCCGGCGGATGGTGGCCTCCATTGCCGCCGGGTCCGGCCGCAACTCGGTCAGCAGCCGAGCGGTGGCCTCGGCGGATCCTCCGGCCAGCCGCAGCAACGCCCGCCATGGCTGCCACTCCGCGTGCCACGCCCCGGCCGGCCGCTCGTTCTCCGCGAGCAGCCCGAGGTGCAGGCCGGCCAGCGCCCCGGGTGCTTCCCGTGCGGCGGCGACGATCAGCGCCGCGGTCACCGGGTTGCGCTTCTGCGGCATCGCGGAGGACTCACCGCCCGGGTCGCCGGCCACCTCGCCCAGCTCGGACTGGGCCAGCACGGTGACGTCCAGCGCGGCCTTTCCGCAGGCCCCGGCGGCCAGGGCGAGCGCGCCGGCCAGCTCGGCGACCGGGGTGCGCACGGTGTGCCACGGGGTCTCCCTGGCGGCCAGGCCGCATTGCTCGGCGAACGCCTCGGCGACGGCCAGCCGGTTACCGTCCAGGGCGGCGAGCGTGCCCGCCGCGCCGCCCAGCTGGGCGGGCAGCCCCAGGCGCACTTCAGCACAGCGCTGCCGCGCATCGAGCAGCCCAGACAGCCAGCCGGCCACCTTGGCGCCGAACGTGGTGGGCACCGCGTGCTGGGTCAGCGTCCGACCGGCGAGCACGGTGGTCCGGTACGTGCTGGCCAGCCGGGCGGCCGCGTCGGCGGCGGCGTCCAGGCCGGGCAGCACCGCCTCGGTGAGCACCTGGGCGGAGACGCTCATCAGCGCGGTATCCAAGATGTCCTGGCTGGTGGTGCCGCGGTGTACCCACTCGGCCGCGGCGGGGTCCGCGCTGTTGACCGCCCCACGCAGCTCGCGCACCAGCGGGATGACCGGGTTGCCGCCGGAGCGCGCGGCCAGTGCCAGGGCGCGCGGGTCGATGGTGAGCTCGGCGGCCACCCGGGTGATCACCTCAGCCGCCCCGGGCGGGGCCAGCCCGGCGCTGGCAAGCGCCCTGGCCAGCGCGGCCTCGGCGTCGAGCATCGCGCGGACCAGCGCACCGTCACCGGTACGCGCTTCGGCCACGCTGCCCGCCCATATCGGGGCGAGCAGACCCTGATCGGACTCTGGCTGCACGATCGCTCACCGTAGTGGCGCGCCCTCGACCCGCGTCCGGGGCGAGCCGGAATTTCCGGCCACCGCTCCCAGACCGGTCGCGCCGGTGCCGGCCGCGTATTCTGTGCCGGCACGCCGGCGTAGCCCAACGGCAGAGGCGCGGTCTTTAGGTGGCCGTTAGTGCGGGTTCGAATCCCGCCGCCGGCACTGGTGTCGATGCTCGCTGGTGCTCAGAGCTGGAGATCCTTACGCAGCTTGGCGACGTGCCCGGTGGCCCGCACGTTGTAGAGCGCGTGCTCGATCTTGCCCTCCGGGTCGATCACGAACGTGGAGCGGATCACCCCGGTGACCGTCTTGCCGTACATCTGCTTCTCCCCGAACGCGCCGTACTCGCTGAGCACCGTCTTGTCCGGGTCGGAGACCAGCGGGAAGGTCAGGCCTTCGGCGTCCCGGAACTTGGCCAGCTTGGCCGGCTTGTCCGGGGAGATGCCGATGACGTCCAGCCCGGCGCCGTTGAGTTCGGCGAGGCTGTCCCGAAAGTCGCAGGCCTGCTTCGTGCACCCGGGCGTGCTGGCCGCCGGGTAGGCGTAGAGGATCACGCGGCGGCCCTGGTAATCGGCCAGCGACACCGGGTTGCCGTCGGCATCGGGCAGGGTGAAGGCGGGCGCCGGATCTCCGGGCTTGAGGCGGGAAGTCATCCCCCGACGCTACCGCTCTCCCTGGTCAGCCGGACGCTGGTGGGCCCTTGGGGTCGATCCTGGGTTCGGCCGAGGGCTGCCCCGCGGCCGGTGTGTCCGGTGGCGCCTGCGCGGGAGGCGGTGTCGCCGGCGCGGGAGGCGGTGGCGCCGGCGCGGGAGGCGGTGGCGCCGGCGCGGCCGTGGGTGCGCCAGGTGGCGGCCCGCCGGACGGCGTCGCGCCGGCGGGTGGCGGCTGTCCCTCGGCGGAAGCCGAGCCTGGCGCCTGCTCACCCGGCGCGCCTTCGCGCTTGTCGCTGGCCAACAGGTCCACGCCGTGTTCGACGTAGCCGACCGCCTTGCTCACCTGCTCGGAGTATTTGCCGTGGGTCTTGTCATTGACGAAGTTGACGACCTTGCCGAGGGCGCCCTTGATCTGCTGCTCGTGCTGAGCAACCTGCTCACCCGCGCCGTCGCGCAGCTTGCCGGCGAGCTCGCGGCCCTGCTTGATGATGTCATCGGCGTTCATCTCGGAAAGCGTAGCCACACCTGAGGTACGGGCAAGGGTAGCTGGGTCAACCCAGGCTGAACGGGTGATCTACGGTTGGCCCACCAAGCATGTGGAGCGATCCGAGGAGGAGCCGTGGCACGCGACCCGGACAGCATCCAGCGGGAGATCGAGCAGGCCAGAGACGCGCTCGCCGGCACTCTGGACGCGCTCGCCGAGCGGGCGAATCCGAAGCGCCTCGTCGAGAGCGGCAAGGACGCGGCGCAGGCCAGGCTGTCCGACCCGAAGATCAAATTTGCGCTGCTCGGGGTGGCCCTGCTGGTCGTCCTGCTCTTATTGCGCAAGTTGTTTCGCTGAGGTTTCGGCATAGATCGTGCTTTTTCCGCCACGAACGTGTGAGGATGATCCAGGTGGCAGAGGTCAGCTATCGGGAAGCATCCCGGGTCTTCGCAGGGTCCCCTCCGGTGCGCGCGGTCGACAAACTCGACCTGGATATCGCGGACGGTGAGTTTCTGGTGCTGGTCGGTCCGTCCGGCTCCGGGAAGTCCACCGCGCTGCGCATGCTCGCGGGGCTGGAAGACGTAGACGAAGGTTCCATCGACATCGGCGGACGGGACGTCACCTCGGTGCCGCCCAAGGACCGGGACATCGCGATGGTGTTCCAGTCCTATGCCCTGTATCCGCACATGACCGTCGCGGAGAACATGGCGTTCGCGCTCAAGCTCAAACGGGTGCCCAAGGCGGAGATCAGCACCCGGGTCGCCGAGGCGGCCCGACTGCTGGACCTCACGCCGTATCTGGACCGCCGCCCCAGAGCACTGTCCGGTGGGCAGCGCCAGCGGGTGGCCATGGGCCGGGCCATCGTGCGTGAGCCGGCGGTGTTCCTGATGGACGAACCTCTGTCCAACCTGGACGCCAAGCTCCGGGTGGAGACCAGGGCGAACATCACCGCGCTGCAGACCCGGCTGGGCACCACGACGATCTACGTGACGCACGACCAGGTCGAAGCGATGACCATGGGGCACCGGGTGGCGGTGCTGCGCGACGGGCTGCTCCAGCAGTGCGCCACGCCCCGCGAGCTCTACGACCGGCCGATCAACACCTTCGTGGCCGGCTTCATCGGCTCGCCCGGGATGAACCTGGTCATCGCCAAGCTGACCGCCGACGGAGTGTCGCTGGACGGGCTACCCGTGCCGCTGCCCCGGACCACCCTGGAGGCGGCCAAGAGTGCCTCGCTCTCCGAGGTCCGGCTCGGCGTGCGGCCCGAGGCCCTGCACCTGGTCGGCGAGGGCGAACCCGCGCTGAACCTGAAGGTGGAGCTGGTCGAGGAGCTCGGCGCGGACGCGTTCGTCTACGGCGAGGTGACGATCAACAACACCCCGACACGGATCATCGTGCGGACAACTGGAGCCGAGGCCCCGGCGTTCGGCCAGACTGTGCGGGTCGGGCTGCGTAGCCCGGCCCGGCTGCACGTCTTCGACCCGACGGAAGAAAACCGGCTGCCCGACTAGCCAGTGGAGCCGCGGCGGCCGATCAGCGCCGCCGCAGCCCCTGGACCAGTCCGGCGACCGCCCGCCCGGCGCCCTTGGCCGCGCCGGCCAGGAAGTTCGCCCAGTCGAAGTAGTCGCGCCACAGCACGATCTTTCCGTCGCGCACCTCGAACGTCCCGCACACCCAGAACTCGGAGCGCACCCGGCCGATCTCGATGATGTCGGTGCGTTCGGTGAGCACCGTGTCGCCGTCCCCGACGATGCGGTGGTTGATCGCCTGGAAGCCGGTGCAGTAGCGGCCGAACAGCGCCAGCTGCTTGGCCACCGCCGGCTTGCCGTGGGCCTTGGGCAGCGACACGTTCTGGTAGACGACGTCCTCGGCGAGCAGGGCCAGCGCGGCGTCGGTGTCCAGCTTGCTCAGCGCATCCAGGAACGACTTCACCGTGGCCACCGAGTCGGTGCTGCTGGTGACCGCTGGGCTGGTCACGGTGGGGCTGGTGACCGCGGGGCTGCTCGAGCTAGGGCCGGTCGGATCGGTGGCGGCCGGGTTGGTGACGGACGGACTCGGCGGAACGGTCGGCTCGGTCACGGTGCTCCTCAGGTGTTGTCGGATGGGTCTGGGCACTGCGGCCACCGTTGCGCACCTGGCCGTGCCGATCAACCCGTGGACACCGGCCGGCCAGTAGGTTAAGCGGGCGATGGGCACCCCAGAAGTGATCTCCAGTGCGGCCAACCCGCTGGTCAAACGCATCCGCTCGCTCGGCGACCGCAAGCACCGGCGGCGCGAGGGCGTGTTCGTGGTGGAGGGCATCCAGCCGGTGTGGCGCGCGGTGGAGGCGGGCTGGGAGCTGGAAACCCTCGCCGTGGTGCCCGAGTGGCTGCCCGAGTCGGCCGCCAACATGGTGGCCGAGCAGCGCGGGCTCGGGGTGCGGGTCGCCGAGCTGAGCAGCGAGCTGGCCGGCCGGCTCACCGAGCGGGACCGACCGCCCGGGTTGTTCGCCGTGGTCCGCGCCCGGACCACGGTGCTCGACGACCTGGCCGTGCCGCCGGACGGGGTGTTCCTGGCGCTGCATGAGATCGCCAACCCGGGCAACCTGGGCACCGTCCTGCGCACCGCCGACGCCACCGGAGCCGCCGGGGTGATCCTGCTCGGGGACACCGCGGACCCGTTCGCGCCGGCCGCCGTGAAGGCCAGCATGGGCTCGCTGTTCGCCGTGCCGGTGGCCGCCGTCCCGGACGCCGGAGCCTTTCTGCGCTGGGCCCACGCGCGCGCAGTCGCGGTGCTCGCCACCTCCGGATACGCCGAGCGGGAGCACTGGTCGTTTGCCTACCGCCCGCCGCTGGCCGTGCTGCTGGGCAGCGAGGGCGACGGGCTGCCCGCCGAACTGATCGCCCAGGCCGACCAGACGCTGCGCATTCCGATGACCGGCACCGCCGAGTCGCTCAACCTGGCCGTGGCGGCCGCCCTGCTGCTCTACGAGGCCCGCCGGCACGCGATCGGTGCGCCGGAGTGAACTGGTTGATCTACGCGTCCATGCCGCTGCTGGCCGCGTTCATCGGCTACACCACCAAGCTGGTGGCCATCGAGATGATGTTCCGCCCGGTCGAGTTCGTCGGCAAACCGCCCTACCTGGGCTGGCAGGGCATCGTGCCGCGCAACGTCGGCCGGATCGGCAGCATCTCGGTCAACCTGCTGATCGGCCGCCTGATCAACCCGAACGAGATCATGGCCAGGCTGGACCCGGTGGAGCTGACCAAGCAGCTGCGGGAGCCGCTGAACCAGGCGGTCACCGAGATCGGCACCGACCTGATCGCCAAGTACCAGCCGCAGTTGTGGGAGCTGTTGCCGGCCGACGGGCAACGGCTGATCCTGCGGCGGATCGCCGAGCGGGCGCCCAACGCGGTGGCCGAGCTGATCGCCGACTTCTCCGGCAACCCCGATGCCTACCTGGACACCCGGGACATGGCGTGGCCAGCGATCGGGGCGTGCTGAACCGGCTGATCCGCGACGTCGGAGGCCGGGAACTGCGGTTCATCGCGCACAGCGGCCTCTACTTCGGACTGATCATCGGGATGCTGCAGGCCGGGGTGTGGGCGCTGACCCACGAGCCCCTGGTGATGCCCATCTTCGGTGCGATCGTCGGGTTGAGCACCGACTGGATCGCGCTGAAGATGATCTTCTTTCCGCGTGAGGAGCGCCGGATCCTCGGGTTGTTCCGCTGGCAGGGACTGTTCCAGAAGCGCCGCGCCGAGGTGGCCACCGACTACGGCCGGGTGGTCGCCGACGAGGTGCTCACCGTGCCGAAGATCATGCAGGCGCTGCTCACCGGGCCCCGGTCGGACCGGCTGATCGCGCTGGTCCAACGGCACGTGTCGGACGTGGTGGACCGCCAGCTCGGACCGGCCCGGCCGCTGGTGCGCCTCAGCGTCGGTTCGGAACGCTACCGCCGGCTCAAGGCGGACATCGCCGAGCGGGCGCTGGCCGTCGCGCCCAGGACCATGGAGCCGGCGATGGCCTACGCCAAGGAGGCGCTGGGCATCCAGGCCACCGTCGTCTCAGCTATGCGCGCGCTCACCCCGCTGGAGTTCGAGTCGGTGCTGCGCCCGGCCTTCCGGCAGGACGAGTGGAAGCTCATCCTGGTCGGCGGCATCCTCGGCGCGATCGTCGGCGAGCTCCAGGTGCTGCTCTTGCTGGGCTGAGCCGGGGCGCGGCGAGCGGCTTCAGCGCGCGGTCAGCCGCCACAGTGAGGTCATCTCGGCGGCGCGCGCGTGGCGCAGTGGGTCGCTCTGGTCCGGGCTGGTCGCCGCGCGGTGCCGGGCCGGCAGCTCCGTCCGGTTGGCCACCCGCAGCCCGGCCGCCTCGATCCCGCCGAGCAGCTCCACCCGGCTGCGCAGCCCGAGCAACTCGGCCAGGTCGGACAGCACCAGCCAGCCCTCGCCGGCCGGCCCCAGGTGCGCACCCAGTCCGCCCAGAAACCCGCCCAGCATGCGGCCTCCCGGGTCGTACACCGCCCGGTCCAGCACGGTGTGCGGCCTGGTCGGCAGCCACGGCGGGTTGCACACCACCAGCGCGGCGCGCCCCGACGGGAACAGGTCGGCCCGGAGTACCTCCACCCGGTCGGCCATGCCCAGTCGCTCGAGGTTCTCCCGGGCGCAGTCGACCGCCCTGGGTTCGACGTCGGTGGCCACCACCCGGGCCACGCCTCGGTTGGCCAGTACGGCCGCGAGCACCCCGGTGCCGGTGCCGATGTCGAAGGCCAGCTCCGGCGGTCGCGGCGGCAGCGGGGCCGAGGCGACCAGGTCCACGTACTCGTTGCGGGTCGGCGCGAACACCCCGTAGTGCGGGTGCATCCGGGCGCCCAGGGCCGGCACCGGGACCCCTTTGGTGCGCCACTCGTGCGCCCCGATCGCGCCGAGCAGCTCGCGCAGGGCCACCACGGCGGGTTCGTCCACCAGCGGGTAGGCCTCCAGCGCGGCTGTCCGGACGTCGGGGGACCGGGGCAGCGGGATCACGAAGCCCGGTTCCATGGGTACCAGCAGCATGCCCAGGGTGCGCGCCCGCCGGGACTGCTCAGCGCGGTACCGGTGAAACTCCTCGGCGGGTGACCGCGCCGGGTCCCGGCGCTGGGAGCGGGGGAGTCGGGCGTCGGTGCGCCGGGCCAGCGCGGCCAGCAGCTGGCGGGCGTTGCGGTAGTCGCCGCGCCACACCATCCCTATCCGGTGCGTGGCGTAGCGGTACGCCGCATCGGCGGTGAGCCGGTCGTCGACGTCCACGAGCTGATCGGGGGGTGGCGACTCGTCCGTGGTGAGCCAGCGCGGCGAGGCTCCGCCCGGCGGCCGAGGGGCAGGAATGCTCGGCGCGCGCGGTTGTGCCATGCCGCGCAGTCTGCGCCCAGCGACCCAGGCGCACAATGCGGTTGGAGCCGAGTCGATCAGGCGCCGGCGATCGGGGTGGCGGTCGCGGTGCGGAAGGTGCGTCGGTATGCGGCCGGGGGTACCCCGACGGCACTGCGCAGATGCTGGCGCAGCGAGGAGGGGGCGCCGAACCCGGCCCGCGCGGCGATCTGGTCGACGGACAGGTCGCTGCTCTCCAGCAGGTGCCGGGCCCGCTCCACCCGCTGCAGGGTCAGCCAGCGGCCCGGGGTCATGCCCACCTCGTCGCGGAACCTGCGGGTGAAGCTGCGCACGCTCATCCCGGCGTGCCTGGCCAGCTCGGCCAGCGGCAGCGGGTCGTCCAGCCGCTGCAGCGCCCATGCCCGGGTGGCGGCCGTGGTGCTGACGGCCGGCTCGGGCACCGGGCGCTCGATGTACTGGGCCTGGCCGCCGTCCCGCCAGGGCGGCACCACGCAGCGCCGGGCCACCTGGTTGGCCACCTGGCTGCCGTGGTCGCGGCGCACCAGGTGCAGGCAGAGGTCCACGCCGGCCGCCACCCCGGCCGAGGTGAGCACGTCCCCGTCGTCCACGAACAGCACGTTCGGATCCACCTTGACCAGGGGGAAGGTGCGCTGGAAGTGCGCCGCGTCGCGCCAGTGCGTGGTGGCCGGCCGACCGTCCAGCAGCCCGGCCGCGGCCAGCACGTAGGACGCGGTGCAGATGGACACGATGCGGGCTCCCGACCGGATCCCGGCGAGTGCCCGCGCCAGTGGCTCGGGCAGCCGGCCGTGCTGGTAGATCGGGCCGAGCTCATGGGTGGCCGGAATCACCACGGTGTCCGCCTCGGCCAGCTCGCCCGCGTCGTACTGGGGGACGACGGCGAACCCGGCGTCGGTGGTTACCGCTCGGCCGTCCACCGTGCAGATCCGCACCCGGTAGAGGGGCTCGCCGTCCGGCCCGACGGCGACGCCGAAGATCCGGGGCGGGATGCCCAGCTCGAACGGCATGACCCCATCCAGGGCGAGGACGACCACGCGATGCATGGCCAGATCCTGTCACACCGCGCACATCGAGCCAGCCCGTTTCCCCCGCGGCGGCCGAGGGGTGCGGGCGATTCGTTCGGCGGTTCGGCCACGAATGGGTGAGGATGGTGGGGTGCCGAGCCTTACTTCCCTGCTGTTGTTCGTGCTGGCCGGCTCGGTCCTGGTAGCTATTCCGGGGCCGAACCACATCTACATCATCACCAGGGGGCTGAGTCAGGGGCGCGCGGCCGGGTTGGCCTCGGCGGCCGGCGTGGAGACGGGCACCCTGGTCTACTGCGCCGCGGCGGCGGCCGGGCTGGCCGCGCTGATCGCCTCGTCCGCGCTGGCCTTCGACGCGGTGCGCTACCTGGGTGCCGCCTATCTGATCTACCTGGGCCTGCGCGCGCTGCTGCGCTACGAACCGCCGCGGCTGACCGGGCCGCCCGATCCGGTGCCGCTGCGCCGGGTGTACGCCGAAGGCGTGCTGGTGAACGTGCTCAACCCGAAGGTGGCGCTGTTCTTCGTGGCGTTCCTGCCGCAGTTCCTCGATCCGGGTCGAGGTCCGGTGGCGATGCAGATCATCGTGCTCGGCCTGATCATGGCGACCATCGGCATGCTCAGCGACGTGGCCTACGCGCTGGCCGCCGGCTCACTCGGCGCCTGGTTGAACACCCGCCCCACGTTCTTCCGCCGCCAGCGCTACCTCACCGGCACCATCTACCTGGCCCTCGGCGTAGTCGCCGCGATCACCGGCCGCCCCGCCACCTCACACTGACGGACCCCGCGCCGGAGTAGTCTGAGAACGGACGTTCTCAAGGTGGAGAGGTGGCATGGCCGTGGATCGCGAGACTGCGCATACCCAGCTGCTGGACGCCGCCGAGGACCTGTTCTACCGGCGCGGCATCCAGTCGGTCGGGATGGATGACATCCGCTCCGCCTCCGGGATCTCGCTGAAGCGGCTCTACCAGCTCTACCCGGCCAAGGAACAGTTGGTGGAGGCGTACCTGGAGCGGCGCGACGGCCGGTGGCGCGGGCGTCTGGCGGACTATGTGAGCGGACATGCCACCGAGCCCAGGGCGCGGCTGCTGGCGGTGTTCGACTGGCTGGGGCAGTGGTTCGGTGAGCCGGACTTCCGCGGCTGCGCGTGGATCAACGGCTACGGCGAGCTGGGTGCGGTGTCCTCGGCCGTGGCCGGGCACGCCAGGGCGCACAAGGCGGCCTTCCAGGACTACCTGCGCGGCCTGGTCGCCGCCGCCGCGCTGCCCGCCGAGCTCGCCGACCAGCTCTACCTACTGGCCGAAGGTGCCATGGTCACCGCCGGCATCTTCCACACCACCGAACCCGCCGCCCAAGCAAAGTCCGCCGCCCAAACCCTGATCACCACCACCCCCTAAAGCCCGCGAGTCGGCGCTCTCAGCACATTGAGTCGGCGCTCTCAGCACACCACCGTGCCGGGCTCAGCGAGGGTTTTGCCCGGCCGGATAGACCGCGTCCACCTCGATCTCCACCAGCCATCCCGGCGCCGCCAGGCTCTGCACCTCCACCGTGCTCCGGGTGGGGCGGGCCGGGTTACGCAGCTGCGGCGCCGCCGGGGCCGCCGTACCCACCGGCTTCAGCAGGGTGTCGCCGCTGGTCAGGTCGGTGTTGGCGAAGAACTGCCGGTAGGCGCGGTTCCAGCCGGCGTAGTCCGCGCGGTCGGACCCGGGCGGGTTGTCCAGATAGACCATCATGGTCACGACGTTCTCCAGGCTCAGCCCGCGCTCCTCCAGGTTCTCCCGGATCCGGGCCAGGGTGTTCATCGCCTGCGCCTCGGTGACGGTGACGCCGGGGGTCAGCGTGCCGCCGGGGAACTGCTCCGGGTCGATGTAGGACTCGGGCGAGCCGTCCGGGGCGGCGGTGTTCAGCTTCTTCGGGCCGACCCCGCTGGTCTGGTAGATCGGTTGGCCGGCGCCGATCACCACGCCCTCGGCGATCATCGGGTCGGCCACGCCGGTGGGCAGCACCGTCTTGGCGACCAGCGGGGCAGCCGCCGGCGCCGGTGCCGCCGGAGCGGCCTGGGCGGTGCACCCGGACGCGACCGAGGCGAGCAGCGCGGCAGCCACCGCGGCGAGAAGGACCCTGTGCGGCATGCATGCGCTCCTATCAGCGAGTTCAGCAAGTTCAGCGAGCTGGGCGGGTTCGGTGGGCGATGTCATTGCTGGCCGGCGACCCGGTGGTGCATCGAGGTGACCACCGCGCGGGCGGAGACGAACGCGCCGTGCTGCCAGGCGATCGCGTTGGACAGGTGGTCGCCGGCGAAGTAGATCCGCCCGACCGGTTGCTGCAGCAGCCGGTACTCCGGGCTGGTCTGCTCCCAGGTTGCCCACGCGGACTCGGAGTAGCGGGTGCGCCGCCAGCTGCCGGAGAACGCCGACACCACGTCCTTGGTGTACTTGTCACCGTGCACCGCGGCGCCCTCGGTGAGGGCCTTGGCCAGCCGCTGGTGGTGGGTCAGCGACTCGAAGGCCTGGTGCTTCGTCCCGAAGTTGTAGTAGCCGACGATCACGCCCCGGTCGGAGTGGAAGTGGTCGTAGGGGAACATGATCTGCGTGATGTCCTTGTCGGTGTTGCTGGCCCCGCCGTAGATCCGCTCGTCGGTCTCCCACCAGCGGCGGGAGTACTCGATGCCGAGCTTGCCCGAGGAGTAGGGCCGGGCCGCCGGGAGCGCGGTGAGCACCGCCGGCGGTAGGTCGTTGTCCAGCCGGCCGATCAGGTGCGGCGGGATCGTGCAGATCAGGTAGTCCGAGGTGATCGACTGGGGGCGCCCGCCCTGGGTGTACGTGACGGTGGTGCCGGTCGGGGTGTTGCGCATCGAGGTGACCTCGGCGCCGAAGCGGATCCGGTCGCCGAGCCGGTCGCGGAACGCGTAGTGGATCCGGTCCATCCCGCCGACCGGGGTGAACATCAACATCGCCTGGTCGTACTCGAAGTCGAAGGTGAAGTTGCGGCCCAACCCCGCGCGGATCACCTCGGACATCGGGTTCGGTGTCACCTGGGTGCCGAAGTCGGTGCCCGCGCCGGGCTCCACGGTGTAGCCCGCCCTGGTCGAACCGAGGTAGCGCCCGTCGCTGGACAGGTCGCCGAAGTCGGTCAGGAACTCCGCCAGGGCGGCCTTGTCGTCCGCGCTCAGCACGTCGTCCAGCGCGCCCCGGGAGGAGGCCTTGGCCAACAGCTCGGAGACGTAGCCGTAGGTGTCCGCCTTCGCCGCCCGGTAGGTCGTCGACTTCCCGGACAGCGGGGTGGCGCTGGCGTAGTTGACCAGCGTGTTGGCGTTCTGGTTGCCGAACGGCTGGATCTGGACGCCGAGCTCACGGGCGTAGTCCAGGGTGACGTGGCTCTGCGGGATCCGGGTGGCTCCCATGTTGAAGAAGTGGCCGTCGGCGAACGTGCACTTCTGCGTCTCGCCGGCCAGGTCGGTCTCCTCGGTGCCGTTGCGGATCGACCAGACCCGTCCACCCGGGCGGGCGCGTGCCTCCAGCACGGTGACCGCATACCCGGCCTTGCCCAGCTCGTAGGCCGCGCACAGCCCGGCCGGCCCGCCACCCAGGATGGTCACCGAGAACTGGCCCGGTGCCCGGCCGATCAGGTCGCCGGGAGCCGGCGGGGCGAACCGGGGCGTGTCCGCCGCCGGAGCCAGGCCCACCGCCGACATCGCCTGGTACATCAGGCCGGTGCCGCCGGTCAGCCCCAGACCCCGCATGAATGATCTTCGCGTCACTGCCACGCTGCTCATCCTGAGAACACCGTGAGTCGGGCCGTGCACACCGAGGAAACGTTTCGAGACACCCCGAGTGGGAGCGCACCGGGTTGTTCCCACTCGCGCTTCGGTGTTCGACGCGCGGCGGCAATACGGCGGCAACATCGTCTTTCTAACGTCGGGCCATGTCGGAGCTCGCGGAGGCCATCGCGCGCTCCTTCTCCGCACCCGAGCCCGAACGCCCGGCCGTCTCGCCGCTGCGCGCGCTCGGCCGCCGGCGGCTGACCGGGTTGCAGGTGCTCGCCCAGTCGGTCGGCACCACCGGCTGCGCGGCCTCGATGGTGCTGCTGCCGGCCACCCTGCTGCACTACGGCAGCCCCCTGACCAGCATGGCGACCCTGGTCGGCGCGGTGCTGATGACGTACCTCATCGCCGTGTGCATCACCCAGTTCACCCGGCGACAGGCGGCCGCCGGCGGGCTCTACAGCTTTGTGTTCCAGGGCCTGGGTACCCGCGCCGCGCTGAGCGCCGGGGTGGCCCTGCTGGTCAAGTACCTGGGCAGCGCCACCGCCACGCTCTACAGCGGCGGGCAGGCGCTCATCCTGGCGCTGGACGCGGTCGGCCTGCCGGTGACCGGGGTGCTCGGCACGCTCGCGGTGTATCTCGCCGTGGCCGCCGCGGCGGCGGCCGTGCTGGTCCGGGGAGTGCGGTGCGCCGCGTTGGCGATGCTCGCGGTGGAGGTCTGTTCGCTGCTGTTCATCGTGGTGCTGATCCTGCTGCCCTCCTCGGCCGGCCCACCGCCACCGGCCAGCGGGGCGGCGCACGGGGTGCTGCACATCGCGCTGGCCGCGTTGTTCTCACTGGCTGGGTTCGAGAGCGCCACGTTCTTCGGCCCGGAGGCGAAGCGCCCGCTGACCACCGTCACCCGCGTCGTGCTGGTCACCCCGTTGATCTGCGGCGGGCTGTTCCTGTTCGCCGGATGGGCGGCGTGGACCGGACGGGGCGCCACCATGCTGGCCGCCGCCACCTCGGGCGCCGACTCAGGGCTGCCCACCCCGCTGGTGCTCGCACTGAACCTCGGGCTGGCCTGCTCCTGGCTCGCCTCGGCGACCGCGTCCTCACACGCCGCGTCCCGGTTGGTCTACTCGATGGGCGTGGAGCGGCTGCTGCCCCGGTTCTTCGCCGCCGTGCACCGGCGGTTCCGCACCCCGCACCTGGCGCTGCTGTTCATCGTCGCGGTGGTGGCGCTGGGCGGGACAGCGCTGGCGCTGGGCCTCGCCCCGCTCCGGGAGCACCTGGTGGCGGTGGTGCGGGCCATGGTGGTGACCGCGTATGTGCTGGTGGCGTTGGCCTCGGTGTGGTTCCTGCGGCGGATCCGGGAGCAGACCCCGACCGCGCTGCTGGCCGCCGCGGCCGTCACGTTGGCCGGGGTCGGGTTGCTCGGCGCGCTCGTGGTCGTGGAGCGGCTGGAGGCGGACTACCCGGTGTCGGCGATCATCGTCGGGTTGGGCGGCGCCGGGGTGTTGTGGTGGTCCCTGCTGCTGCGGCGGCGCCCGTGGGCGCTGCGCCGGGTGGGTGTGTTCGACGCCGCCGAGTCCGCCGACGTGCTGCCCGGCGCCGGGGTGTTCGCTCCGGACGCGAACGGTGACGTGGTGCTGATCGGCAGGGCGGCCGCCGGCGGACCCTCCGGGCGGAGGGCCGGCTGATGGCCGGCCGGCTCCGGGAGCCCGGCGGCCACGAACCGAGGGCGGTGCAGAAGGCGTTCTTGCTGCTCGAGGCGGTCGCGCAGCTCGGCTCGGGGGCCAGCGCGCGGGACATCTCGCTGCTCTGCGGCGTGCCGCCGGCCACCGCGTACCGGCTGCTGAACCTGTTGGTCGCGGACGGGTTCCTGGTGCGCACCGCCGACCTGACCGGGTTCGCGCTGGGCCGGCGCACCCGCGAGCTGGCCGGGGTGGCGACCGTCGAAGAACTCGGCGGTGGGCTGCCCTCGGAGTTCCGGCCGGTGCGCGCCATCCTGGACGAGCTGCGCGCCCGGGTGCGGTTCGGCATCTACGCGGCGGCGTACACCGGGGACCGGGTGCGGCTGGTGGACCGGGATCCGGACCACGAGCTGATCAGGGAGGGCGCGATCCTCACCCACCTGCACGCCTCGGCGATCGGCAAGCTGCTGCTGTCCCAGCGCCCCGAGCTGGCCTCGGCGGGACCGCTGCGGCCGCTGACCGCGCGCACCATCATCGAGCCGGGCACGCTGGCCGCCGAGCTGACCGAGATCCGGGAAACCGGGCTGGCCAGGGAGGTGGACGAGATCCGGCTGGGCCGCTCGGCGCTCGCGGTACCGGTGCGCAACGCGGTCGGCGGGCTGATCGGCTGCCTGGTCGCGATCGGCCGCACCGGCCGCATCCGGGTCAACGACGGCGACCTGGCCCACCTCCTACAGACCTACGCCGCCCGCGCCGAACCCGAAACCGCCGCCGACCCCGAAACCGCGGCGGACCCCAATCCCGCGAGTCGGGAACCTCAGCACACCGAGTCGCGGATTCCAGCACACCCGACCCGCCGGATCACCCGCCGCCCAGCATCAGGTTGAGCGCGGGGGCCACGTCGCGGTGGCCGCGGATCGGGGCCAGTCGACCGTGACCGAGCCGAGCCAGCTGCCCGCCCAGGTCGGCGTCGTGCTCGCCGTCGGTCTCCAGCAACACGTGCAGCTCGCCGAATCGGGCAGCCACCGGGCGCGGATCCGGACCCGCGTTGTGCACCGCGTCGGACAGCAGGATGCCGCACCGCCGCCGAGCCCGAGCCAGCCGCAGCTGGGCGAGCCCGGTGCTGAGCGCGAAGTGCACGTTGGTCAGCCCCTTGGCGGGGATGCTGAGCAGGTCATCCAGCAGGCTCAGCCCGGAGCCGGTGGCCGAGGACGCCGGCCCCATCGGGCGCACGATCGCCGCGTCCCGCCAGAACGCGACCACCGCCAGCTCCGTCGCCGGGGAATTGGCCAGCTCGCCGGCCAGCGCACCTACCGCGGCGGCCGCGATCCGGGTCTTCTCCCCGCGCATCGAGCCGGAGACGTCGATCATGAGCAGCACCGCGCGAGGCACCTGGACCCGCTCCCGGACCACGATGTCGGTGTCCTCGGGCAGCGGCCGCTCGGTGAGCACCTCCAGCGTGCGGTCCAGGTCGATGTCGTCGGAGTTGTACCGGTAGGGCACGCTGGCCAGCTGCCCCGAGCCGCCCACCACGCGCGCCCGGTGCCACCCCCGCCTCGGCACCGACAGCCGGGCCGCGATGCGCCGGGCGAGCGCGCGCACCTCGGAACCGAGCACGCCGTCCTCCCGCGCCTCGGCCAGGGTGCGCCGCTCGCCCGTCTCGGTGGTGGCCACCCAGCCCCGTGTGGGCGGCGCCGCGCCGTCCGCCCCCTCGGCGGATCCCCGGTCAGACCCGGCGCTCTCCGCCACGATCCCGCCGGCGCCGGGCCGGAAGGTCAGCGGCGCGCTGTCCAACCGCTTGGGCTTGCGGCGCAGCGGGGCGCGGGCCGGCCGGCCGGTGTCGGCCAGTCAAGTCGGCTCGGGCACCCGCACCGCGTTCGAGCCGGCCGCCGCGCGCGCCGGGGCCAGCACGAAATGCTCCTCCCAGAGCTCCCGGATGATCTGCTCAGGCCCGGCCTCGGCGGTCTCGTCCACGTTGATCCGGCCGGACAGCGCCAGCAGCGCGGCGTCCAGCACGATCGCCCGGTACCCCTCGACGTCCGCTCCGGCGCCGCCGCGGATCTCCCCGAGCGGCGCGGCGACGGCGACCAGGTCGATCGCGCCCCGCACACTGGCACCGTGCCGCACGTCCGGGTGCGCGCGGGTGGACCGGGTGATCGCCACCGCGTCCGCGATCAGCTCGGCGTTGTCGCTGCCGGTGCGCAGCGCGACGATCTGCCGGTCCTCCTCGGCGGACTGGTAGCCGACCGCCAGCCGGCACAGCCGGTCGTACACGCCGGCGCTGATCCGGGTGGTGCCGATGTTGTCGAACGGGTTCATCGAGGCCACCAGTCGAAAGCTCTCCGCCGCCCCGACCCGACCCACTCGAGGCACGTTGACCTCGCGCTCGGCCATCGCGGTGAGCAGCGTGTTCAGCGTGTCCTCCGGCGCCCGATTGAACTCCTCGACGTAGAGGAACCCGCCCTCGCGCATCGCCGCGACCAGCGGACCCGCCACGAAGTTGGCCGCGCTGTAGTCCTCGCGCAGCACCCGGGCCGGATTGTGGTGACCGACCAGTTTGGCCGGGGTCAGGTCGGCGTTGCCCTCCACGAAGTGCAGCGGGATGCCCCAGGAGGCGGTGATGGCGCGCAGGATGGTGCTCTTCGAGGTCCCGGGTGGCCCCTCCAGCAGCAGGTCACGCCCGGCCACCACGGCAGCCAGGATCAGGTCCAGCTCGCGGTCCCGGCCGACCACCTGGGCGCCCAGCTCGGCGCGGCGGGTGATCAGCGCGACCTTGCCGTCAACCTGTCCCATGCGCATCTCTTTCGTCCGCGGCGTCCTGATACAGCGCGTCCTGATACAGCAGAGTCTTGCGCACCCAGCCGGGCGTAGCACTTCCACCGTGTCCCAGCCGGTCAGCCCCCTGCTACGTAGTTCTGCGTATGGACCCGGGCCGGCGGGGACCCGTTGGCTAGCGGCACGAGAGTCCCTGGTAACCGCCGGCGGCGTAATCGAGGAGGGTGACATGACGGCAACAGAGCCGGGCACCGGCGAGCGGGAGTTGGACCCACAGGCGCTGGAGGAACTGGTCGGGCAGGTGATCGCCGACGCGGGAGGCGCGCTGACCCTGCCGCTGGCGCTGCTCGGAGACCGGCTCGGCCTATTCGTCTCGCTGGCGAGTGGCGGTCCGGCCACGGCCACCGAGCTCGCCGAGCGCACCGGCTTGGCCGAGCGGTACCTGCGGGAGTGGTTGCTGGCCATGGCCGCCGCCGGCTACGTGACCTACCAGGGTGGGGATCCGGGCACCGAGGACCCGGACTCGGCCCGCGCGGCCCGCTACGGGCTCTCTCCGGAGCAGACCGAGGCATTCACCAACCCGGACAGCCCCGGCTATGTGGTCGGTGCGTTTCAGAACCTGACCGCCGCGACCCGGATGCTGGACCGGCTGACCGATGCCTTTCGCACCGGTGCGGGAATCGGCTGGCACGAGCAGCACCCGGACATGTTCGAGGGGACCGAGCGGTTCTTCCGCCCCGGTTACCTGGCCAACCTGACCAGCATGTGGATCCCCGCCCTGACCGGCGTGGAGGATCAGCTCAAAGGCGGCGCGCGGGTGGCCGACGTGGGCTGCGGCCTGGGCGCGTCCACGATCATCATGGCCCAGGCCTACCCGGCCAGCACCTTCGTCGGGGTGGACTACCACCAGCCCTCACTTGAGCTGGCCACCCAGCGGGCGGCCGCCGCGGGGGTGAGCGACCGGGCCCAGTTCCGCGTCGCCGGCGCGGCCGACCTGGACGGGACCTACGACTTCATTACGTTCTTCGATTGCCTGCACGACATGCCCGACCCACTCAGCGCGCTGCGTGCCGCGCGTGCCGCCCTCGCTGAGCATGGTCGGGTCATGCTCGTCGAGCCGATGAGCTGGGACTCCGTGGCGGACGTGCTCAATCCGCTGGGCAGGCTGATGGCCGGGGCGTCCCTGCTGGTCTGCCTGCCCAGCGGGCTCTCCGCACCGCCGGCCACCGGCCTGGGCAACCAGGCCGGTCCGACCCGGACCCGCCAGCTCGCCCTGGAAGCCGGCTTCGCCGACGCCAGGGTCGCCACGTCCACCGACGTCAATCTGATCTACGAGCTGCGGCCGTAGAGCGCCAAGACCAACTGGCGGAGACTGGCCGGGCCGGCCGGAGAGGGTGCCCCGGCCGGCACGGTCAGTCTCGTCGGTATGCGGCTCCCACGGTGACCCTCGGGTCGGCGTGCGGGTCGCCGCTCGCCGCGCCGCGGTGGTGCGGAACGGCGGGTTCGAGGGGTGCTCCGGTGACGGCGAGCGCGGTGGCCGTTTCCGGGATGTCGGTGGCGGCCGGCGCCGGGGCGACCTCTTCGGCGGTGGCGCCGGTCTCGACAGCCGAGGTGGGGGCGGGCGTCGCTTCCTCGGGCGTCGCTTCCTCGGGCACCGGCGGGCCGCTGCGCAGCATCAAGGCCAGCACCACTCCGGCGGCGGTGAACAGGCAGCAGACCAGGAAGACGTTGCTGTAGGCGTCGGCCATCACGTAGAGGCTGAGCTGTTGGTAGTACGCGTACAGCATGCCGGGGCCCTGGTTGACGATGTCCTGGATCGCGGGCACGCCGGAGTTGGCCGGGATCAGCGCGGCGCGGTCGGCCATGAATTGGCTCTGCTGGTTGGTGGCCAGCACGGTCAGCCCGGCGATGCCGAGTGATCCGGAGACGCGTTGGGCGATGTTGTTGACCGGGCTGCCGGAGCTGGAGTACGCGGCGGGGATCGCGGACAGCCCGGCGGTCATGATCGGCATCATGGCCAGGCCGTTGCCGATGGCCCGGATGCAGGTCCACAGGACCACGTCCTGTTGGGTCATGCTCGGGTTGATCCCGCACAGCAGGTAGCCGCCGTAGGCAGCGATGAGCAGTCCGATCACCGCCGGCCAGCGGGGTCCGATCTTGTCGTACAGGGTGCCGGCGATCGGCATCAGCATGGCCATCATCAGCGCTTCGGGCAGCAGGGTGAGCCCGGTTTGCAGGGCTTGGATGCCCTGGCCCTCCTGCATGAACAGCGGCAGATAGAACAGGATCGCGTTGAGCCCGACGGAGAGGATGCAGATCAGCAGCAGGGAGTTGACGAACGGCCAGACGGTGAACACCCGCAGGTCCAGCAGCGGTTCGTCCAGTTCGAGCTCGATCACCACAAACAGCGCGAAGGCGAACGCGGCGTACACCAACAGCCCCAGCACCCGGTAGGAGGTCCAGCCCCAGTCCGTGCCCTCCGAGGTGGCCAGCAGCAACGCGAACAGCCCGGAGCCGATGGTGAGGAAGCCCCACCAGTCCAGTGGTCGCTTCGACGAGGGCGGCATCTTGGGCAGCAGCGCCATACCGGCGATAGCGCCCACGATGCCGATCGGCACGTTGATATAGAAGATCAGCCGCCAGTCCACGTACTCGACCAGGTACCCGCCGAGGGTCGGGCCGATCGCCGGGCCGACGATGATGCCCAGCCCGTAGATGCCCATGGCGCTGCCGATCTTCTCCTTCGGCACGATCATGTAGAGCATCGACATGCAGACCACCGGCAAGATCCCGCCCGGAATCGCCTGCAGGATCCGGAAGAAGATCATGCTGCCCAGGTTCCAGGCCAGCCCGCACAGCGCGGACGTGGCGGAGAACAGCACCAAACTCGCCAGGTAGACCCGGGTCATCCCGAGCCGCTCACCCAGCCAGCCGCTCAGCGGCACGATCACCCCCAGCGCCAGGGTGTAGGCGGTGGCGATCCACTGGACGTCCTTGGTGGTGGTGCCGAAGTCCTTCTGGATGGTCGGGATCGCCACGTTCACGATGCTGGTGTCCAACACCGACATGAACATGCCGAAAATCAGCACAACCAGCGGGACCATCCAGGACGCGGTCCCGGTCGACTGCCCGGGCCGAGCGGCCGTGGCCGCGGTCATGGGCGAGCTGCTCTCATGGGGAATTCACAGTCCTTCGTGGCGACACACGAGTTGACACCGCGCCGTGTACGGATGAGCCCGCTTTCTACCCGCCGCGAGGTCGAGTTTCGGCGACCATCACCAGCGCGGGTGTGTCGCCAGACCCGGTAGTCCCAGCCCGTTCTCAGCATTGCCGAGGTGATCGGCGGCGCCGCTCTAGTCTCGACGGTGGCAAAAGCGCGAGTGACCGGCGTCGGGAGGTCAGGTGGCGGACTGGGACGGCCGAGGGCTGCCCCCGGTGGCGGCCGCCAGGATGGCGCGCTTCGCGAGCAGCGGGCTGCGCACCTCGCTGCTGACCGTGCCAGGGGCGGCCGGAGTCGAGTCGGTCGGACTGCGCCCGGTGGGTGAGGTGATGGGCTGCATCGTCGAGCACATCGGCTTCGCCGGATGGCAGGGCTGCGGCTACTACGGCGGCTTCGGTGCCGGTGGGTTCGGTGGCGGCGGCTTCGGCGGCGTGCTGGGTGGCGGCGGTGTGCGCGGAGGGATCCCCGGGACGTTCGGCGGCGGCATCGCGGGCGGCCTACCCAGCGCCACGGTGACCTCGTCGGCCGGCGGCTACAGCGGCTACCGCCCGTACGTCGACGCCCTCTACCACGGCTACCGCACCGCCATCGCCCGGATGGTGCTGGAGGCTCGGGGGATGGGCGCGGACGGCGTGGTGGGCGTGCGCCTGCGGGTCGACCGGATGGAGGGCAGCAATCGTGAGTTCGTCGCGCTGGGCACCGCCGTGCGCGCCGAGTCCGCGAGCCGCCCCGCCCAGGTATTCACCACCGAGCTGGCCGGGCAGGACGTGGCCAAGCTGCTGCACGCAGGGTGGGTGCCGGCGGGCATCGCGTTGGGCATCTCGGTGGCGATCCGGCACGACGACTGGGTGACCCGAGGACAGGCATCCTGGGGCGCCGGCAACGTCGAGGTCTCCGGCTACACCGAGCTGATCACCCACGTTCGCGCCGATGCCAGGGCCCGGTTCCAGCGGGACATCCGCGAACTCGGCGCGGACGGCGCTGTCGCATCCGACATCAGCCTCAGCGTCTGGGAGATCGAGCCGGCGGAAAACCATCGTGACCACGTGGCCGAGTCGCTGATGCTGGGCACCGCCGTGGCCCGCTTCCACACCACGTCCGGGTCGCCGACCCGCTCGCTGTCCATCCTCCCGCTGCGATCCGCATCCCCCCGTAGGAGAACCCGATGAGCCTGCCGCACAGCACCGACGGTGTCGCGCTGGGCATTCCCGAGGACGCGATGCGCCGGCTCGCGGAGATGAAGCCCGGCCAGGCGACCACCTTGTTCACCTCCGATCTGTCGGTGAACGAGTTCCTGCTGGTGCGCGAGGCGGGGTTCCGCCCGCTCGGGCTGGTGCTCGGCTCGAGCATCTACCACGTGGGGTTCCAGATGGGGCGGTGGAACCGCAACCAGGAGCTGGAGACGCTGTCCCAGGCGATGTACCACGCCCGTGAGCTGGCCATGACCCGGATGGAGGCGGAGGCCGCCCTGCTGGGCGCGGACGGCATCGTGGGGGTGCGGCTGGACATCGAGTTCAAGGAGTTCGGCAGCGACCTGGCCGAGTTCATCGCGATCGGCACCGCGGTCAAGGCCGACGAGGCGGCGACCCCGGACGGCGGGTGGCGCAACAACAAGGACCAGCCGTTCACCTCGGACCTGTCCGGGCAGGACTTCTGGACGCTGGTGCAGGCCGGCTACGGGCCACTGGGCATGGTGATGGGCAGCTGCGTCTACCACATCGCGCACCAGCGGTTCTGGCAGTCGATCGGCAACGTCGGGCAGAACGTGGAGATCCCTCAGTTCACCGAGGCGCTCTACGACGCGCGCGAGCTGGCCATGAGCCGGATGCAGGCCGAGGCGGAGGCGCTGCACGCCGAGGGGATCGTCGGCGTCCAGCTGCTCTCGCTGCCGCACCGCTGGGGTGGGCACACCACCGAGTTCTTCGCCATCGGCACCGCGGTGCGCCCGCTGCGCCCGGACCACATCATCGACAAGCCGCAACTCGTGCTTCCGCTGGTCGATTGATGATCCGAAGCCGACAGCGAGCGAGCATCACGGGGGACGGCAGTCGGCGGAGCCGGCGGGGTGGGGACAACACAGCGAGCGCTAGCGAGCGAGGAGCGGAACGAGCGCGGAGGAGAGCATGAGCACCGGCGGCGAGCTGGAACCCAGCGGCGGCGGGCTGGAACCGAGCGGGCTGGAACCGAGCGGGCTCGGCCCGATGGGCGATGTGCACCTGGTGGCGGCCATGCTCCGGGCGGACCGGGACGACGTCGAGTCGCTGACCAGGGTGCTCACCGGCAGCCTGGCCGGCGCACTCCCGCCCGGCATGGTGGAGGTGGCCCGCAAGCGCGGCCTGGCCGACCGGATGGCCGGCCGGGACGGGCGTACCGAGGCGGTGTTGGTGCACGGGGACGGGCGCGACCTCGAGCTGCGGCAGACCGGGCACGGCGGGGTTCGGGGCGAGCTGCGCCAGGTCGTCCGCGGGGTGGTGATCAGCCGCCGGGAGATCGCGGTGGACGAGTGGCTGACCGCGCTGGCCGAGGACCTAACGCGGCTGGCCGCTCGCAACAGCGCCGCTCGCGACGCCCTGGCCCGGCTGCTGGGTAGCTGAACCACTCGCCGCCGGCAGCCCCAGCCGGGAGGCGAGCCAGGGGAGGGCGTCGCTGAACGCGGCGGAGGCGAACTGCCAGCTGTGCCGCCCGTCCTGGGTGTGCAGCGTGCAGTCGATGCCCTTCGCGCGCGCGGCGGTGCACAGTTGGGTGGCGGCCGCCGCCTCCGCGCCGGGTGCGTCACGTCCGTCCGGGCGTCCGCCGTATCCGGCGGTGCCGCCCGGCCGGTTGCCGAGGTCCCCGGGCCCGCCCGGGTGCGCCCCGGCGTGCGGGCCGCCGCCGTGCCAGCCGTGCCCACCGAAGCCGATGGCGCTGGAGTTCTCGAACCACCCCGCCGTGTTGACGTACGGGGCGTGCGCGGCCAGCACGGTCAGCGGGTCGAAGCTGGCCCAGGCCCGCGCGTCGCCGCCGTAGAGGTTGGCGATGGTGGCGGCCTTGTCGCCGACGTTGGGGCCGAGGTCGCCGGCGATGTCGTCGAAGGTGCCGAAGAGCTCCGGGTGCATCACGGTGAGGTCGAGCGCGCAGGTACCTCCGGCCGACCAGCCCACAATTCCCCAGTGCGCCGCATCGGTGGCCACATGAAATTGTGACTCGAGATAACTCGGCACGTCCTTGGTGAGGTAATCCGCGACATTTCCGCGTGGCCCGTTGACGCATTCGGTGTCGTTGTTGAACGAACCTCCGGAATCGACAAAAACAACTACCGGAGCCGCTCCTTGATGATGCGCGGCAAAATCGTCCTCAATTTGTACCGCGTTGCCCACCCGGATCCAGTCGGCCGGCGTGTTGAACTCGCCGCTGATCATCATCAGCACCGGCAGCTGGGGGCGGCTCGGGGTGAACCAGGCCGGCGGAAGGTAGACGTACTCCTCGCGATGGTTGAAGTGGCTGGTGGTGGCGGGGATGGTCACCCCCACCAGGCGGCCGGTCGTCATGCTCGCCCCTGTGCCGGCGAGCCCAGCCAGTGCCGCGGCGTCCACCTCATCGGGCAGTGGCCCGGCGGTGAGCTGGTTCCACGCCTCGGTCACCGTGGGGAAGTAACCCACCCAATCGTTCAGGCTCACCCCCACACAGAGCAGCGACAGCGGAACGGCCAGCACAGACAGTCCTCGGCGCGACCACCGTGAGCCGCGCCAGCCCAGCGCGACCAGCAGGACCGCCGAGGAGGCGACGCCGATCCAGATCGACAGGGCCGCCGGGGCCGGATCGCTGGCCAGCCCGTGCCCGCTGAGATACCGCTGGAACAGCACTACGGCCAGCCCGGCGCACAGCGCGAGTATCGGCAGACACCAGGCGAACCAGCGCCGGTCCCGCCTACCGATCGCCGCGAGCAATACCAACCCGGCAACGATCTGCACGGCGAGCGGCAACCACCCAGTCAGCAGAGATATGCCGTGGCTGGACAAGTCGGGGCCGCCGTATTGGCTGAGTTGCCACACGCCGCAATCATCCGGGTGTGCCCCGCGAGCTATTTAGAAGAGAACTGTGCATTCACTAAGAATCCGCCGATGGGTGCCTCGCCGGTGCGGTCGCCGGGACTGTTACCCGACGGTAGGGTCTGAGGCAGGGCTACTGACCGTCGAGGAGAGTTCGTGACGCAGCCGATCCACGGTCGGGCATGACGGCACCGAAGCCGGTGGCGCTGCCCGCGCACAGCCCGGACTGTCACGGTTGCGGACCCCGCAATGCCGCCGGTCTGCGGATGCAGGTGTGGCGCAGCGGGGACGAGGTGTACAGCGACGTCGTGTTTCAGCCCCACCACGTGGGTGCCCCGGGCCTCGCGCACGGCGGGGCGGTGTCCGCCGCGTGTGACGATCTCTTCGGTTTCGTGCTCTACGTGGTGGGCCAACCCGGCGTCACCCGCAGCCTGGAGATCGACTACCTGGCGCCGGTGGAATTGGGCGTACCGCACCGCGTCACCGCCGGGCTGGACCGCCGCGAGGGCCGCAAGCTGTACATGGCCGCGTCCGGGGTGCGGCCCGACGGGCAGGTCAGCTTCACCGCCCGGTCCGTATTCCTGGTGGTTGACCTGGCGCATTTCGAACGGTTCGGCGTGCTGGCCAACCACCCCGGCCTGGACTGGCTCGGCCGGGGCGCGGGTTAGCTGAGGTGCCCTTACTCGCCGCTGAGGCGAATGATCATCTTGCCGGTGTTCTCGCCACGCAGCAGGCCGATGAACGCCGAGACGGCGTTGTCCAGCCCGTCCACAACCGTCTCCCGGACCTGCACCTGGCCGGCGCGCAGCCAGCCGCCGACGGTCTGGGAGAACTCCGCCGCGAGGTCGTGGTGATCGAACACGATGAAACCCCGGAGGGTCAGCCGCTTGCCCACGGCCAGGCCGAGGTTGTTCGGCCCCGGCGGCCGCTCGGTGGCGTTGTAGCCGGAGATCGACCCGCATAGGGCAACCCGGCCGTGCGTGTTCAGCGCGCCGATGGCGGCCTCGAGGTGCTCGCCGCCGACGTTGTCGAAGTAGAGGTCGATGCCGTCCGGCGCGGCGTCGTGCAGTTGGCCGGCCACCGGGCGGTCGCGGTAGTTGAACGCCGTGTCGAAGCCCAGCTCCTCGGTGACGAACCGCACCTTGTCCGCCGAGCCGGCGCTGCCGATCACCCGCTTGGCTCCGCGCAGCCGGGCGAACTGCCCGACCAGGCCACCGACCGCGCCGGCCGCGCCGGAGACGAACACGGTGTCACCAGCGCGGAACTCGCCGATCCGGAACAGACCGGCGTACGCGGTCAAACCCGGCATGCCCAGGGCGCCCAGGTACAGCGACGGCGGCAGGCCCTCCTCGCGGTGCAGGACTTGCGCCTGGTCGGCGGGGATCAGGGCGTAGTCGCGCCAGCCACCTTCGTGCAGTACCAGGCTGCCGACCCGAACTGTGTCGGTCCCACTGCCCACCACCTCGCCCACGGCCCCGCCTCGGGCTGGCTCGCCGATCTGCCACGGCGGCGCGTAGGAGGGCAGGTCGTTCATCCGTCCCCGCATGTACGGGTCCACGGACATCACCAGGTTGCGCACCAGCAGCTGCCCGGGACCCGGATCGGCGAGCTCCGTGGTAACCAGCTGGAAGTTCGACGGGCTCGGCTCGCCGTGTGGGCGGGACGCCAGATGGATCTCCCGAGCGACGGTTGGCATTGTCAGCTGCTCCTCACGTCCCGATGCGCGGCCTGCCGGTGGGTGGTCACGACCCCCGGGCCCGGGAACGACGCTACCTGCCGCGGCGAGGCCCGGCCGCGGGTCGGGCCGACCGGCGGACAAGAGGTGATTGGCACCGCCGAAGTCATAAATCCGCGACCCCCGCTTTGTTCGCTCGGGATGAATTGCTGAGCCGCCCTCAGAATGGTAACGCTGAGCAATTACTGAGCATTGCTCCGAAGTTAAAGAATCATGTGGTTAAATCTGCATCCCCCGAGTGACTCTGTGGTCACGTGAAACGAATGAAGGAACGGACTTGACTCCAGGACTGAAGGCTACGATTTCCAGTGTGGCGATTGCATTGGCCGTCACCGCTGTCGGTGCGGTAGGTACGGCATACGCGGATACGCCGGCCGGTTCGGGCGCGGCGGCCGCCGTCCAGCAGGCTCCGCCGCCCGCGCGGCCAGCGGCGCCGCACAGGTTCCGGTCGAAGTTCAAGACCCTGCAGCAGTGTCAGGCGATCGCCACCCATGACCACCCGGGCCGGCGAGGAGACTGGGACTGCCGGCGCGGCCCGGACCGGAATAACTCCTGGGAGTACTGGGGAAACTGATCTTTAAATAACCGCGCTCCCGTACTCCAGCCCTCGGCTCAACTGAGCCGGGGGCTGGAGTTCGATGGCACCGGGAAAGGTTGGCTCCCCTTATTTCACTGGCCGAGCGACGGCAAATCGGAGAACGCACTCAGTTTCGCAACTGAGCCCGGCACACCGGCGGGCAGGCCGTCCATGAGCAGGTCCAGCAGCCGGTTCGCTCGTGCGCGCCAGCGCCGGATCTCGGCGCGCCTGCGCCGTTCACACAGCCCGCGGCATGTTCACACAGCAGCTCAATGCGCTGTGTCGAGCCACGCGAGCTGTGCGAGCAGTGGAAACGGCTAGCGAGGCGGCTGCGTGTTCGGTGGTGGCTGCCGCTGTTGGGCTCGCCGTCGAACGGCTCCGTGTTGCCGAACTGCACAGCAGGCAGGATGTGCACGCGGAAGACCGGCCTCCTGTTCACTTTGGTAACGCCAGGCAGATGTCGGGGCCGGGACGCTCACGCCATGCGCACGGCCACCCAACCGCCATGCGGCCACCCACGGTGACGCCCACACAGCCCGTGGCATGTTCACACAGCAGTTCAATGCGCTGTGTCGAGCCACGCGAGCTGTGCGAGCACGAAAAGGCTAAGCCCAGGCACGCTGGTGACCAGCGGAGCGAGATAGGTGAACGTGCGGGAGTCGCGTCGTTCACCGCGCACCGCATGCTGGGGCACCGCAGGAGTGCACAGTGAACGGAATCCGCCGCGCGCCGGTTCGGAGCGAATCAGCGACGCCAGTCGGTGCCGACCACGGCGCCCATCGGCATCCAGCCCGCCGACGCCTGGTCGGCGCCGACCGCGCTCAGTGGGTCAGGGTGCGGCGGAATGCGGCTGGGGTGAGCCCGGTGCGCCGCAGGAAGAACTTGCCGAAGTTGGTCGGCTCGCTGAATCCGAGGCGGCGACCCACCGCCGAGGCCGCCAGGTCGGTGTAGGCGAGCAGCCGCTTGGCCTCCAGGGCGATCCGGTCGTCCAGCACCTCGCGCGCGGAGAGCCCGGTGGCGGCGGTGCTGGCTCTGGTCAGCGTGCGGACGCTGTAGCCGAGCCGGTCGGCGTAATCGGCCACCCGATGGGTGCGGGCGAAGTCGCGCTCCACCTCGGCGGCGAACCGGGCGGCGATGCCGTCGGCGTCGCCTGAGGCCGGACCCGCCGTTGTCGTCCGGGCGATGCGCAGCAGCAGCACGCTGAGCAGGTGCCGCCGAGTCGCGTCGGCGGAGGAAGAGGGGCAGTCGGCCTCCAGGCGCAGTTGGCGGGCCATCTCCCGAATGCCGGCGTACGCGTCCACCTCGGGGTGCCATACCGGGCCGCCGCGCACGTCCCCGAGCGGCAGCGCCAGCTCGCTCGAACTGGACGCCGGTACCCCGTGGGTGAACAGCACCATCTCACCGGTCACCGGGGGACCGAACCGCTGCACCTGGCCGGGGCGTACCCAGAGCACCGTTGCCGGGCCGAGCCGGTGCTCGACAAAATCCACCTCGTGCCAGGTCTGCCCGGCGTCGACCAGCATGAGCTGGTGGAACTCGGTGCGATGCGGCTCGCCGAGGCTGGCTTCGTCACGCCGGCAGAGTTCGCCACGGGCGAGTACCTCGAGCTCGAGACCCGGCCCCCCAGGCGCGTTGAACCCGATGCGCCGCACGCCGTCGCGTCCGATTGCGACCATGTCGAGTCCGCTCGTCACCTTTCCGCCGGCCTAAGGCTCGGCACAAGATTGAGGTCTCAAGCAAAGCGGAAGGAAGATCCCATGAGCAAGGTAGTCGTGTTCGGCGCCGCCGGGCGGGCCGGACAGCGGATTGTGGCCGAGGCCGCCGCCCGTGGCCACGAGGTGACCGCCGTGGTGCGCCGCCCGGAGACCGCGCCGGCTTTCGCCGACGGAGTGGCCGTGGTGACCGGGGATGCCGCCTCGGCGGAGTCGGTCGGCGCGGTGGCCAAGGACGCCGACGTGCTGGTGGTGGCCGCGGGCGGACCGGGCCGGGAGTTCTACCGCACGGTGGCCGCTACCTTGGTCGGCGTCGCCGCGGCGCTGCCCCAGCCGGCGCCCCGGATCGTGCACCTCGGCGGCGGGGCCACGCTGACCACTCCGGACGGCACCCGGTTCCTGGACTTGCCGTCCTTCCCCGCCGCGTACTTCGAAGCGGCCTCCGCTCAGGCCGATGCCCTGGACTTCTACCGGACCAGCTCCGGGGCGAGCTGGACCTACGTCTCGCCCCCGCCGCTGCACTTCGCCCCCGGAGAGCGCACCGGCACCTACCGCACGGGACTGGACCAGCCGGTGACCGGCTCGGACGGCCAGGCCAGGATCAGCTACGAGGACCTGGCGGTGGCCATCGTCGACGAGATCGAGCAGCCGAAGTTCCTGAACACCCGGTTCACCGCCGGATACTGAGTAGCTCGCGCGCCTGCGGAGCGTTCCGCTGAACGCTCAGCCGCTGCGCTCAACCAGGTTTACCCGGCGGTTGTGCCGTCGTGCGCCTCGGCCAGGCGCCGAACTGATTCGAGCCAGGCCAGCGATTCGGGCGAGCCTCCGGGGAAGTTGTTGTCCGCGTCCAACAGAAAGGTCTTGTCACCGTGGTGCACCAGCTCGCGCCGGAGGCCCTCGGTATCCCCGCCCTCGATGAGCTCGAGAATCCTGCGGTGCCGTAGGGCATCGCCGAGCAGCGTTTCCCTGCTCCTACGGGCCTGGCGGTTCATCCCCATGCACAGCTGCAGCTGCAACGCCAGCGCGCGGTAGGCGTCCTCGATGCGCCGGTGACCGGCGAGGCCGACCACGGCGAGGTGGAACTCGAAGCCACGTTCGGTGACCGCCGCGGCGTCGCCGTCCTCGGCCGCCCGCGCGAGCGCCGCGTACGCATCCCGGCACCGCGCCACCCGCGCCGGTGAGCGGGACGGGACGCCGAGGTCGATGGCCAGTCGTTCGAGGCTGTGGCGGAGGGTGAAGATCTCGTAGACGTCGTGCAGCGTCAGCGGGGTGACCACCGCGCCGCGCCGCGGGGTCCGGACGATCAGCCCTTCCTGCTCCAGCACCCGCATGGCCTCGCGCAGCGGCGGCTTGCTCACGCCGAGCGTCTCGGTCAACTGGTTCTCCACGACGCGATCGCCCGGGCGCAGCTCCCCGGCGAGGATCATGCTCCGCAGCGCCACGGCCGCGAGGTGGGACATGCTCGGCGGCGGCTCGATGCGGCGGTCGGACGCTGTGGACGAGTGGATAGGCACTGGTACCGCACCTCCCTTGAAGAAGATCTTGCCCCGGACTCTTGCCCTCGGACTACCGACGTCTGTAGACAGTAGTCTACGGACAGTGGTTCAGGTCACTGCAGTCGCCGATCGTCCGGGAGCGCCCTTCATGACCGGAAACGGAAGCTCGCCCCTCGCCGGCATCACCGTGCTGGAGGTCGGCGCGTTCATGGCGGCTCCGTTCGCCACCATGCAGCTCGCCGACCTCGGCGCCCGGGTGCTCAAGATCGAGGTTCCGGGCGCGGGTGATCCGGTGCGAGCGACCGGGCCGTTCGTGGAGGGGCAGAGTTCACCGTTCGCCCGGCTCAACCGCAACAAGCGCTCGGTCGCCCTCGACCTGAAGTCACCGAAGGGTCGGGAGGCCCTGCTGCGCCTGGCCGCGTCGGCCGATGTCCTGGTGGAGAACCTCCGGCCCGGGGCCATGCGCAAGCTCGGACTGGACTTCGACACCGTGCACGCCGCCGCGCCGCGGCTGGTGTACGCCTCGGCGTCCGGCTGGGGCCAGGACGGCCCGCTCGCGGCGCTTCCCGGCCTGGACATCATGGCGCAGGCCCGCGGCGGCCTGATGAGCATCACCGGCACACCCTCGGGAGATCCCACCAAGGTCGGTGTCCCGATCTGCGACCTGGTCTGCGCGCTGTACGTCGCCCTCGCCGTCACGGCGGCGCTGCGCGAGCGCGACCGCACCGGGATCGGCCAGCACATCGATGTCTCGCTGCTCGAGGCCGGCGTGTCCTTCGCGGTATGGGAGGCGGGCAAGTACTTCGCCACCGGCGAGGTGGGGCGGCCGCTCGGTTCGGCACACCAGACCAGCGCGCCCTACCAAGCGGTGCGCACCTCCGACGGCTATGCCACTCTCGGGGCGGTCACGCCGAAGACCTGGACCGCGCTCTGCGAGGTGCTCGGGCTCACCGCCATGCTCGGCGACGAACGATACGTCGACGCCTCCGCCCGGCACGCGCACCGGGAGGCGCTGATCGCCTCGATCGAGGCGGTGACCACCACCTGGACCAGCAAGGACCTGGTAGCGGCGCTGGACGCCGCCGGGGTTCCGTGCGCGCCCATTGCGAACTACGCCGAGGTGTTCAACGACGAACACCTGGGCGTGCGGGACTTCTTCTGGGACGCCCCGCACCCGGTGATGGGCAAGGTGCGCCAACTCGGTTCCCCGATGCGCTTCTCGCGCACGCCGGCCGTCCGGACGGCAGCCGGCCCGGTCCTCGGCGAGGGCACGCGCGACGCGCTGCTGGCGGCCGGCTACTCCGAGGACGAGATCCACGCCCTGATCGCCGAGGGGGCCGCCGCGGCCAGTGACCTGACCAGCACCGATCCCAACCTCAGCGTCGAGAGGGAGAACCCGGCATGAAAACCCGAACACTGGCGGCGGCCAGCCTCGCCCTCGGACTAGCCCTCGCCGGGTGTGGCAGCGGCGGCGACCGAGCGGCCAACGGCGAGTGGCGGCCGGACGGGGACGTCACCATGGTCGTGCCGTTCTCCCCGGGCGGCGGCAGCGATCGCGCCGGACGGGCGCTGGCCGCGGCCATCGAGGTCTCCGCACCCGACATCAACGTCAAGGTGGAGAACCGCGAGGGCGGCTCAGGCGCGGTCGGCTACTCGTACTTCCTCGGCCAGAAGGGCAAAGCGCGGACGCTGCTCGCCACTGAGACCGCCCTGTTGGCGCTGCCGGTGAGCGGCAACGTCCAGTTCACCCACAAGGACTTCACCCCGATCATGAAGGTGGCCGAGGACTACGCCCTGCTGGTGGTCCCGGCCGCTTCTCCGAGGCAGAGCTGCCCGGATGTCGTCGAGGCCGCGCGGAACGGGCGGGTGGTCGCCGGGGTCAGCGGTTCCGCCGGGGTGGACAACATCGTCCTGAG
>DATHIT010000522.1:0-8015 GCA_035489915.1 Pseudonocardia sp. | reverse complement strand
CAGCCGGCCCGGGATACCCCGCCCGACCGGCCCGGTCACCGCGGTGCCACCCCAGTTGTGCATCCACGCGGCCTGACTCAGGTCACCGTCCTCGCTGGCCTCGATGGCGCGGGCGAGCGGGTTGGGCAGCTTGGCCTTGGTGAACCCGTCGAGCCGCTCGTACCAGTACCAGACGAACGAGCCGATGCCGCCGCCGTAGTCGTCGAAGTGCATCTGTCCGTCGGTGAGGATGTCCAGGCCGGCGAGCTCCTGATCCTTGATGCACGCGGTGGTGGCGTCCCACCAGGCATGCCAGTTCTCCTCCAGCTTCCACCACTCGAGCAGGTCCGCCCCGCCCAGGTTGTACCGCGTGTACCAGCGCGGCTTCGGGTAGGAGCCGATCATCGTGGTGGGCAGTAGCGTGTTGGTGATCTTCCTGGGCATCAGGTATCCCTTTCGCCGGGTTGCTCAGTTGACCAGCGCGACCGCTCTGGTCGGTCCACCGTGCGCACCGCGCAGTTTGAGCGGGAACCCGACGAAGGTGAACCTGCTGTTCACCACCCGGTCCAGGTTGGCCAGGTTCTCGTAATGGGTGATGTGCTCGCGGCGGCACATCATGTGGCAGGGATAGCTGGTGCTGACTGGGTTGTCCGGGGTCGGCGAGTCCACACCGAACGTCTTGACCCGGCGTCGGACGATCCACTCGCTGGCCGACTCCCCCAGCCCGGGGAACTCGCTGAGGTAGCGCTTGTCGCCGGCGTAGCGGTTCCAGGTGGCGGTGTGGAACAGCACGATGTCACCGGCCTCGACGTTGACCGGGGACTCCGACTCGATGCGGTCCAGGTCCTCGGCGGTGATGTCGGTCCGCGGCTTGAACTCGGTGACGTCCAGGCACACCGCGGTCCCGTAGAACAACTCCAGCGACATCTTTTCGATGGTCTCGGCGGTGGGATCCGGGTCGAGGTGGGAGAACGAGTCGACGTGCGTCGGGCCGTTGTCATTGAGCATGAAGCCGGTGGTCTGAAAGGAGAACCCGCCGTCGAACCGGGGCTCGGTTTCCTCGTGGGTGGCGTGTTCGAACTGCACGGTCTTCAGGTGCCCGGGGTAGACCTTCATCCCCTCGTAGATGTCCTGGGACAGGTCGATGATCTGCATGGTCGGCTCCCTCTAGTACATAACGACGCCGGCGGTGACGTTGAGGTCCTCGCCGGTGATGGCGTCCGCCGCATCGGAGGCCAGGAATGCACAGGTCCTGGCCACCTCGTCGGCCTCCACCAGCCGCCCCAGCGGCGATGACCTGGTGAACGCGGCGCGGGCCTCGTCCTCGGTGACCCCGAGGGCGGCGGCCTGCGCTCGGATCACGTCGTCGATCCTCGGCCCGGCAACGGCCCCCGGGCAGATCGCGTTCACCCGCACGCCGTGCGGGCCGAGTTCGACGGCGAGGGAGCGGACCAGTCCAATTACCCCCATCTTGGCGGCGGCATAGGGCGTGCGGCCGTGCAGTGGACGCTTGCCGGTCATCGAGGAGATCGCGATCAGGCTGCCGCCACCCTGGGCGATCAGCTCGGGTACGAACGCTCGAAAGGTCAGGAACACCCCGTCCAGATCGACGGCCAGGGTGTCCCGCCACTGCTCGAGGCTCATCTCGTGCAGCGGGGCGGTCGGGCCGGCTATCCCGGCGTTGGCCACGACGGTGTGTACCGGGCCGAGCGCTGCCGCGGCGGCGGCCATCGCGGCGACGGACTGCTCGTCCCGCACGTCGCAGGCCAGTGCGATCGCGGTGGCGCCGGCCTTCTCGACCTCCTCCACCGTGTCGGTCAGGGTCGCCGGGTCCCGGGCGGTGGCGGCGATGGCGAATCCGTCGGCGGCGAGCGCGACGGCGATGGCCCGCCCGATGCCTCGGTTCGCCCCGGTGACCACCGCGACCGTGGGGACCCCGGCGACCCCGCCGGTCATCCGCGCGCCGCGCGGATGGCGGTGAGGATGCGCTCCGGGGTCATCGGAAGCTCGGTCAGCCGTACACCGAGCGGAGCCAGCGCATCGTTGACGGCCGCCTCGGCCACGGTCGCCGGCGCGGAATAGGAGAAGGGCGGTGGTTTCACGGCAGGCTCCGGTGCACTGCGGCCTCCTCGACGCGGTGTGCTGGACGGCGAGGTGTGACCCGCGCCACCCGCAGCGTCGATCCTGCTGCCGGCGGACCGGGACGGCCATGTGTGTCAACCCAGGAAACCGTGGCCAACCCTGGGCCCGGGCACAAACAGGTCCGGAAGTTGCCGCCCGCCGACCACTCGGCGGCCGCATCTGTGAGCTGAGGTCAGGCGCCTTGGTCGAGCCGCACGATGTCCCGGACCGTGAGCGCAAGCTGAAGCTCCAGACGCACCTCGGTGTCGCGCAGGCTGCGCCCGATCAGCTGCTCAATGCGGCCCAGCCGATAGCCAACGGTGTTCGGGTGCACGACCAGGGCCTCGGCGGCCGCGGCCGTTGAACAACCCACCGCGAGCCAGGTCCGCAGTGTCACCAGCAGGTCCCCGCCGCGACGCGCCTCATGGGTCGCCACCGGGCGCAACAGGCCTTGAGCGAAACGGCGCAGTGCTTCGGGCGCCCCTGTCTCGAGCAGCAGCGCGGACAGGCCCAACTCGCGGACGTCGACGAATCCGCCTGGCCTACTCACCCGCCGCAGCACGGCCGCACCACGTGCCACCCGGTAGGCACGGGCGTAGTCGACGAGCTCGCTGGCCACCGGCCCGGCAACCAACGTCGGTACGGCGCGCGGGGCCACCATCTGTTCGACGTGGGCGAGCATCCGGCGCAACCTCTCGCCGGGGTCGGGCTCGGCCGGCAGGAGCAGCACATATCCGCCCTCGTGCGGTCCAGCAAGAGGTCGAGGGCCGGGATCGGCGGCCGCGCGCAGCAGCTCCGGCAACCGGGGCGCGGGCGGTACTGGCCCATCCAGCGTCAGCAATGCCACGACGTGCGGGCGGGACAGGTCGTGGCCGAGCGCGGCGGCCCGGTCGAGCAGTGCCCGAGGACGCGCCGGACCGTCGGCGCGCAACAAATCCCCCAACAGGTCACCCGACAGCTGCCCATGCACGTCCACGCGATGCCGCTGCTGCAGCAACTCCAACGCCACCACCAGCGCGAACCGCTCCACCACACGCAGCTGAACAGGCTCCGGCGCGGCCGGCGGAGCACTCACCCACAACCGGCCCACCAACTCCCCGCCCAACACGACCGGCGCAGCCCAGGCCACCTCCCGAGGCTCGACGCCTGGCGCACCCGCGACAACCGGTCCGCCCGCTGCCACAATCGGCACCAACGCCACCGAGTACCGCCGGCCCGGGGCCTCCTGAGCTTCCAGCGCCGCGCGGGCTGGGCGACGCCGCCGCGCAGCCGCATCCGGCGGCGGACAGTACCCCCGCTCAGGAGCACTCGCCAGGACCCGGCCAGTGGCATCCTCCACCGTGACCGACGCCTCCAGCGCGGCCGCCAGGGCCGTCACCAGACCAGCCAGTCCGACCTCCTCCAGCACCAACCGCATCAGTTCGTGGTGTTGCCGCTCAGCCCACTCCAACACTGCCCGCCCACGGCACAACTCGTCATTCGCCCTGGACAGCTCACTGATCACGTCCTGCTGGGCGGCACGCAGCCGAGCCGTCTCCATCGCCAGGGCGACCTGCTCGGCGAGCAGCTCGATGAGCTCACGCTCCGCCGCCTCGAACTCCCGCGCCACCACCGAGTACCCGACGATCACTCCGACGATGTCACCGGACCCACGCAGCGGCGCGGCCAGCAGCGCCTGATAGCCCTGGGCCGGCGCCAGTCGCCGCAACTGACCGTAGCTCTGAGCCGCACCCACATCGGCCACCGCGACCGTGCGACCCTCCCGGAAAGCCTGCGCGGCTGGCGTGTCCAGATCCGGCCCCGACGGGTCGATCAGCAGCGAACCCCCGTCAACCAAGGCCACGTACTCGGGACTCAGCCCACACCAGCCGGCCACCCGCAGGTGCTCTCGAACCGGGTCGGCGAGCATCACCGCACAAAACTCGAAACCGACCAACCCGCACGCGTGCTCGGCAACCCGGGTGAGCACCACCTCGAGCGGCTCAGCCGCATTAACCGCACGCGCGATCTCGCTCACCGCGGACATCCACGACCGCAGCGAAGTCGGCACCTGCGCCACGCTCACTTGAGCTCCTCCCAGTCGCTTCCCGCCCGCAACCAACACCGCGCAACGTGAATCCGGGCCAGCACCCAGCACACTCGCCGCTCACTGGCCCGCAATCAAGGGCCAGTTCGCGCCGCCGGAATCACAGCGCACGGCTCCAATGCCGCCGGCGCGCCGACTCGGGCATTCCGACGCCGAGGTGCGCACTCTCCTCACATAGCGCCAATCCGCCGTCGAGGGGTGGAGATGTCCGCGGTCCCGGGGCAGAATCGCGGGAAAGCGCCACGGTGTGGTGGCGCTCACAGCAGGGAGTCGCAACAGTATGGCGAACACGCAACAGGACCAGCGGGGCAAACTGGGGACGTCGGCCGGCGAGTTCGACGCGGTCGTGGTGGGCGCCGGATTCTCGGGGCTGTACATGCTGCACCGGCTGCGGGACAAGCTGGGCCTCTCAGCGCGGGTGTTCGAGGCGGCTGAGGACGTCGGCGGCACCTGGTACTGGAACCGTTACCCGGGTGCCCGGTGCGACTCGGAAAGCTACTTCTACAGCTTCTCCGATCGGCTGTCGCAGGACCTGCTGCAGGAGTGGACCTGGTCCGAGCGCTTTGCTCCCCAGCCGGAGATCCTCAGGTACCTGCAGCACGTCGCCGACCGGTACGACCTGCGCAAGGACATCCAGTTCAGCACCCGGGTCGTCGCCGCGGAATACGACGACGCAACCGGCCGCTGGGTGGTCCGCACCGACGACGGCGGGCAGGTAACCGCGGCGTTCCTGATCACCGCGGTCGGCTGCCTTTCGACGACCAACCTGCCCGACTTCCCCGGCCGGGACAGCTTCCGCGGCGACTGGCACCACACCGGCGTCTGGCCGCACGAGGGTGTGGACTTCACCGGCAAGCGGGTCGCTGTGATCGGTACCGGGGCGACGGGGGTGCAGGCCATCCCGGAGATCGCCGAGCAGGCGGCGCACGTTTACGTGCTGCAGCGCACCCCGAACTACGACATTGCCGGAGGGAACCGGCCGATGACCGCCGAGGACGGAGAGGAGATCAAGGCCAACTACCGGGACATCTGGCAGGCGACGCGGGAGACCGCTTTCGGCTTCCCCTACGAAGTCGCGGACCGCACCGCCCTGTCGGTCTCGGAGGAGGAGCGGCAGCGGATCTTCGCCGAGGCCTGGGAGCTCGGCGGATTCCGGCTCGGGACGACCTTCAACGACCTGCTCCTGGACGAGAAGGCCAACGAGACGGCCTCGGAGTTCCTCCGGGCCCGGATCCGCGAGCGGGTGAACGACCCGGAGATCGCCGAGCTGCTCTCGCCGCGCGACCACCCGTTCTTCACCAAGCGCCCGCCGCTGGAGAACGGCTACTACGAGACCTTCAACCGGGACAACGTGACCCTGGTGAACGTGCGAAAGACACCGATCCAGGAGATCACCCCCACCGGCGTCCGGACCACTGACGTCGAGTACGAGGTCGACAGCATCGTCTACGCCACCGGCTTCGACGCGATGACCGGGACGCTGTTCAAGCTCGGCATCCGCGGCCGAAACGGGCTAAGCCTGCGGGAGAAGTGGGCGGAGGGGCCACGCACCTACCTCGGCATCGCCACCCACGGGTTCCCGAACCTGTTCATGATCACCGGACCGCAGAGCCCGTCGGTGCTGAGCAATATGCCGGTGTCCATCGAGCAGCACGTGGACTGGATCACCGACTGCCTACGCTATCTGCGGGAGACAGGACGCGACACGATCGAGCCGCTGCCCTCGGCAGAGGACGACTGGGTGGACCACCACAACGAAGTCACCCAGACAACGCTGCTCCCAATGGCCAACTCCTGGTGGGTCGGCGCGAACATCCCGGGCAAGCCACGCAACCTCTATCCGTACGTAGGCGGGGTCGGCACCTACCGGCAGATCTGCGACGAGGTCGCCGCCCGCGACTACGACGGGTTCGGGCAGGGCTCCGGCGGCACGGCCTCGGATGGCGCGTTCACCGGGGCCGCGCGGGCCAAGTACACCGACATCGCGGAGTCGTAAGCCGGGCGTAGTTACAGGCCATGCCCGAGGCCGGGCAGGTCATCGCCGAATGACTTGCTTCGCCCTTGGCTGTCGGATTCGCCACGATCTGAGTTGGCCTGTGTGTTAGGCGCGGTGATCGAGTCGAGGCTGTTACTCAGGGGGGTGGAGTTGCGCGGGGTCGTCGCGCGGTCATCGGGTCGGCTCTGCGGGCGGGCTAACCCGGCCTGGCCCTGGGCCGGGGTGTCCTGCGTCTGATCCAGGTCGCTCGGTGCCGGGTCCAGCGGCATCGGAGTGCTCGGCGTTAGCGGGTCATCCGATGGCGGGTCAGCAGGTAGTGGGTCGTAGGGCGACATGGCCGGCGGCCGCGCACCGGCCGCGGTGGAGGGATCCGATGCGGCGGCCCGCGAGTCGGAGGGCCACGGTGTCGTCGAGTACTGCGAGTGGTCGCTCAGCGGGGCGCCCGCGACTGGCGGCGCCGGGTAGGACGCGGCGGGGCCGGCTGGCGTCGCCGCCGGGGAGTCATCAGTGGCCCGCTGGACGGCGGCCGCGGGGGTGCGGTGAGAGTGGACCGCGAGTACGACGCCAAGTGCGATCAGAGCGATGGTGGCCCCAATAGCGACGGCGGCCCACTTACCCCGCGTGGTTCCCAGAACGGCCGCGATCCGGTGCGGGAGCGTGACCCGGTGATGAGCCCGTTCCTCGGCTCCGAGGGCTGATGGCCCGTCACTCACACCGGCATTGCCATTGCCCTCTGAAGACTCAGCGGCAGGTGAAGGCACATCAGCGATCGCGGCTGCTGGCTCTTTGATCGCGGGGACAACGCCCGAGGGCACATCGGCGAGCGGGTCCACGAATGCCGGAGGTATGGCGACGCCGGGCAGCGTAAGACTGTCGTCCGGCCAGTTCGTGACGCCATCGAGCGTGCTTCGGTACAGCGGACCGCCCTCACGCCGAGAAGGGTCGAGGTAGTCCCGAGGCGCAACTCGTGGATCAAACCACGGATCCTCGTCGCGCACGGCGCGATGCCGAGGCTCGCCACCACTGGCGTCTGAAGCCGGGATCCGCAATCCCCCGATGGCGCTAGAGCTGCCCATACGACCGCAGTCCCTCCCCCGTCGCTCTCGCCGACTCTGTGCGAAGGGGTCCGCCGCCGGCGATCAGCGTTGTCCTTGCTTCTAACGAGAGTCCCCGCGCCCAGATGTGATATCGACGCACGGCCGCGCGGCTGGGTGACGCCGACGAGAGATCGTCCAGGCCGTGGTAGCCCGGGCGGCCCGGTAAGGCGGTCACGGTTCAGACAGCGGTGCGGCCGCCGTCGGCGGCCACAATGGCGCCGGTGATGTAGGCCGAGGCGGGCGAGGCCAAGAACGTGATCACCTCGGCGATCTCGTCGGCCCGAGCTGCTCGACCGAGCAGCGTGGTGGCCCCGAGCGCCTCGATTCGTGCCGGATCGGCGGCGGTGTACACCGGGCCCGGCGCGACCGCGTTGACCCGCACCCCGCGCGGGCTGAACTCAGCTGCCCACGACCGGGTCATGGCCGCGAGCGTCGCCTTGGTGCCGCCGTACGCGGCCGCGCCGGCAATGCCGATGCCACCCGCCATGCTGGCGATGTTGATGATGCTCCCGCCGCCGTTGGCCGCCATCTTGGGCGCGAGGGCCGCGACAAGGAAGTACGCCGCCCGGACATTGCTGTCGAACAAGGCGTCGAAGGTGGCGACGTCCAGGTCGGCGGTGGGGCCGAACCACGAGAAGCCAGCATTGTTGACGAGCACGTCGACCTCGCCGCTCTCGTCGGCGAGGCGGCGAACCTCGGCAGGGTCGGACAGGTCGGCCGCAACGAAGCGCGCCTT
>DATHIT010000521.1:0-12224 GCA_035489915.1 Pseudonocardia sp. | reverse complement strand
GGCAAGAGCACGCTGGTGCGGATGCTGTCCGGCAGCGAGGTGCCGGACAGCGGGGAGATCCTGCTGGACGACCAGCGGGTCCGGCTGGACACCCCCTCGGTGGCCCGGAGCCTGGGCATCGAGACGGTGTTCCAGGATCTCGCGCTCGCGCCACACCTGGATCCGGTGCAGAACATGTACCTCGGCCGGGAGATCATGCGCCCCGGGCTGATGGGCCGGCTCGGGTTCATGGACACCAAGGCGATGCGGGTCGGCAGCAGGTCCGCGTTCGACAAGTTGGGCGCCACCGTGGGCAACCTGTCCGGGGCGGTCGGCTCGATGTCCGGCGGCCAGAAGCAGGGCGTGGCGGTGGCCAGGGCGGCGGCCTGGGTGAGCAAGGTGATCTTCCTGGACGAGCCGACCGCCGCGCTCGGGGTGCGGCAGACCCGCAACGTGCTGGACCTGATCCGCCGGGTGGCCGACGACGGCATCGGGGTGGTCTTCATCAGCCACTCCATGCCGCACGTGATGGAGGTGGCCGACCGCATCCAGGTGATGCGGCAGGGCCGCCGGGTAACCACCTACGCGGCCAAGGAAACCAACATGGAGCAGCTCGTCGCCGCGATGACCGGCGCCTTCACCGACGAGGAGGTGGCGAAATGACCAGTCTCGCGTCGACGCGGGACGACACCGCTTTCCTGGACGACGAGGGCCCCCGGTCCCGGCTGGCCCGGTTGGCCCAGCTGCAGGCGCTGCAGATCCTGCTGGTGCTCGCCCTGATCGTGCTGATCTTCGCGGTGCTCCGCCCGGACACCTTCCTGACCCCGTTCAACATCCGGGGCACGGTGGTCAACACTTCCATCCTGGCGGTGCTCGGGGTAGGCATGACGTTCGTGATCATCACTGGCGGCATCGACCTCTCGGTAGGCAGCGTGCTGGTGTTCAGCGGGGTGATCGCGAGCAAGGTCATGGGGGCGATGGGCGGTGACGGGTGGGGCACCGCCATCGTCGGCATCCTGGTGGCCTGCCTGTGCGGGCTGGGCTGGGGCCTGATCAACGGGTTGCTCATCGCCAAGGCCAGGGTGCCCCCGTTGATCGTCACGCTGGGCACGCTCGGCATGGCGCTGGGCTTCTCGCAGATCATCACCGGCGGCATCGACCTGCGGGAGGCGCCGGACGTACTGGTCAACACGGTCGGCTTCGGCAACATCGTCGGCCAGATCCCGGTGCTGTCCACCATCGCCCTGGTCGTGGTGGTGCTCGGCGCCATCGTGCTGCACCGCACCAAGTTCGGGCTCTACACCTTTGCGGTCGGTTCGAACGCCGAGGCCGGCCGCCGGGTCGGGGTCCGGGTGGACCTGCACCTCATCAAGGTCTACGCACTCGCCGGGCTGGTGGCCGGGTTCGCCGGCATTCTGAACCTCAGCTTCTTCCAATCCACCACGATCAGCGGACAATCGAATACGAACCTGAATGTGATCGCCGGAGTGGTCATCGGCGGCACAAGTTTGTTCGGCGGCGTAGGCACGATCTTCGGCACGGTGGTCGGGTTGTTCATCCCGTCCGTGCTGCAGAACGGTTTCGTGATTCTCGGCGTCCAATCGTTCTGGCAGCAGGTCGTGGTCGGTGCGGTGTTGATCGCGGCGGTCTATGTCGACCAGGCCCGCCGTGCGGCCGCGCTGCGTGGCTCCTCTCTGCAATTCCCATTCCTCTCCCGGTTCGGGAGTGGTCCAAGAAAGGTGAACCGATGAACCGCAATGGGGCGATCATCGCCGGTTTGCTCACCCTGGCGCTCGCCGCGACGGGCTGCGGATCGAGTAATCCGCCGAGCTCCGGACCAAGCAGCGGCCCGCTCAAACTGGCGTTTGTCCAGGGGGTGATCGGGGACGCCTTCTACGTGACGATGCAGTGCGGCATTCAGGAGGAGGCCGCGAAGCTAGGGGCCACGGTGAGCACGAACGGCCCGCAGAAGTTCGACCCCTCGCTGCAGACCCCGGTGCTGCAGTCGGTCATCGCGTCGCAGCCGAACGCCATCCTGATCGCGCCCACCGACGTCTCCGCCATGCAGCAGCCCATCCAGCAGGCCGTGCAACAGAACATCAAGGTCGTGCTGGTGGACACCACGCTCAAGGACCCCTCGGTCGCGGCGTCCGCCATCGCCTCGGACAACCTGGGCGGCGGCAAGGCGGCGTTCGACGCCATCCAGCAGTTGGCCCCGAACGGCGGCAAGGTGCTGGTGGTGAGTGTGCAGCCGGGCATCAGCACCACCGATGACCGGGCCAAGGGCTTCCAGGACGCGGTCAAGGCCAACCCCGCCTACCAGGACCTGGGTGTGCAGTACTCCAACAACGACCCGCAGAAGGCCGCGCAGATCGTCAGTGCCGCGCTGCAGGCGAACCCGGACATCGTGGGCATCTTCGCCACCAACCTGTTCTCCGCCGAGGGCTCCGCCACCGGCCTCCGGCAGTCCGGCAGGCAGGGTGTGGTGAAGATCGTCGGATTCGACGCCGGGCCGGACCAGGTCAAGGCCCTGCAGGACGGCACGGTGCAGGCGCTGGTGGCCCAGCAGCCGGCGCTCATCGGCAGGGACGGTGTCACCCAGGCGGTGGCCGCGCTCAAGGGGCAGCCGGTCACCAAGTCGATCGGCACTGGGTTCACCGTGCTCACCCAGGCGAATCTGAACACACCGGAGGGTCAAGCGGCGGTGTACAAGACCGCCTGCTGAATACGCTGAACGGGCCCGGAGCGCCTCGGTGCTCCGGGCCCGCCGGCACTAGGGGCGCGCGGTGCTGGCGATCAGAGCGTGTCCCGTGGATCTATGCCGGCTGCGCGGTGATCCAGGTGGATGCATCGCAAGGCGGAGGAGTGGCCGATACCGGGGTTGTATCGGCCGCGACGACAACGCAGCGAGGCGCCGCCTGGGCGCCGCGAAGCCGGCTGGATGATCCGCGGGACACGCTCTAGGCCGACCGGCCCACTGCAACCCCTACCGTCTCGCCAATTCGCACGATTGGGTGGATTGTTCGACGGCGAACGTTGCGTATTACAACCACATCTCCACCACCGGTAACCCTTTTCCCAAACTCCTAAGTTACCCTGACCCGATCGGGTAGAGGACGAATCAACTGGGGGTGGCCGGTGAGGCATGCCACTAACCGGCCAGCGGGATCCGCGCCGGTCGGCCACCGCAAACCGGGTCCAGCGACTCAACTTTCGGATAAATACCCTGCTCCAGCGATCAACTCGACCCGCCGACCCGCTCCACTCGCGGCGTCCGCGTGGTGACCGATTCCCCGCGGCTCGCGCAAGATTTGCGCGGGATCACAGCGGGATGCGTAGCACTTTGGCCACCTCCGTCGATACCTAAGACGGAGGACGGTGTAGCACTTTGGCCACCTCCGTCGATACATAAGACGATGAGGGTGCGTTGATAGCTGACAAGCCGCTGGCCGCGAAGGAGGTGAGTTGACGATGCGCCGTCCCTGGGAAGAGCCCAGCCGAGGCAGACGTGGTCAACTGAGCCACTCCGGTGCCACGCCGTCCGGTTCTCCTTTTGATTTCTCGTCCGATCACGACGAACAAGTTGACCCCGTCGAATTTCTCGCGGTTCGCGCCGATGACGAGTTGCTCGATGCGCTGGCCGGCGGGCGTTCCGTCGGACCCGCGTATACCGTCGGATTCGACCCCGCGCTGGACCGAGGATACGCGGACGACCAACAGGTTCTCGCGCTACTGGCCGGGCTGCGCGCGGACGTCGAGTCGGTGCCTTTCCCCGAATTGATGTCGGTGGACGAGGCGTGCTCGGCGATTGTCGCGGGGCAACGCGCGGCGACCCGACCCCGGCGGCGACTGATGCCGGTGGCCGCGGCCGCGGCGGTGGCCGTCATGGCCCTGTCCGGTGTCGCGGTAGCGGCCGGCAACGCGCAGCCGGGTGACGCGCTCTGGGGCGTATCCACCGTGGTGAACGGGGACCGGGCGCGGTCGGTGGAGGCCGCGTATCGGGTCAACACCGCGCTGGCCAGCGCGCAGCAGGCACTCTCCGAGGGCCGCGTATCCGATGCGCGCACCGCGCTGGCCAGCGTCGCGCCCGACCTGAACCAGGTGGACGACCCGGACCGCAAGATCGAGCTGTCCCGCAAGAGCCAGAACCTGGTCCAGACCGTGGACGAGGTGCGCGAGGGCGAGCGGGTGGACACCGATGAGACCGGTACGCCGCGTGACCCGAGCCGGCTGCGGTACCGCGACCCGAGCGGCTCCACCCAGCTGAGCGGCGCCACCAACCCGGGCCGACTGAACGAGCCGGGCAAGCCGAACCAGCCAGGCAACCCGGGCAGCGGTAGCGAGCTGCTCGTTCCGGCCAAGCCGGCCGACCCCGCGAAGCCGGCCGACCCGGCGAACCCCGCCAACCCGGCATATCCGTACCCGGCCCGGCCGAGCTCCCCCGAGGGCGGCACGGCCGGTCGCCCCGGCAATCCCACTGATCCGGGCTTCCCGGCCAGACCAGGCACTCCGGGCAACCCTTCCGACGGCACCGGCAACCCGGCCGGCCCTGGACATCCCGGCTTCCCTGGATATCCAGGCAACCCTGGATATCCGGGCACTCCCGGTTACCCGGGCACCCCGGGCACCCCTGGCACCCCCGGCTATCCGGGGAATCAGGCGGTCAACCCCGCCAAGCCAGGCAACCCCGGCTCGACCGACACCAGGCCCGGCCGGCCCCAGACCGGCACCGGCGGGAGCGACTCCAGGCACCGGGACCCCACCAAGCCGGCCGACCCGACCACCACCGCTCCGGCGTGCAAGCCGGGCAGCGGCGGCGACTCGGGCTCCGGGAGCAGCTGTGGCGGTACCGGGAACCGGTGAACGCCACCGGTACCCGGTACCCGCTCAGCTCTCGGCGATGATCTCGGCGAGCACCGGGGAGCGTGGCGCCAGCACGTCGAACACGCCGACCGCGCGGACCGCCGGGACCAGCGCACGCAGCTGGTCGACTACTTCCTGGTAGCCGGGGTCGGTCGGATCCAGGCCTTCGAGCAGCTTGACGTTCGCCACGAACGCGCCGATGGTGCCCTTTCGGACCGACACGCCGTTCATGGTTCCGACGTCCAGCTCGTCGGGCAGCACATCCTCCGGCCGCACGGCGCGAGATTCCGACATAGCGTCCTCCATCACTGCTAGATGCGTGCACTTTGCACGCTTTCCTGTTCAGGCTAGCTCGGCCGGAGATTGCGTGCAAGAGTCACGTATCATGCTCCGGGTGAACGAGCTCACTTCCGGCGCTCGGGTCGAGGCGGCGCTCGGCCGGCTACTGCTGCGCGGCACCCGAATGTACCTCTACGACCGGCTGGTGGACCGCGTCGAGGGAGTGGACGCGACCACCTATCCAGTGCTCTCCGGACTGGCCCGGGGCGGACCGACCAGCGCGACCCGGCTCGCCGCGATCATCGGGCTGGACCGCACCGCGACCACCCGCTATGCCTCCCGGCTGGAGTCCGCCGGGCTGCTGCGCAGGGCTCCGGACCCCCAGGACGCGCGGGTCACCCGGCTCGAGCTCACCGCCGCCGGCCGAGCGGCCGTGGCGGCCATGCGGGACACCCTCACCGAGGTCTTCGATGACCTGCTGGCCGGGTGGAACGGGCCAGAGGCGGACCAGTTCGCCGCCGCGCTGGAGCGGTTCACCACCCAGCTGGAGGCGAGCCGGGGCTAGGGGGTCCGTCCGGGCGAATCTCTCAGGCGCCCCTCGGGCACGAGACAGAGGGGGAAGGCAGGCCGCACACGGAACACAAGGGTCCCGGCGTGATCGTCGTTTCGGGACATCGCCGGAGGCGTCTCCTCCCGCAAGCTCCCCGTTCGGCGATCAAGACCGGGAATATCGGCGTTCGGCCACGGCGGCGGGGGTGATCGCGGAGGCTGGTCAGGGGTCTCCATCCCGCGATGATGCGTCGGATGAGTGCCCGGTCAGGGCGGTTTCGCGGAACCCGTAGTCGTCCGGGTGGCTCGTGTTCGCGATCGCGAATCGATCAACGCGAGCCACGACCGGCGCGGTACGCCGCCGTCACGATCCACCCATGCCACACCGCAGACGAGCACTCCACCGAGCAGCTGCGCTCGGCAGCGCCGTCGCTGTAAGCCTCGGCGGCTTGCTGGTCAGTTCCGGTACCGCCTACGCCGACCTGCCTCTGTGCACCCGGCACGACTCAGTCGGCCCCGACGGAACCGTGCACGCCCAGGTCAACCAGGCAGGCCAGGTGGTCTGGGGCGTCACCATGAACCCGTCCAGCAAGTCCGCCGGCGTATGGAAATTCCGCACGTTCTATAACGGGAAGCCCTCACGAAGCGGATTCGACCAGGTAACCACCGGCCCTTACGTGCCACACGGAGTCACCCCGGAGTCGCGCCCCGGCATGGTCTGGTCGGCCAAGGGGATGGTGATGGCCGGGATGGAGTACTGCTACATCGTTGGGGACCAGTGCTACATCCCGAAGTGATCGGAGACTGATCGCCATGCCCGCCAGCACGCCCGTTGAGGCTGCCTCAAACGGCTACCCGCCCGGAGTCGCCCGGCCGCTGTTCGTCAGCGAGCACGGCGACTACGCGGCCGTACTGCTAGAGACTGGATCCACCGGCCACCCCTACCCGTACTTCGTCCTCACCCGCCGTCAGGGCGGGCAGTGGGAGGAGCACGGGAGCTCCAACATGAGCGGCGGGTGGTACCAGACGGAGGACGACAACGGCGTGGTGGTCTTCTGGGGCGAGACCGCTGGACTCGACGAGCCGCTCGAAGTCGAGTTCAAGGGTCGCCGCTGGCCAGCCGAGGTGAAGGCCGGTGTGTTCTTCACGGTGTGGTGGGACGAGCTCGACCCAGGGAACTTGCTCGAGCCGACGTGGCCCGCAGTCTCCAAGGCGCGCTGAACCTGTCGGTGTGCCGCGGCATGCTGGTCGGATTACCCCGGCGGCGATCAAGGCAAAGCTGCCAGATGGCACCTCTCCGCACGATCTCCGCCACCACTACGCCAGCGTGCTGCTGGCGGCCGGTGAGTCGGTGGTGTCCGGGTATCTGCGCGAGCTGACCGAGAAGGCGATCCAGACCCTCTTGCGCTTCATCCCCGACATGCCCTCCACGGCGAGCGGGGTCGGCCTGCAGCAGATGCACGGAGTGGCCAGCAGGGTTGCCCCATCATCCACGGCCTTCCCACACCGGGCCGAGCAGTACGACTTCCTCATCCTGTCGCAGTGGCCGGATGCGGCCGACTCACAACGCAACATCGAGTGGACCAGAGCCCTGTTCGATGCGATGCAGCCTCATCTTGAGGACGCGGTGTATGTCAACAACCTCGGCGACGAGGGCGCGGGCCGGGTCCGCGCGGCCTACGGGGTCAACTACCCGCGGCTGGCCGCGGTGAAGAAAACCTACGACCCCGACAACCTGTTCCGAGCGAACCAGAACATCGCTCCGCTCACGGACCTACCCGGCGGAGAGCACGACAGGTAACCGCCAGCCAGCAATGGATGGCACCACCGACTCTTATGCGTTTCGTGGCCGCTACCTGGCGCTGCGATGCTTGCCGCGTGCAGGGGAAACCGGTGGATGTGCTGGTGCTCGGACCCACGCTGGTCCGGGCCGGAGACACCGTGCTTCCCGTCGACCGGCCGCTGGAGCGCGCGCTGCTGGTCCGGCTGGCCATGGGCCGGGGGACCGCGGTAGCGGACCAACGGCTGGCCGGCGACCTGTGGGGAGACGAGGAGCCGCGCCGGCCGATCGAGCGGCTGCGGGTGGTGGTGTCCAGGTTGCGCACCTCGCTGGGCCCGCACGCCGGCCTGATCAGTCGTTCGGCGGCCGGTTACCGGCTGGCCTCGGCGCCCACCGACCTGGTCCGGGCCGAGGCGGCGGCGGAACGGCTGCACGCGGCGGAGCGCCTCGGGGACCACGCCAAGGTGCGGGACGCCTCGGCCGCCGCACTGGCCTATTGGCGCGGCCCGTCGCTGGCCGACCTGCGGCTGATCCGCTACGCCCGGATCGAGGCGGAGCGGCTGGACGACTGGCGGCTCACCCTGACCGTGGCCCGGCTGGGCGCTGAGCTGCACCTCGGAGCGGCCGGGGCGGTCACCGCGGAGCTGTCCGCGCTGGTTGCCGAGCACCCGCTGCACGAGCCACTGGCCGGCCTGCTCGCCCTGGCCCTCTATCGGACCGGTCGACAGGCCGACGCGCTGGCCCGGCTGGCCCGGCTGCGCCGCGCGCTCGCCGACGAGCTCGGCGTCAACCTCGGGCCGGAGATCGCCCGGCTGGAGCTGCGGCTGCTGCGCCAGGACCCGACCCTGCTGCCGACCCCGCCGCCGACCAACCCCGCGCCGACCGCGCCGACGATTTTGCGGCCACGCCGGATCGACGCGCCGCGCGCCACCGCCACCGGCCTGGGCCAGGCGGGCGAGAAACCGCACCACCACGCCGCCGATCCACACCTCGGCACTGCCGATCCACACCGCCGCACCGGCGACGCTCGGCCGGGTGCCGGCGACGCTCGGCCGGGCGCCGGCGGCCTGCCGGAGATCGCGGTTGCCGAGCACGGACAACCGGGCGCGACCGTGCTGCGGCTGCCGGCGCGGGCCCCGGCCGGCCCGCCGGACGCCCCGCCCCGAGCGTTCCCGCAACGGCCGCTGGCCATGGTGCGGCCCCCGGCCGACCCGCCGGCGGACCAGGTCAGGCCGAGGCTGCCGATCCCGGAGACCACCCTGGTGGGCCGCGACGGCGACCGGGCGGCGCTGCGTGCCCTGCTCCGGGAGCCGACCATGGTCACCCTGGTCGGGCCGCCCGGCGGGGGCAAGTCCCGGCTGGCCCTCGAGGTGGCCCGCGAGGTTGCCGACGGAGGCCGGCGGACGGTGTTCGTCCAGCTGGCGCCGCTGGGCCGGGAGGAAGAGGTGGTCACCGCGGTGGCCGAGGCGGCCGGGGTGGCCCGTGACCCGGCGGACCCGCTGTCCCGGATCGGGGCGGCGCTGGACGGTTCCCTGCTGGTGCTGGATCACGCCGACCACCTGGTTGAGCAGGTTCGTTCGGTGGTCTCCGGGCTGCGGCAGTCGGCACCCGGACTGAGTTTCCTGGTCACCTCCACCCGGGCGCTGCTGGTCGCCGACGAGGTGGCGCACCGGGTCGAGCCGCTGAGCCGGGCGCACGCGATCGCCCTGTTCACCGACCGCACCGGTCGCCGACGGCTCGGCGGGGGTGGTTCACCGGCCGGATCGGACCGGGCGGACGCGGCGAGAATCTGCGCCTCGGTGGACGGGCTGCCGCTGGGCATCGAGCTGGCCGCCGGGCTGGCCAGGAGCCTGCCGGTGGCCCAGTTGGCCGGCCGGGTGACCGGGCAGCTCCGTCTGCCCGGCGGCGGGGCGCCCGCCTCGGGTGGGCCGCGGACCAGCCTGCGCGCCGCGCTGGACTGGAGCTACCAGCTGCTCGACCCCCGGGAGCGGACGGTGCTGCGCCGCCTCGGCGTGTTCGCCGGCGACTTCACCCTGGACGCGGCCGAAGCGGTTGTGCGGGGCGAACCGATCGAGCTCGGCGACGTGGCGCCGGCGGTGGCCGAACTGGTGGCCCGGGGCCTGGTCAGCTCGTACACCGAGGCGGGCCGGCGGCGGCTGGCGCTGCTCGAGACCGTCCAGGCCTATGCGCTGGCTCAGCTGGGCGCTGCCGGAGAGACCGAGGACACCCGCACCCGGCACCTGTCCTGGTGTGTGGACCGGGTGCGCGCCTCGGCCAGCCCGGCGGCCACCGCCGGCACCTCGCCGGCCATCGCGGCGGTGGGATGGCCGAACCTGGCCACCGCGCTGGAGCTCGCCGCCGGTCAGGCCCGTGCCGCCGATGGCCTGCGGCTGGCTCTGGCGCTGGACCCGCACTGGCTGGCCGCCGGACGGTTCGAGGAAGCCAGCCGGCACTACGCGGCGCTGGTGGACGCCGCCGGTGCCGCCCGGGCCGAACGCGCCGAGGCATTCAGCAACCTGGGCTGGCACGTGGCGCGGTTGGGTCGGTTCGGCGAAGCGGTCGAGCTGCTCGCGCGGGCCGCCGACCTGCTCGACGGCGGGTCGGACCAGATCGCGCTGACCATCCGCTACCGGCAGGGCCGCCTGGAGCTCGGCCGCGGCCGGCTTCCCTCGGCCATTCGCGCGCTGCGAGCCGGTCTCGCACTGGCGCACCGATCCGGCTCGCCCCGACAGCGGGACTCCGTTGGGTCCACCCTGGGCGCCGCGCTGCTGATCGCCGGGGACGCGGACGGGGCGCTCGAGGCGTACCGGGGCGCGGCGCTCGCCGTCCGGGAGTGCGGCGACGAACGCGGCCTGGCGCTCGGAATGCACCGCGAGGCCGCCGCCCTGCTCGCCGCCGGCCGGACGGACGCGGCAGTGCGGCTGATCTCCGAGTCGGACCGCTACGCCAGCCTGCTGGCCGACCGGCGCCTGCTGCGCGGGAACGCGCTGATCCGCGCCCAGGCGGCCCGCGCCGACGGCGATCTGGTCGCCGCCGAACGGCATGCCAGGATGGCGCTCGGCCCGCTCCAGGCCCGACTCCCGGCCAGCCTGGACACCACCGAGGCCCTGGCCCGCATCGAATTGGCCGACGTCCTGGTGGACACCGGCGCGCTGGTCGAGGCGCGGGTACTGCTCGAGGCACGCGGACTGCTCGACACCCCGCCGGACCACCCCCTGCCCGACCACGCCCTCCCCAACCATGCCCTGTTCGAGCACGCCTTCCCCGAGCGCGCCCGGCTCGAGCACGCAGCTGGGCGGGGCCAGCCGGCGGTGCTGCTCCGGCTGGCCGCGTGGCCGGTCGCGTCGGCGCTGGCCCTGGCTGAAGGTGATCGCGTCACCGCCGAGTGGCTGGTTGCCCGCGCCGAGGCCGAGTTCGCCAGCTCCGGGTTCGGCTGGGCCCGGTACGCGGCCCGGCTGGCCGAGGTACGCCACCGGCTGGACATCTCCGCCGACACCGACAGGCCGCCGGGCATGTGCCGGTAGGGCCGTCGACACCCCGTAGCGACCTACCGGCGAGCCGGCCAGGAAAGATCGTGCCGGTCAGGGTTCGCCGGCGCGGAGTGAGGCACCAGGAATGGACGGAATCCAGCTGCTGCTGATCGTCGTCGGGGCGATCGGGGTGACCGCGCTCGCCCAGCGACGCGGGCTCCAGCCTGCGCTGGTCGTGGTGCTGCTCGCGGCCGCCGTCTCGTTCATCCCCGGGCTGCCCCGCTTCGAGCTGGGCCCCGACCTGATCCTCAGCGTGGTCGCCCCTCCCCTGCTGTACTCCGCCGCGCTGGGCTTCTCCTTCGTCAGCTTCAAGCGCGGCCTGCGGCCGATCCTGTCCCTCGGCGTCGGCATGGTGGTGGTGTCCACGCTGGTCACCGGGGCGGTGGCGGCCTGGGTGGTGCCCGGGCTGACCCTGGTCTCCGGGCTGGTGCTGGGCGCGGTGGTGGCCCCGCCGGACGCGGTGACCGCCCTGGCCATCGGCCGGCAGCTGGGCCTGCCCCGCCGGCTGATGACCATCCTGACCGGCGAGAGCCTGGTCAACGACGCCGCCGCGCTGACCATCTTCAGCCTCACCGTGGCGGCGGCGACCGGAGGGCACACCGTGCTGTCCAACCCGATCCTGCTGTTCGGCTACGCGGCCGTGGTGGGCATCCTGGTCGGGCTGCTGCTGGCCGGCCTGGTGCACTGGATCCGGATGCGGCTACAGGACAGCGGCCTGGAGACCGCACTGGGATTGCTGGTGCCCTTCGTGGCCTACCTGACCGCCGAGCAGTTGGAGGCGTCCGGGGTGCTGGCCGTGGTGGCGGCGGGCTTCTGGTTGGGGTACCACGACGCGGACGCCAGCTTCGCCACCCGGTTGCAGGGGCGGCAGTTCTGGAACACCGCCGGCGTGCTGCTCGAGGCGTTCGTGTTCGCCTACATGGGGCTGCAGTGCCGGTTCGTGTTCGAGGATCTGGCCGCATCCGGGATGCCCGCCGGCCAGTTCGCACTGGCCGCCGCGGCGGTCTTCGGCACCGTGCTGCTCATCCGTCCGGTGTGGGTCTTCCTGACCTACGGAAACGGGATGATGCTGCACCGCGCGATCGGCCGGCTCACCCGGCGCATCCAGCTCACTCGAGCCCGCGGCCACCCCGGGGTGGAGCTACCGGACGAAAAGCCGTCCCGGCCGCTGGAATGGCGGCACGTGCTGGTGGTCTCCTGGACCGGAATGCGCGGCGTGATCACCCTGGCGGCGGCGGCCGGCA
>DATHIT010000520.1:0-9077 GCA_035489915.1 Pseudonocardia sp. | reverse complement strand
ACCGTCGGCATGTTCCGCACGCTGCCCTGGGTCGGGCTGATCCCGCTGTTCATCATCTGGTTCGGCATCAACGAGGAACCCAAGATCGCGCTGATCGCGCTGGGCGTCACGTTCCCGATCTACTTCAACATCTACGCCGGCATCCGGGGCGTGGACGCGCAGCTGGTGGAGGCCGGCCGGGTGCTCGGGCTGCGCCGCTGGGGGCTGATCCGGCACGTGGTGCTGCCCGGGGCACTGCCGGGTGCCCTGGTCGGGCTGCGCTACGCGCTCGGCACGGCGTGGCTGGCGCTGGTGTGGGCCGAGCAGGTCAACGCCTCGCAGGGCATCGGCTACCTGATGAACAACGCCCAGCAGTTCTTCCAGACCGACGTGATCGTGGTCTGCCTGGTCACCTACGCGGTGCTGGGCCTGCTGTGCGACCTGATCGTCCGGCTGGCCACCAAGTACGGGCTGGCCTGGCGCGCGAACTTCGAAGGGGCCTGATCCGCTGTGACTACCGAGACGGTCCAGGCACCGGCCGTGCACATCCGCGGCCTGACCAAGGCATTCGACCAACGCGCCGTGATCGACGGGCTGGACCTGGACATCCGACCCGGCGAGTTCGTCGCGCTGCTCGGGCGCAGCGGCTGCGGCAAGAGCACCCTGCTGCGCATCCTGGCCGGGCTGGACGCCGAGATCGACGGGCTGGTCAGCGTGCCCAGCCAGCGCGCGGTGGCGTTCCAGGCGCCGAGGCTGATGCCGTGGAAGCGGGTCTGGCAGAACGTGGTGCTGGGCCTGCCCGGCAACCCGGACCGGACGCTGGCCCAGCGCTACCTGGACGAGGTCGGCCTGTCCGGGAAGACCCGGGTCTGGCCCAAGACGCTGTCCGGCGGCGAGGCGCAGCGGGTCTCCCTGGCCAGGGCGCTGGTGCGCGAACCCGACCTGCTGTTGCTGGATGAGCCGTTCGGCGCGCTGGACGCGCTGACCAGGGTCAACGCCCAGCGGCTGGTGGCCGACCTGTGGGTCAAGCACGGCTGCGCGGTGCTGCTGGTCACCCACGACGTGGAGGAAGCGCTGCTGCTCGCCGACCGGGTGCTGGTGATGGACGACGGAGTGATCAGCCACGAGGTGAGCGTCCAGCTGCCCCGGCCACGACAGGTCGGCCACCCCACGTTGGTCCGGCTGCGCACCGAGCTGCTGGGGCGCCTGGGCATCGTCGAGCCCGCCACGGCCGGCGAGTGAACGCGCCCCGACGCACGTCAGCCAGGAGCGGCAGGTTCAACAGACTGCGCACGGCGGCGCTCGCCACAGCGGTCACGGCGCTGCTCGCCGGACTGCTGGCCGGCTGTGGCGGCTCCGGCTCCGGAGGTGGCTCGGGCTCCGGCCCGGTCACCCTCACCCTGGGCGACCAGGCCAACGGGCTGCAGACCCTGATGAAGGCCTCCGGCGCGCTGGACGGCACCCCGTACCAGGTCAAATGGGCCGAGTTCCAGGGCGCCGCGCCGCTGTTCCAGGCGATGCAGGGCGGCACGGTGGACACCGGCTACGCAGCCGACCTGCCCACCCTGGCCGCGATCAGCGGCAAGTTGCCGATCAAGCTGGTCGGCGCGCTGCAGGGCTCCGGGGCCAACGACGCCATCCTGGTCCGGGCGAACTCGCCGATCAAGACGGTCGCCGACCTGAAGGGCAAGACCGTCGTGGTGTCCTCCGCCCGGGGCAGCATCGCCGAGTACCTGCTGGCCGTGGCGCTGCAACAGGCCGGCCTGAAGTACTCGGACGTGACCGTGCAGTTCGTGCTGCCCACCGCGGCGCAGGCGGCCTTCAACTCCGGCCAGATCGAGACCTGGGCGACCTTCGACCCCTACCAGTCGATCGGGCAGCGCGCCGGCGGTCGGGTGCTGGTGGACGGGCAGGACGGGCGGGTCACCGGCCTCGGCTTCGTCACCGCCGCCGAGGCCTCGCTCGCCGACCCGGCGAAGAAGCCGGCGATCACCGACTTCCTGAACCGGCTGGCCACCGCCCAGAAGTGGGCGGCCAGCCACGAGGCCGAGTACGCGGCGATCTATGCCCAGACCAACGGCGTCGCCCCCGAGGTCGCCGCCATGGTGGTGGCGCACGCCCACCCCTCGATGGTGCCGATCTCCTCCGACGTGATCACCCGGGTGCAGGCGGTGTCCGACCTGATGTACCGGATCGGCTCGCTGCCGGTGAACGTGCAGGTCGCCTCAGTCGCCGACACCAGCGTCTACCAACCCACCCCCAGCAACTGAAAGGCGGGAACAGTTCGCATGCCGGTCGAGTTCATCTCCGCGACCAACGCCAACCAGGCCTCGGACATCAACCCGGCGGGTACCGGATTCGACGTCGACTACGCCCGCCGCTACGCCCACGCGCTCGATGACGGCGGCTTCGACTACACGCTGGTCGCGTACCACTCCTCCTGGGTGGACGCGAACCAGCTGGCCCAGTTCGTGGTCAGCAACACCGAGCGGATCAAGCCGATGCTCGCGCACCGCCCCGGCGTGGTGTTCCCGACCAACGCGGCCCGCATGTTCGCCACCCTCGATCAGATCGCCCGGGGCCGGCTGGCCATCCACATCATCGCCGGCGGCAACGACGCCGAGCAGCACCGCGAGGGCGACTACCTGACCAAGGCGCAGCGCTACGAACGGTCCGAGGAGTACATCCAGATCCTGCGCCGCGCCTGGCACGAGCCGGAGCCGTTCTCCCACGCCGGCACCCACTACCGGTTCGAGGACTTCCGTGCCGATGTGCGCCCGTTCCAGCCGAGCATTCCGATCTCGGTGGGCGGCTCGTCGGCCGAGGCCTACCAGGTCGGCGGTCGGCAGGGGGACATCTTCGGGCTGTGGGGCGAGCCGCTGGCCGAGACCGCCGAACAGATCGCCTCGGTCAACCGCTACGCCGACGCGGCCGGGCGCCCGCACCCGAGGATCTGGGTGTCCTTCCGGCCGATCGTCGCCGCCACCGACCAGCTGGCCTGGGAGAAGGCGCACCGGACCCTGGACCGGGTGCGGGCGGCCCGGCCGGTGCGCGCGGCGACCTCCCACTACCCCACCGCTGACCAGGGCAGACCCGCCAATGTGGGCTCCCAGCGGCTGCTCGAGGTGGCCGCCCGGGGCGAGCTGCACGACCGCGCGCTGTGGACCCCGCTGGTCACCGCGACGAACGCCGCCGGCAGCTCCACCGCCCTGGTCGGCAGCTACGAGACGGTGGCCGCCGCGCTCCTGGACTACGTCGACATCGGCTGCGAACTGCTCTCGGTACGCGGCTACGACCCGCTCAACGACGCCATCGACCTGGCCCGGCACGTGCTGCCCCTGGTCCGCCAGGAACTCGCCCACCGCAGCGCGGCCTGAACCCCCCGAGCCGCCTGAACCCCCGAGCCGCCTGAACCCCCGAGTGAGATCGAGAGGAAGTCGTGTGACCGTCGAATTCGTCGGGATGATCGGCGCCAGTTACTACAGCGAGAGCGCTACGCCCACCGGCCCGGCGATCGACCAGGCGTACCTGCGGAGATTCGCCCGCGCCTACGACGAGGGCGGCTTCGACTGGACCCTGGTGCCCTACGGCTCGGCCGCGCCGGAGTCCAACCAGCTGGCGGCGGCCGTGTTGGGCCGGACCGAGCGGTTGAAGGTGATGCTGGCGCACCGGCCGGGGGTGCTGTTCCCGACCAATGCCGCCCGCGCGTTCGCCACCCTGGACCAGCTCTCCGACGGCCGGCTCGGCATCCACTTCCTGGCCGGCGGCAACAACACCGAGCAGCGCCGCGAGGGCGACTACCTGGGCAAGGACCAGCGCTACGAGCGCGCCGCCGAGTACACCCAGATCCTGCGCCGGGCCTGGGCCAGCGCCGAGCCGTTCAGCCACCACGGCGAGCACTACCGGTTCGAGAACTACTCGTCCCAGGTCCTGCCGACCAACCGGGGGATGACGGTGTCGGTGGGCGGGTCGTCGGACGCGGCCTACCGGCTGGGCGGCGCCGAGGGCGACGTGTTCGGGCTGTGGGGCGAGCCGTTGGCCGAGACCGCCGAGCAGATCGGCGAGGTCAACCGCTACGCCGACGCGGCCGGGCGCCCGCACCCGAGGATCTGGGTGTCCTTCCGGCCGATCATCGCCGCCACCGACGAGCTGGCCTGGGAGCGGGCCCAGGGCATCCTGGGCGGGATCAAGCAGAACTTCACCCCGAAGACCCCACTGCCGGTCGGCGCCGCGGCCGCCCCGCAGAACGTCGGTTCCCAGCGGCTGCTCACCGTGGCGGCCAAGGGCGAACACCACGACCGGGCGCTGTGGACCCCGACGGCCACCGCGACCAACGCCGCCGGCAGCTCCACCGCCCTGGTCGGCAGCTACGAGACGGTGGCCGCCGCTCTGCTGGACTACGTCGACATCGGCTGCGAACTGCTCTCCGTGCGCGGCTACGACCCGCTCAACGACGCCGTCGACCTGGGCCGCTACGTGCTGCCCCTGGTCCGGCAGGAACTCGCCCACCGCACCGCCGCCTGAATCCCACAAACCTGGAAAGGCCCCCGATGTTGAGCTCCGCCGTCCCCCGGTTCTCCCGGGCGCTCTGCGTGATCGCGGCACTGATCGCGACCGCGACGGCGTGTAGCGGCGAGACCCGGGCGCCCTCGACCGGTGACCTGTCCTCGGTCACCCTCCGGGTGGGCGCCACCGGCTGGACCACCGCCCAGGCCGCGCTCCAGGTCGCCGGCCTGGACCAGACGCCGTACCGGGTTCAGTGGGCGGTCTTCCCCGGCGGCGACAAGCAGTTGCAGGCCCTGCAGGCCGGCGCGCTCGACCTGACCGAGTCCAGCGAGATCCCACCGATCTTCGCGGCCGCCTCGGGCAACGCCCGGTTCAAGGTGGTGGCGGTGCAGCGGGCGAACACCCTGCAGCAGGAGGTGGTGGTCGGCCCCGGTTCGCCGATCACCAGCATGGCGCAGCTGAAGGGCAAGAAGGTCGGCTACGTACCGAACACCACCGCGCACTACTTCCTGGATCGCCTGCTGGAGCGCGCCGGGCTGCACTGGGGCGACATCGTGGCCGCCCCGCTGAGCCCGAACGACGGGGTCACCGCGCTGAGCGGCGGCGCGATCGACGCGCTGGCCAGCTACGGCAACTCGATCATCACCGTGCACCTACGGGGCGGTCGCATGATCGGCGACGGGTCGGAGATCCTGTCCGGGAACTTCCCGTGGGAGGCGGATACCTCGGCGATCGCCGACCCCGGCAAGCGGGCCGCCATCGCCGACCTGCTGGCCCGGATCAACCAGGCGTACGCGGTCATCCGGTCCGGCCGGATGGACGAGTTCGCCCGGCGCACCGCCGAAGCCACCCACGAGGACCAGGCGCTGGCCCAGCTGCGCGCGGAGGAGGCGCAGCGGCCCACCACGATTGTGCCCACCAGCCCCGAGGCGATCTCCTCCGAACAGGCGGTCGCGGATACGTTCGCCGAGCTGCGCATCATCCCGAACCGGATCGACGTCGCCGGGTTCTGGACCGACGCACTCAACGCCGAGCTGAACAAGGCACTCCTAACCACCCCAGCGCCCGGGAGGTAGTACCGCCCCATGACCCCATCTCGCGTCGGCACCCCCGCGCCCGCCCGGTTGCCCGCACCGCGGTTGGACGCGCTGCCCGAGGTCACCTCGGCACTGGCCACCACAGCGGCGGACTACGACCGCTCCGGCGACTTCCCGGCCGAGGGCATCGCCGCCGTGCACCGGGCCGGGCTGCTCACCGCCTCGGTGGCCACCGAATTCGGCGGCCCCGGGATCGGGGTGGCCGACCAGTCCCGGCTGCTCGCCGCACTTGGCGAGGGCGATCCGTCGGTCGCGCTGATCGCCGCGATGACCCTGCTCAGCCACGCCAAGCAGGCCCGGGGCCGGTACTGGCCTCCCGAGCTCTACGCCGCCGTGGTGGACGAGTCGGCGCGGCGGCCGACGCTGCTCAACGCGGTCCGGGTGGAGCCCGACCTGGGCTCCCCCGCGCGCGGCGGGCTGCCCAGCACGGTGGCCCGGCGCACCGCCACCGGCTGGTCGATCAGTGGCCACAAGCGGTTCGCCACCGGCGTGGAGGGGTTGAGCTACCTCCTGGTCTGGGCGCGCACCGACGAACCGGTGCCCCGGGTGGGCACGTTCGCGGTACCCGGCGGCACCCCCGGCATCGAGATCCACCGCAACTGGCAGCAACTGGGCCTGCGCGCCAGCGGCAGCCACGACGTGGTGTTCACCGACGTGGAGATCCCGCACGGACACCTGGTCGAGGCCACCGAGGCGGGGCCGTCGGCCGAGCAGGACAACCTGGCCGTCGGCGCGACCGCGCTGCCGCTGGCCTCGCTGTACCTGGGCGTCGGCCGAGCCGCGCAGAAGTACTTCCACCGGTTCGCCTGGGAGCGGGTGCCGGCGAACCTGGGCCGCCCGGTGGCCACCACCGAACGGTTCCAGCAGGCGGCCGGGGAGATCGAGGTGCTGCTCTCCGGGGCGGAGGAGCTGCTGCTCGGGCTGGCCGGCCGGATCGACCGAGGCGAGCAGGTCCCGGCCAGCCGAGCCCTGGGCGCCCGCACGCTGGCCGACCGGCAGGTGGTGGCCGCCGTGCAACTCGCGCTGCGCCTGCTCGGCAACCCCGGCCTGAGCCAACACAACCCGCTGGAGCGCCACTTCCGCGACGTCCAGTCCGCCGGCGTGCACGCCCCCCAAGAGGACGTCTCCCTCCGCACCATCGGCCGCGCCGCCCTAACCCCCACCGAAACGTCCCGCGAGTCGGCGCTCACAGCACACTGAGTCGGCGCTCCCAGCACACCCAGTCGGGGCGCTCAGCACACCCAGTCGGCAAGGCTCGGCGAGACGCTCGCCGCGGCAATCACGGCAGGCGCGTCGAGTGGCACCTCAGTCGGCGCAGCACCGGTCAGGCGTCGGCGACTCGCCGAAGGCAGTTGCCTCGACTCAGCGCTGGGAGGCCCGGCTCAGTGTGCTGAGAGCCGCGACTCAGTGTGCTGAGAACGCCGACTCGCGGGAAGGCCGGTCACGTCCCCGACGGCGAACACCGTGGGATGCCCGTCCACCCGCAGATGGCCGTCCACCCGCAGCCGCCCGCTGGGCGTGCGCGCCGACGCCAGCTCGCCGGCCAGGTAGTCGCTGATCGGCACGACGCCGTAGCAGCGCAGCCACAGGTCAGCGCCCACCGCGCGGCCGTCGCCGGTGCGCACCTCGATCGGCGCCAACTCCCCCGGCGCGGTGGGCGGCTCGGCGGTCAACGGGCTGCCCAGCAGCAGCTGCACGCCCCGCTCGGCGAGCTGTCGGGCCAGCTCCACCCGCAGCGCCGGGTCGTAGTCCCCCGGCAGCAGGTCCGGCCCCGCGTCCAGCAGGGTGATGCGCTTGCCCGGCCAGGCGCTGGCGATCTCGCCGGCGAGCTCGATGCCCACCGGTCCGGCGCCGAGCAGCAGCACCCGGTCCGCCGCGGCCAGCGCCTCGTGCGCCACCCGGTACGCCTTCAACGCCTCCGCGACGCTGAGGTGGTCGCTCTTGGCCGGGAACGGGTAGCGCGAGCCGGTCGCCAGCACGATGTAGTCGGCGGCCAGCTCGGCCCCGGAGCCCAGGGTGACCCGGCCCGGCGCGACGGACACCGCCGGCTCGCGCACCACCCGGCCGTGGGTGAGTAGCCGGTCGTAGGGCAGGAAGGTGGTCGGTGCGAATTCCAGGTCGACCAGCGCCCGCAGCGCGGCCACGTTGTGCTGGAACGCCTCTTTGGGCTCGACGAGCACCACGTCGGCGATGTCGTCAAGGGCCTTCGCGGTGCTCACTCCACCGTAGCCACCCCCAACCACGACGACGCTCGGGCGGGATGTGGGGGACGTGGTCATGTCGGTCCTCCGGGCGATAAGTTGATCATTTTCGAAGTACAGCCACCACCCCACCGGAATTGCTACGCTCACCGGCATGATGCCGAAAGAGGCAGCTCAGGAGGCTGATCAACTCGACCGCCTTGGCTTCCTGCTGGCCCGGCACGGAGCGATCGCCAACCTGCGGATTCAGCAGGCGATGGCGCAACTGGGCCTCGGCCAACGCCACAGCGCCGTCCTGTTGCACCTCGGCCAGGGTCCGATCAGCCAGCAGTACCTGGTCGAGACGCTCGGCATCGACCCGAGCCTGGTGGTGTCGGTGCTCAACGACCTGGAGCGGGCCGAGCTGGCCCTGCGCCGCCGGGATCCGGATGATCGGCGCCGGCACATCGTCGAGATCACCTCGCGCGGCCTGGCCACCATCGACTCGATCAACAATGTGGTCGGCGCGGTCGAGCGGGAGCTGTTCGCCGACCTCAATGCGGGCGAGCTGGAGTTGCTCCGGGAACTGCTGAACCGGGTCCGCATCAGCGCGGATGATCCTCCCTGCGGCGCCCCCGAGTAACCGCATCACGGCCGGCCGGCGGGCTCCCTGGCCTCCTCATCGGTCAGGTCCATCCCCTTGGTCTCCGGCATGAACCAGACCGTGATCATCGTGACCACCATGAGCCCGATCGCGTACCAGATGAAGGCCCCCGGCATGTGCCGCTGGTTGAAGAACGTCTGCAGGTAGGGGGCGGTGCCGCCGAACAGGGCCACCGCAAGCGAGTAGGGCACGCCTACCCCGGCCGCCCGGATCCCGGTGGGGAAGAACTCGGCCAGCACCGCCGGCCCGATCGCGGAGATCGCCGAGATGATCATCAGTGCGATACTCATCGCGACCAGCAGCTGCCAGGTCTCCCCCCGGATCAGCGAGTCCAGCGGGAAATACAGCACGGCCAGCGACCCCATCGCGATCAGCATCACCGGGCGGCGGCCGATCCGGTCTGACAGAGCGCCCCACAGCGGCAGAACGGCCATGTACAACACGGTGGCTATCGAGCCCGCCCACAGCGCACCCGCTGGATCGATGCCGCGCTCGGCGATCGCGTACGCGGGCGCGGAGATCGCCCACACGTAGTAGATGACGGTGCCGCCCATGGTGAAGCCGATGACCCGCAGCAACGGCACCGGATGCGCCAGGACCTGCCGGCCGATCGGCTGCTGTGGCTTGGCCCGCTGTGCCTCGAAGATCTCC
>DATHIT010000519.1:0-6095 GCA_035489915.1 Pseudonocardia sp. | reverse complement strand
GCGTAGTCCGGGTTGACCCGCACGCCGCCGTCGGCGGTGCCGATGAACCAGAAAGGCACGACCGCACCGGAGAGATCGCCGACGACGGTCGTGGTTCCGTCCACCTGGTTGTAGTTGTAGTTGTTCGGCAGCCCGGTGAGCGGCAGCCGCAGGTCACCGCCGTCGCGGATGTTCTCCCGGGGCTGGGGGTTGATGTCGATGCTGCCGACCGCCTGGGTCGACGGGGCCAGCCCCGAACCTCCGCCACCGCCGCACGCGGCGAGCAGCAGCGAGGCGGCGAGCAGGCCGCCGCCCCCCAGCAGTTGGCGGCGGCTGATCACTTGAGGTATCCCATGTTGACGTAGTCGATGTCGGCGAAGCCGGGCGCGCCGAAGTTGGCCAGGGTGGAGCGCACCGCGTAGGCCCCGGTGCCGGGGTAGAGCGGCAGGTGGTGCACCTCCTGCCAGGCCAGCTGGTCGATGCGGTTGCCGATGTCGGCCCGCTTGGCGTCGTCCAGCTCGCGCAGGCCCTGGTCGAACAGCGCGGTGATCTCCGGGTTGTAGATCCGGCCGTAGTTCTGCTGCACATCGTTGCCATTGGGCACGGCGTACTGCGCTCGGCTACTCATGAACGGGGTGGCGGATTTCTGCCAGCCGAAGCTGACCAGGTCGAAGTTGCCCGACTTGTACTGGGTGGCGACCAGCCCGATCGGCACCGTCTCGATCGCCACCCGGACGCCGATCCGGGAGAGCTGGTCGAGCACGGTCCGGTCGATCTGCTCGCGGACCGGGCTCGGCGCGCCTTCCAGCAGCCGCAGCCGCAGTTCCTTGCCCTCCTTGACCCGGGTGGCCTCAGGCGCCGGCCGCACCCAGCCCAGCGCGTCCAGCTCCCGGTTCGCCGCCGCCGGATCGAAGCGCAGCGTGTCGGAGTTGTCCCGGTAATCCTTCGAGCCGAACGAGTAGATGTGGCTGCCGAGCTGGCTGACGTCCGGCACGATCTGGCCCACCAGGCGTTTCGCGATGGCGGTGCGGTCGATGCCCTTCGCGATCGCCTGACGCAGCTTCACATCGGCCAGGATCGCGCCGGGGGAACCGTTGAACGTGATGTGGTCGTACAACCGTTCCGGAGCTTGCCGCACCGCGATGCCGGGGATGGCCTGGGCGCGTTTGAGCAGGTCCACGCTGGAGCCGATCGGGTAGAAATCGATCTCGTTGTTGGCCAGCGCGTCGGCCTGCGCGCTGCGCTCGTAGGCCCGGAAGATGATCCGGTCCAGCTTGGCCGGCTGCCCCCACCATTTCGAGTCCCGGCGCAGCGTCACCGTCTTCGCGGCCTGGTCGATCGAGTCGAGCGCGAACGGCCCGGCGGTGGTTGGGATCCGGTTCACCCAGCCGGTGTTGAACACGGTCGGGTCGGTATTGGTCGTCGCCGGGTAGAGCAGGCTGAACAGGCTCTTCCACTCGGCGAACGGCCGGGCGAAGGTGACCACGACCCGCTTGTCGTCGCCGCCGCTGGTCACCGATGCGATGTCCTCGTAGCCGGTCCTGCTGGCCACCTGGAAGGCCGGGTTGGAGCCGTTGCGGGCCTTCCACTGGGCTTCGAAGTCGCGCCAGGTGATCGGTACGCCGTCGCTCCAGGTCGTCTTCGGGTTCAGCGTGTAGGTGACGACCTGGGGGGAGGTCGAGGTGAGCTCGGCGGACACCAGGTAGTCGGGGTCCGGCGCCAGCCCGCCGTCGGTGGTCCCGGTGAACAGCGACGGCAGCAGCGGGCTGGTCACCTTATCGGTGTCCACCTGGGAGCCGAGGAAGTGGCTCTTGTTGTAGTTGTCCGGCAGCGCGGTGATCGGCCAGCGCAGGTCGCCGCCGTCGCGCACCTGGTCACGGGGTTTCGGGTTGATGTCGTTCGTGCCGGCCGCCGGGGTCGGGAGCTGGCCGCCCCCGTTCGCGCAGCCGGTCAGCGCGAGCACACAGCAGCCAGCCAGGACCAGCAACGAACGCTTCACACAACCTCCCGGACCCGCGCATGGTGGCAGGCCACCTCGTGACCGGGACCCGCCGATCCCCCCGGCGGTGGCTCGCGGGGCGGGTCCTGCTCCAGACACAGCTGCTGGGCCAGCGGGCCGAGCGTGACGAACAGCGGGCAGCGGGTGCGGAACCGGCAGCCGGACGGCGGGTCGGCCGGGCTGGGCAGGTCGCCGTGCAGCAGGATCCGCTCCCGGCGGCGCTCCACCGCAGGGTCCGGGATCGGGATCGCGGACAGCAGCGCCTGGGTGTACGGGTGGTAGGGCGCGCCGAACACCGAGTCGACCTCGCCGACCTCGACCAGCCTGCCCAGGTACATCACCGCCACCCGGTCCGCCAGGTGGCGCACCACCGACAGGTCGTGCGCCACGAACAGGTAGGCCAGCCCGAGGCGGGCCCTCAGCTCGTCCAGCAGGTTGATCACGCCGGCCTGGATGGACACGTCCAGCGCGGACACCGGCTCGTCCAGCACCAGCACCTTCGGCTCCAGCGCAAGCGCCCTGGCGATGCCGATGCGTTGGCGCTGACCGCCGGAGAACTCGGCCGGGTAGCGATCGGCGTGCTCCGGGCGCAGCCCCACCAGGCGCAGCAGCTCGCGTACCCGCTCGGACCGCCGCGCCGCCGGCACGCCGTGCACCATCAGCGGCTCGGCGATCACGTCGCCCACCGGCAGCCTGGGGTCCAGCGAGGCGATCGGGTCCTGGAAGACCACCTGCATGTCCCGGCGGATCGCCTTGCGGCCGGCGCGGTCCAGCGTGGTCACGTCCTGCCCGAGCACCTCGATGGAGCCGGCGGTCGGGGTGTTCAGCCCGAGGATCTCCATCAGGGTGGACGTCTTGCCGCAGCCGGATTCGCCGACCAGCGCGAGCACCTCGCCGGCCCGCAGCTCGAAGGACACCCCGTCCACCGCGCGCACCGTGCCGACCCGGCGGCGGAACACCGCGCCCTTGGTCAGCGGGTAGTGCTTGGCCAGGTCGGTGACCCGCAGCACCACATCGGGCGAGACGCCGTTGGTCGGCACCGCCGATGACTGCTCGGCCGCCGCGGCGGACACCTCGGCACCCTCGGCGCCGGGCAACTGGATCGGCTCGACCCCGAACACCTCGGCGGCGTCCGGCTCGGACTCAACCAGTTCGCCGGCCCGCCAGCAGGCCGTGCGATGCCCGGCCGCCGCCCCGGTGGTGCCGTCGACCGAGGCGCCGGCCGCGGTGAGCGCCAGCGGCGGTTCCTCCACCTGGCACGCGTCGATGGCCAGCGGGCAGCGGGGTACGAACGGGCAGCCGGGATCGAGATCGACCATCGACGGCGGCTGCCCCTCGATCGGCACCAGCGGCTGGCGGCGGCCGACGTCCAGCCGAGGGATCGAGCCGAGCAGCCCGAGCGTGTACGGCATGCGGGGGGCGGCGAAGATCTCGTCCACCGGCGCGGTCTCCACGATCCGCCCCGCGTACATCACCTGGACCCGGTCGGCCACGCCGGCCACCACGCCCAGGTCGTGGGTGATCAGGATCAACCCGGCGCCGGTCAGCTCGCGGGCGGTGCGCAGTACGTCCAGCACCTGGGCCTGCACGGTGACGTCAAGCGCGGTGGTCGGCTCGTCGGCGATGATCAGGTCGGGGTCGTTGGCGATGGCCATGGCGATGACCACCCGCTGCCGCATGCCGCCGGAGAACTCGTGCGGGAACGCCCGGGCCCGTTCCGATGCGTGCGGGATGCCCACCACGTCCAGCAGCTCCACCGCGCGCTGGGCGGCCTGTTGCTTGGACACCGTGCCCCGGCCGTGGATGAGCAGCGCCTCGGCCACCTGGTCGCCCACCGAGAAGATCGGGGTGAGCGCGGAGAGCGGGTCCTGGAACACCATGGCGATCCGCTTGCCCCGGATCCTGGCCAGCTCCGCGTCGGTGCGGCCGAGCAGCTCCTCGTCCCGGAACCGGATGGACCCGGCCACCTCGGCCTGCGGCGGGAGCAGGCCCATGGTGGCCAGCGCCGACACCGACTTGCCCGAGCCGGACTCGCCCACGATGCCCAGCACCTCGCCGGCGCCCACCGAGAAGCTCACCCCGCGCACCGCCTCCACCCGGCCGGCCTCGCTGGGGAAGGACACCCGCAGGTCGTCCACCCGCAGGATCGGCTCGCCGAGCCGGGCGCGCGACGGGGTCACCGGCGCCTCCCTCGGCTCGCCCGCCGGCCCCGGGCCCTGCTGGACGTGGGGTCCAGCGCGTCACGCAGCCCGTCGCCGAAGAAGTTGACCGCCAGCACGGTGGCCACCAGCAGCCCGGCCGGGAAGGTGAACAGCCAGGTGAAGGTGAGCGCCGAGTCGGTGCCGGAGGCGATCAGGGTGCCCAGCGAGACGTCCGGCGGCTGGATGCCGAAACCGAAGAAGCTGAGTGAGGTCTCCGCCAGGATCGCCCCGCCGACGCCGATGGTCGCGTCGATGATCAGCAGCGAGGCCATGTTCGGGATGATGTGCCTGGCGATGATCCGCCAGGCCGGCATGCCCATGTACCGCGCGGCCAGCACGTACTCCCGCTCGCGCAGGGTGAGCGTCATGCCCCGGACGATCCGGGAAGTGATCATCCAGCTGAACGCGGACAGCAGCAGCACCAGCAGCAGCCACGACTTGCCCCGGAACGCCGGGCTGAGGATGGCCACGATCAGGAACGTGGGCAGCACCAGCAGCAGGTCCACCAGCCACATCAGGCTCCGGTCGGTGCCTCGGCCGAAGTAGCCGGCGGTGGCGCCCACCACCGAGGCCACCGCGGTGGAGATGACCCCGACCAGCAGACCGATCAGCAACGACTTCTGCAGCCCGCGCATGCACTGGGCGAACAGGTCCTCACCGAGCTTGGTGGTGCCGAACCAGTGCTCCGGGGACGGCGGCATGAGCAGCGCCAGGTCGTCCTGGGTGCGGTAGTCCCACGGGTAGACCAGCGGGGAGACGAACGCGCCGAGGAACAGCAGCACGACGACCGCCGCGCCGGCCAGCCCCAGCTTGTTGCGCAGCAGCCGGCGCAACACCAGCCGACCCCGGGTGATCGGCGCCGCCCCGGTCTCCTCCACCGGGGAGGCGGTCGGTGTCGAGGTCGATGTGGTCGTTTCGCTCACCAGATCACCTCACCCGCACCCGAGGGTCCAGCGCGGCGTACACCACGTCGGAGAGCCACCCGGAGAACAGCACCAGTACCGCGACGAACAGCGTCACCGTGGCGATGATGTTGGCGTCCTGGTTCTGCACCCCGACGATCAGCCAGTCGCCCATGCCGAACCAGCCGAAGATCCGTTCGGTGAACACCCCGCCGGTGACCAGCAGCCCGAAGCCGAACGCGAACAGGGTGGCCATCGGGATCAGCGCGGTGCGCAGCCCGTGGGTGAACAGGGCTCTTCGCCGGGTCAGCCCCTTGGCCTGCGCGGTCCGCAGGAAGTCGCTGCCCAGCACGTCCAGCATGGCGCTGCGCTGGTAGCGGCTGTACACGGCGGCCAGGCCGATGGCGATGGCGACGGTGGGCAGCACCAGGTGCTGCAGCCGGTCCACGAACATCTCCCACCCGGTGCCGCTGAATCCGGCAGTGGACTCGCCGTTGAAGTACAGGATCTGGGTGCCGGCGGCCTGGTTCACCGGCAACCAGAGCACCTTCAGCAGCGTGCCGATCACGAACACCGGGGTGGACAGGATGAGGAAGGAGAACAGCGTGGTGACGTGGTCGAAGATCTTGTACTGCTTGATCGCCGCGGTCACCCCGAGCAGCACGCCGGCGATCACCCCGATCACCGTGCCGGCCAGGAACAGCCGCAGGCTGATCCCGGCCCGGCGCCACAGCTCGTCATTGATCGGCGCGTCCGCCACCGTGCGACCGAAGTCACCGTGCAGCACAACCCCCTCGGCCCAGATGCCGAACCGCTGCGGGATGGGCTTGTCCAGGTGCAGCGAGACCGCCTTCGCCTCGATGGTGCTGGCCGGGGGCGGCGGTTGGCGCTGGGACAACGCGTCCAGCGGGCGGAAGGTGAGCGAGGCAAGCGCGTACGCCAGGAAGGTGGCCAGTATCAGCAGCACCACGTAGTTCGCCAACCTGCGGGCCAGGAATCCGGCCATGGGCGTTT
>DATHIT010000518.1:0-6836 GCA_035489915.1 Pseudonocardia sp. | reverse complement strand
CGGGTAGGTCCACTTCTTGGTGATCAGACGTCGGTGCCAGGCCAGCAGGGTGGCGGGTGTGACGAGTCGGCGGTGCCGCAGTTCGCGGGGCAGGATCCTGGCCAGGGCGGATAGGATCGCCCGGTCGGGCCAGGTCGGGCGCGCTGGGCCGAGTTGCCGGCGCAGCACCGTGACCTCGTTGTCGAAGCGTCAGCGTCTCGGCGATCAATGTGCTTCTTCGGCGGCAGAGCAGCGCCAGCGAGGACAGCATCCGAGTCAAGATCAAGTAGAGCAGACGTACGGCCATAGCGTGATCATTCCGGGGCCTGCTGGAAGGTGAACCTGCAGGTCGCGGGCATGGCGTCGAGTTTTGGCACGGTACACGTCGCGGTGCGACAGGCCGTGGTCGTGGGCCTCGGCCAGTGCGGCAGCCGCCTGGGCGCCGATGCGGGCCTCTTCCTCGGGAGGCAGTGGGCCCCGGCCCAGTTCGGCGCGCAGGGTGTGCCCATCCATCAGTTCACGCACGAGGTAGCCCTGGCCCTGTTCGATGCCGATGTCGAGCACGGCGACCAGGTCGGGGTGATGGACCGCGGTCAGCGGGCGGGCCTGGTCCAGGAAGCGTCGGGCGCCGGCGTCGTCCAGCCGGGCGGTGAACAGGGTGACGCCGACTGGACGCCCGTCGCGTTGATCGGTGGCGTGGAGGACCTGGATCCCTGCCTCGGCGCCCCGTGGCTGCTCCAGCCGATACCGCCCGGCCAGGACCCGCTCGCCCGTCGGGGGTATCCGTTCGGTGAACCGGTCGGAAGGCCGCAGTACCTGGGTGCGTTCCAGGTCCCCGCCGTCGTGGTCGCGACCGGGCTGGTCCGCCCAGCTGTGTCGCCCAGGCCAGTGGTCACTCACTGCGGCACCGCCCCTCCCTGGGTTCAGGCCGGTCACCGTAGCTGAACCGGCCAGGCACACCGCGCTCGGCCGGGTGGGCTCCCGACCTTTGACGCGAGACAGGTGCCGAGGAGGGGGCACCGCCGTGGATTGCGTGACAGCGGGGCGTAACCAGTGCTATATCGGTTTCGTTAGGTCGGCGGTTGGTGTGGATAGCCGTGGCAGGCCCTGGCTAGCTGGGGACTGAGGTCGGCCTGCGCTGGCCCCGTTGTGCGGCTGGTCTCTTCCCCCTCAAGAGCGCCAGCCGGGCGAGCCGGGGTTGCCGGGCCGAAGGCTGCCCATTGCTGACCGGGTCGTTTCGTGCGCCGAGGGAGCGGCGCGAAGCGGCCGACCGGGGCCGGGGCTGCTACGTCGGGGTTAGGGGCTCCGGTTCACCGGGCGGGTGTCGTTTCTCGGATTGTTCAGTTCGGTGGGGGCCGATGTAGTCGACGGGATCTGGCCAGCTGTGCGGAAGGGGTTCTGTGACAACGGTACTGATCTTTGAGGATCGCCGCGGTGTTCGTGAGGGGTTCACCCGGGCGATGTCCGCGGTGGCTGGGGTACGCCGAATCGACTCAGCGATGACCGCCGAGGAGCTGCTGGCCCGCTACTCCCGGCAGCCGACGGATCTGGTGCTGGTGGGGACCCAACGCGGGGCACCAACCGGTGTTCGTGCGGTACGAGGGTTGCTTGCGGCGCATCCGCAGGCCAACGTCCTGGTCTTCGGCGCACCGGGTGACTCTGGCAGTGTCGCCGCGGCGATCGCCGGGGGAGCTCGCGGTTACTTGCGTTGGGACTCCTCGCGCCCGGAGTTGGTCTCGACGCTGGCCCACGCGCTGACCAGCGGGGCGCGGCTACCGGTGCCTGCTCGGGTTGCTCGGGAGGCGGGATCGGTGACGGAGCGGGAGCTTCAGGTCTTGCGGGGGATGAGCGAGGGCAAGAGCAATGGCCAGATCGGGCGCGAGCTTTACCTTGCTGAGGACACCGTGAAGACCCATGCGCGTCGGATGTTTCGCAAGCTGCGGGTGAAGGATCGCGCTGAAGCTGTGGCGCAGGGCTTCCGCTGTGGATATGTCACCTAGTAGATGACTTTCGTGGGTCGTTTCCAGGTGGTTGCCCTCGGCCGGTTGTCGTCGATCAGCGTCGTCACGTCCCGGCTCATGGCCGGGGTCAGTTCACCGCGTCGTTCGACGCGTCCTGTCCGGTGCGGGTATTCAGGTGGTGAGGATTCCGCCTCGTTGTCCGCGAGCGAACTGCTTCGCCGAAAGATTCGTGCTCACCGCGACAACTGAGCTCACCGACCGCATGCTGATCTTCGGTGAACGACATCTCAGAACAGTGCTGGCCAGCTACGTCCGGCATTACAACGGGCGAAGACCTCACCGCGCCCGCGAGCTACGTCCACCACGGCCAGACCACCCCACCGCCAACCTCAAGCACAGAGGGATTAAGCGCCGACCGGTCCTGGAAGGGCTGATCAACGAATACGAACGCGCGGCATGAACTCGCAGGTAGACGCCCCAGGCCGAGTTTTGGAACTCCGCACTTCAAGTCGGGTTTTGAAGCGGTACAGGGCCTGTGCGCGCTGACCGGCTCACGCCGAGATCGGGAACGGGCTGGTCAACGCGCGGTCGACCGAATTGGACAGGATCTCCATACCGCGCTCCAGCTGCTCGTCTAGGGTCGTCAGTGGCGCGAGCAGCTTGACAACCTCGTCCCGAGGGCCGGCCCGCTCGATGATCAGGTTGCCACGGATGCATTCCTGGACGATCCGTGCGGCCAGCGCCGGCTGGGTTTCCAAGCCGAGCATCATCCCGCGCCCCTTCAGCACGGCACCCGGGATCCGCCGAGCGATCTCGGTCAGCCGGTCGGTCAACAGCCCGGACCGCCGGGCCACGTCGTTCATCAGCGCATCCGATGTCCAGAACTTCTCCAGCGTCGCGGTGGCGGTGACGAACGCGTGGGCGTTTCCCCGGAAGGTGCCGGTGTGCTCACCCGGCTCCCACACGTCCAGCTCCGGGCGGATCAGCAGCACCGACATTGGCAGACCGTACCCAGACAGCGACTTGGATAGCGCAACGATATCCGGCGCTATCCCGGCCGGCTCGAAGCTGAAGAACGACCCGGTACGCCCACAGCCTGCCTGGATGTCGTCCACAATCAACAACGCACCGTGATCGGCGGCCAACTCGGCTACTCGGCGCAGGAACCGCGGCGAGGCGGTGTTCAGGCCGCCCTCGCCCTGCACGGTCTCCAACACGATCGCGGCCGGCGCGTCCAGCCCACTGGACGGGTCCGCCAGCATTTTCGCCAACAGTTCAGCCGAATCCACCACCCCGCCCAGATAGCCGTCGTAGGGCAGCCGGGACACGTTCCCCAGGCCGTTCACCGGGCCACCGCGCAGCTGCGAGTTTCCGGTCAACGCCAATGCCCCGGCGGACAGTCCGTGGAACGCCCGGGTGAACGCCACGATGTTCGATCGGCCGGTCGCCTTCCGCGCCAGTTTCAGCGCCGCCTCCATGGCATTCGCCCCAGTCGGCCCGCTGAACTGCACTCGGTAGTCCATCCCGCGCGGCGCCAGCACGATCTCCTCGAACCGCTCCAAGAACGCCCGCTTCGCGTCCGTATGCAAGTCCAGCCCGTGGGCGATCCCGTTGCCGCTGATATAGTCGATCAGCGAACGCTGCATGTCGGGGTCATTGTGCCCGTAATTCAGTGCACCCGCCCCGGCCAGAAAGTCGAGGTACTCGTTTCCCTCGACGTCCCACACCACGGTGCCCCGGCCAGTGGCCAGTACCGCATCGAGATTCCGGCAATAACTGCGGACCGCCGATTCCCGGCGCTCGAAGATACCTTTGTCAGCCAGTTCGGCCATGACGTGCCCTTCCCAGGAGTTAAGATCTCCGCTGATCTTTCCGCCCTTTTCGAGGCCCTTTCGGGAGCGCGAAGCGCGGAGAGTTGTCCGTGGAATTCATGAGTAGCCCAGGTGGGGTCACCGCTGGATTTTTCCACCGGTCGGGGAGATGGCGAACCAGGTGCCGCCGACGCCCTCGCCGTTCGCGTCGCCTGGGTTGTGGTCGCCGTTGTAGTAGTACATCGGCCAGGCGCCCACGGTGACCTGCCGGGTGCCGTCGGCGCGGTTGAGGATGCCGACCCTGGCGGTGGACACGCCGTCGACGAAGATCCGGCCACCCTGCTGGACCAGTACCGGCTCCCAGGTCTGTGCGCAGGCTCCCGCGCAGTTCGACCGCGACGGGTGCGCGGTGTCCTTGTCGAACCGGTACATGGTGCGGCCCACCGCGTTGTGCACGATCGGGTTCAGCCCGGAGGCCGACCCAGCGGTCAGCTGCACCCACTTCATCGCGGCCGGGCTGTTGCTCGGGCCCCGGGAGAAGTCCCCGGTGTCGGCCGGCGCGTTGTTCTGCTTCGCGGTGCCGGTCGTGTAACTCAGCCCGACCACCTGGTCGGTGCCGGTCTGCGACTGGGCGGCCTTGGACCCGTCCGGCGCGATGGCGTACCAGGTGCCGCCGACGCCCTCACCGTTCACGTCGCCGGCCTTGTGGTCCCCGCTGTAGAGGTACATCGGCCAGCCGTTCAGCGTGGCCTGCTGCGTGCCGTCGGCGCGGGTCACCGAGCCCACCAGCTTGTTGTCCAACCCGTCGATGAACACCTTGGAGCCACCCTGGACCAGCAACGGGGGCCAGGTCTGCGCACAGGCGCCGTCGCAGTTGGACTTCGGCGGGTTCGCGGTGTCCTTGTCGAACCGGTAGATGGTCCGGCCGGTGGCGTTGACCACGACTGGGTTGAGCGTGCCCGCGGAGGCGGCGGTCAGCTGCACCCAGCGCATTGCGGGCGGGTCGTTGCGCGCCCCGGTGTAGAAGTCGCCGGTATTGGCCGGTGCGTTGTTCTGCTGCGCGGTTCCGTTTATCAGCTCCAATTGCACCGCCGAGGTAGCCCCGGCCGCCTGGGGCTGCGCGGGGGCGCTGGCCAGGTCCGGCCTGTTCCGGACGAAGAAGAAGACTCCGCCGATGACGACCAGCAGGACGACAATTGCGGCCGCGCGTTTCAGACTCACCTCAGTGTTCCTTTCGAACTCGAATTCACAGTGGTTGACCCCGGCCGGATGGGGCCGGCCTACGAGCGTGGAGGCAAACCCATCAATTTCAGGTAGGTATTTCCTCCGTCAGCCGCTCAGGTTCAGCAGGGTCAATGTGCCGCCCGCCAAATTCGTCACATATGCCTGCTTGCCACCGGGTGCCACGGAAATACTGGTCGGCGTCTGCGCGGTGGGGACCGTCGCGGTGACCCGGTTGGTACCGGTGTCGATTACCGAGACGGTGTTGTCGGCGTCGTTGACCACGTAGAGGAAACGGCCGTCCGGCGCGAAGGCGAGCGCCTGCGGGTGCTGGCCGACCGGGACCGTGGTGGTCACCGTGTTCGTCGTGGCGTTCAGCAGGGAGACCGAGTTGCCGTTGAAGTTGGCGGTGGCCAGCACCGGCCTCCGACGGTTCACCGCGATGGCGTTCGGGCCGGCGCCGACCGAGATCTGGCCGGTGACCGTGCCGGATGCCGGGTCGAGCACGCTGATCAGGTTGGACGCGTGGTTGACGACGAAGGCTTCACTGCCGTCAGCGGACAGCTCCACCCAGTTCGGGTCCGGCTGGACCGGGATCTGCCTGGCCACCTTCAACGAGGCGGTATCGATCACCCACACGCTGTTCGGGTTGTGCACCGGCACGAGTAGCGTCCCGCCGTCCGCGGTGACCGCTGGTCGGAACGGCTGGCCGGCCACCGGGACCTGCCCGAGCACCTGGTTCGTCGCCGTGTCCAGTACCGCGATCTCGGAGCCCGAGCCGGAGGTGTCGAAGATGCTGACGTAGACCCGGCGCCCGTCCGGCGAGAAGGTCAGGAACTGGGGCGGGCCGGCCGGGACCGAGACCGTCGCCACCGTCGAGTTGGTCGTCGCGTCCAGCACGGTGAGCTGTTTCGCGTTCCCGTTGGCGACGTAGAGCAGTCGCCCGTTCGGTGACACGGCGGCGAACCCTGGCGTGGCGCCGGCCGGGAGCGTGCCGCCGACCGTCGGGATGGGCACGCTGGCCAGCGGCGGGGTATTCGAGACCGGGGCCAGCGCGTCGGCAGCCTGGTTGTCCGTGGTGCCCGATCCGAAGACCAGGGTGTGGAAGATCGCCACCACCACGCCGATCAGCGCCACCACTCCCAACACGGTGGCCAGCCGCCGCCTGAGTCGGGTCGACCCGTCGGCACCGCCCGACCCGCCCGCTCCGCCCGATTCCGGCCTGCCGCCGTTCTGGGCACCCACCGCCGTTGTGCCGGTCTTCGGCTGGGTGAGTGCCTGCTGGCCGGACTGGGCCCTGGCCACCGCGGCCGCGCCCAGCGCCACCGCGTACTTCGGGTGGGTGTCCACCACAGTCGGCCGGTCGAGTGCCTCGGACACCGTCCGGGCTACCAGCGGGATCCGGGACGACCCGCCGACCAGCAGCACTCCGCTCAGATCCGCGGGCGTGACCTGGGCGGACTGTAGCGCCCGGGTCAGCGCACTGATGCTCGACTCGATCGGGACCTTGATCATGTCCTCGAACTCGGTCCTGGTCAGCCGCACCTCGAACTGCCGGCCGGGCAGGAACACCGGGATCACGGTCTCGGTGTCCCGAGACAGCGACTCCTTGGCCAGCATGCAGTCCTGCCGGAGCCGGTCCAGCGCCACGGCGGCCTTCGGGTCCCGCCGGTCCAACGCGTCCAGGGCCCCACCTCCGACGAAGTTGACGTGCGCCATGATCGCCTCGTCGAAGTCGACGCCACCGAGCCGCTCGATCCCCTCCGGCACGCCCAGGATCTCCACCCCGTCCGGCCCGCTGCGCAGCACGGTCGCGTCGAAGGTCCCGCCGCCGAGGTCATAGACGGCCACCAGCTCGCCGTCG
>DATHIT010000517.1:0-9012 GCA_035489915.1 Pseudonocardia sp. | reverse complement strand
GTGCCGGCGCTCTACGATCCTGACGGTCGCTACGGCCGCTGGAACCTCGTTGCCCTGGTCTGCTACTTCGCCGGGATCGTTGCCCAGATCCCCTTCCTGGCGCAGAAGCTCTACACCGGCCCGGTGACCGACGCGCTCGGCGGCGCCGACATCTCCTGGATCATCGGCCTCGTCCTCACCGCCGCCATCTACTACCCCTGGGCCAGCCGCACTGCCAACGTCCCCGACCGCATGATCCATGTCTGAGGACCGCGCCAGCCCGCTCAGCGCCGGGTGATCCGCCGGCGGAGCCGGGCGAGCGGCCGGGGTTCGGCGGTGAGCCGCTGGGCGACGAGGTATCCGGAAACGCCACCGAGGCCGGCGCCGGGGTGGGTGGAGGCGCCGATGTGCCACAGCCCGGCCACCGGCGTGCGGTGGTGGCCCGCCGAGGGCAGCGGGCGCCACAGGAAGCTCTGGTCCAGCTCAGCCGACCCGCCGTAGGGGTCGCCGCCCACCGCGTTGGCATTGCGGGCCCGCAGGTCGACCGGGGTGATCACGTCCACCCCGAGCACGAGCTCGCGCACCCCCGGGGCATGCCTGGCCAACCGCCCGAGCACCCGGTCGGCAAACCCACCGGCCAGCGACGGCGTCCAGCCACCGGAGGTGTCCAACTCGCCGGCCGCGTCCCCGACCGGTGCAAACGGCACCTCCTGCAGCTGCAGCCAGAGCGCCGCGGCTCCAGTGGGCACCCGGCTCGGGTCCAGCAGGTGCTGCTGCCCCACCACCACGGTCGGCCGGCGGGGCAGCAGACCCGCCTCGGCCTCGGCGCAGGCGATCGCCGTGCTGGCGGACCCGTCCGACAGGTGGACCAGTGGGACCTCGCGCAGCTCAGCGGCCCGCCACGGCACCGGCCCGGACAGCGCAACGTGGATCTGCGCGGCACCCCGGCCGTGTCGGAACTGCCCCGCCTCGGTGCGCACCTGGCCGGGGACGGCCGAGGCGGGCAGCAGGTCGCGGTAGAGCGCGCCGGGGCTCACCGACGCGAGGACCGCGCGGTCGGCCAACAGCTCCCACCCGTCGCCGGACACCCCGGCGGCCCGCCCCTCGCGCACGACAATGCGGTCGACCCGGTGCCCGGTGTGCACCTGGACGCCGAGCTCGTCGAGCACCCGGGCCCACGCCTCGACGAATCGGCCGGCGCCGCCGGCAACCACCGGCAACCCGGCGGCGTGCAGGGTGGCCGCGAAGATCGGCACCATCAGCCCGCCCGACGCGGAGTCCGGCGCAAGGCCGGCGTGCAGCAGCCACGGGGCCCAGATCCGGTCGACCTCGCTGCCCCGGAACCGGCCGCGCAGCCAGCCGCGGCCACTGGTCGCGGTATCCCGCAGGTAGGCGAGCAGCTCGGCCCGGCCGCCGTTGGCGCCCAGCCGCCAGAGCGGGGCCAGCACATCCCTGGAGTGCAGTTCGGCGCCCAGCAACCCGCCGATCTGCGCCGCATGTGCGCCGAACCGGGCGATCGCGTCCCGATAGGCCTGCCGGTCCGCCGGTTCGGCGAACCCCGCGACGGTGGTCTCCAGGTCCCGGTGGGCGAGCGCCACCTCCCCGTCGTCGGACGCCGTCGCGGTCAGCGGGCCCTCGGTGTTGCAGTACTCCAGGCCGTGGCGGTGCAGCGCCTCGCCGAACTCGGCGTAGACCGGGCCGGTGACGAACAACGGGTGCCACGAGGAGTACGTGTCGTGCAGGTAGCCCGGCACGGTCCGCTCGGCGGACTCGATGAAGCCGCCGATGGCCGGCGCCGAGTCGACCAGCGCGACCGACCAGCCGCGCGCGGCGAGCACGGCGGCAGCCGCCATCCCGTTGATCCCGGCGCCCACCACAACCGCATCGGTCCTGCTCAACGGTGGGCCTCTCCCTGTCTGAACGCTCGATAAACCGGGGCACCCGTCGCGGGCGACCCAGCCCGGCATCGGCGCGTGCCGAGCCGCTCGAGCCAATCAAACCACCGAGCGCCTAGCCATATTCGTTGATCAACCGCGAGTCGAGTCACCGCCGCCGTCGAGGCGTGCCCCGTCGAGCACGTCGTGGACCTGAGCTACCGCCTGGGCCATGGCCCGCTGATCGGCCTCGGTCCACGGCCTCTCGGTGAGGCTGTGCGCGGAGATCCAGCCGATCAGCTCCCCACCCCGGACGACCGGGCCGAGCATCTGGGCGTTGACGCCGTAGACGCTGATCAGCGCCGCCGGCGGGCTCGGGTCCGCGCGGAAATGTGGCTGGACCAGCGTGCTCCGGTGCAACTCGAGCCAGCTGACGGTGTTCAGCGCACGCTGGTCCAGCGACGCGTCGTGGCGGATGGCGGGCACTCCGGGGCGTAGGCATTCGGCCGCGGCCAGATCTACCTGCAGCCCGCGCCCGGGGACGTCGATCCGAAGGGTGGTCCGGTCCGCGCCGGTGGCCTCGAGCAGGGCTCCGATGGCTCGCTGGAATCCGGTCCGCATCGTTCCGTTCTCGAGCAGGGCGCCCCACCCCGGCAGCCAGACCCCGGACGCCTCGAGCGTCTTCCACAGGGTCGCCGAGACGCTGTCGAAGATCGGCAAGCCCAGCTTCGCCTCGAGTGGCGCCACCTCGGGTGCGCCATGGACGTTGGTACAGACCACCGCGACGGCGTGCGGCTGGCCCTGCGCCGAGGCGGCGATCAACTCAGCCACGCCGGCCGAGGGCACGGCGGCGAAGTCGTTGTTCTCGGTGAGGCCGAGGAACTCCACCGCGGTGCACTCAATGCCCTCGGCGCGGTAGGTCGACGCGATCCGCTCGGCCACGTCGGAGGTGTACGGCAGGGCCAGGCCGAGCCGGGTCGCGCCGAACGCCCGGCAGGCGTCCAGCAGCGCCAGCGTCGAGGTGGTCGCCGGCACGCCAGTGGATTCGGTGATCGCCGCGCACATCTGGCGGTCGTAGTCGGGGCCGAGCCAGGAGCCGGCCGTACCGTTCCACGCGATGACATCGACCTTGGCATCGGCGAGCAGCTGAGCGGCCGCCGTCATCGTGTCCACGCTGAACCGGCTCATCGAGTCCGCGTCCAGCGCGATTCGGGTGACCGGCACCCGGGCAAAGTGCACCGACACCTCATCGACGCCCTCCAGGATGCGGTAGGTCATCGGCTCCAGGCACGTGTTGGACGAAGGGACGATCATCCCCACTCGGTACATGGCTGCCCTTCTAGACGGCGAGACGCTGGCGATAGTTGAGGGTGAGCGAGCAGGCGGTGAACAGCACGCCGGAGCCGACGAAGAACAGCAGGCCGCCGGTGTAGGAGCCGGTGTGCCCCACGATGAACCCGACCACGATCGGAGTGACGATGCCAGCGATATTGCCGAACAGGTTCATCGCCCCGCCCGCCACGCCGGCATTGTCCCGACCGACCAGGATGGCCGGCACGCTCCAGTACAGCCCGGCCCACCGCAGGAAGAACAACACGCCGGCCAGCAGGGCGACCGTGGCCACCGCATTCGGCACCACGACCACGCCGACCAGCCCGACGACCACCGCGACACCGGCGACACCAAGTAGGGAGCGCATCACCAGGTTCGGATCGCCGCCCCGCGCCCGCCACCAGTCGGCCAGCGCCCCGCCGGTCAATTCCCCGACGAACCCGGCGCCGAAGATGGCAAACGTCGACCAACCGATCGCCGCGATGGCAAACCCCTTGGTAGCGGACAGATACAACGGACCCCAGGTGAGCAACCCGTAGAAGACCCCGTTGAACCCCATCCAACCCAGACACATGGCCCAGAACGAGCGGAATCGGAAGTACTGCAGCAGCCCGGACCGCCCGGCGGACGGCGCACCGGCATCCTCCTCCCGGTGCGCGCGCTCGATGTACTCCAGCTCGGCCGCGTTGACCGCCGGGTGCTCCGCGGGGGTGTTGCGGATGTATCGGACGGCGAGCAGGCCGGCGGCGATTGTCAGCAGCCCGACGGCCAGGAACGCGCCCCGCCAGCTGTCGAACCACAGGATCAGCCCGGAGACCACCACGCCCCCGATGGCCGCGCCCAACGGAGCTCCGCCATCGAGCATCACCGCGCCCCGACCCCGCTCCCCGGCCGGCAGCCACACCGCGTTGAGCTTGCCGCCCGCTGGATAAACCGGGGCCTCCGCGGCACCGAGCAGCAAGCGCAGGGCAACCAGCCCCGGGACGTTCGAAGCCAACGCGATCAAACTCTGCGCGATCCCCCAGCCCACGCACGAGCCGCCGGCGATCCATCGGGGCTTGAACCGGTCCGCCAGCCAGCCTCCCGGAATCTGCATGATCGCGTAGGTCCAGAAGAACGAGCTCAGAATAAGACCGGTGGTCTCCGGAGAAATGTGCATCTCCTTGGAGATAAGCGGCAGCGCCACCGAAAGGGAGCCACGATCGATATAGTTCAACGTCACAATGCCGAGGAGGATCCAGAAGATCTTCCAACGGGTGCGACTAGGCTTGAGCATGCCGATATCAGGCGCCCGGGAATTATCCCCCGCCTTCGCGGTCACATCCATTACCAGTCCTTGAGCCTTGGTTAGCGAAGCCTGTCCAGTTCGGGGCGCCCAACACTGTTGTTATTGCAAACATGCGCCCGTAGGATGCTCAAGTCAAGAGGTTTGGTATACCGTAACTTTGGCTTAACAGCCCGGCCGGCAAGGCGGATCCAATGATCAACCCGGGCTCCAGCACCTGGACACGGCTGCGCGACGAGGTCTGTGAGGAGCTGCGCGACCGCATCATCGCCGGGCACCTGCGGCCCGGGCACCGGCTGCTCGAACGCGACCTCGCCGAGGAGTTCGAGATGTCCCGGGTGCCGGTGCGCGAGGCGATACAGGTGCTCACCCTCGAGGGATTCGTCGAAGCCCTCTCGCCTCGCCGCATCGTGGTGAAGCAGGTCTCCCGGCGCGACGTCGAGGAGTTGTTCAGCGTGCGGGAGGCCCTCGAGGTGCAGGCCACCCGCGAGGCGACCCGGCGGGCGCGGCCACCGGACCTGCGCGAGCTGGAGCGGCTCCTCGGCCAGGCGGAACGGGCGACGCTATCCGGAAAACCAGAAAGAATCAGTCGCGCCAACGCCGCATTCCATCAACACATCGTGACACTGGCTGACAACCGCCTGCTCGCCTCCCTGCTACAACCGCTGGAAGGCAGGCTGCGCTGGTTGTTTCAGCAGATAAACGACCCGGACCAGCTCTTGGACGAACACCGCGAGCTCTACCAGGCTATCGCGTCCGGAGACCCGGAAGCAGCGGCGGCGTTCGCACTGGGGCACGTTCGCCGTTACCGAGAAATCGCGATGCGCCTGCTCTACGGCGAATCGGCGGAATGACCGCGACGCGCCGTCATTCCGCCAGGTAGTCGAAGACAACCGCGGGACGGCCCAGGGTGAGATCGGCGACGAAATGGCTGGCCGCGACCACCTCCAGCACCGGGAAGTCGGCCAGCGGCGCGAGCGCGTGCTCGAACAGCTGCAGGCGGGCCGGCCCGGTCCAGGCGCCGCGCACGGTGACGTCGGTGATCTGAGCGCGCACCAACTCGGCGATCCGGAGCGTGCGGTCGTAACCGGGAACCAGCTTGAGCATGAACGTGGGCACCCCGATCTCGCCCAGCGCATCCTCGACGCTCATCGCCTCATGCTTGTAACCCATGGTCGCGGTGGCCACCCGCAGCGTGCCGTAGTCCAACGTGCCCACCAGCGCGTCGGAGTCCACGAACAGCCTCGGCGAGCCCAGCTTCTTCGGGAACGCGCTGATCTCCCGGCCGCTGGCGATCGCCGGATGGTTGTCCACGTACATCGCGTGGATGTACTCGCCGCGCTCGCCCTGGTGCTCCACCACCACCGCCTGACCGCTCTCGTGGTACGAGCCCAGCCCGGTGGTATCCGGCATCTTCATCACCTCGAACCGCACCAGCGGCTCGGGCACCGTCAGCGGTTCGGGCACCAGTCGGCGCAGCGCCTCCGGGTCGGTCCGGTAGGTGATGTTGAGGTACTCGCGATTGGTGAACCGGAACGGCGGGCGCGGGAACGCCGGTGCACCTAACGGCGTGGTGAGCTGGCTACGCACAGCGGCTACATCCATGACCGGTAATTCTGCTGCCTCGAGGTTCACGCCACAGATCGGGCGCGGTCGGCGGCCGCCCCGGTGAGGGGTGCAGTTGGTAGCACTGAGTCACCTGATGTCACGTACAGTACCGATGCTCACCAGTTCGAGTCCGGTCATCACACGCTCGAGTGGCGATCAAGCGTCACTTGATCACGCGCTGCTCGTTGCATCTGTGGGGACGGCCGACGGGCCGCGAGCGAGTACACAAGGGGTGAGTTGGTGTCTGAGGGGGCGCACGAGGAGCTCGGTTCTGCTGCCGAGCGGAAGCCCGCGAAGCGCGATGAACCGGCGAGCGCGCATTGGCACCATGCGTATCACGGCACCCCGCCGGCGCCGCCACCCAGCGAGCCGCGGTCGGCGGACGACGAGGTCAGCCGGTCGGCAGCCCACCTCCGCGCGGTGGGCCCGACCAGCGCGTCGGCCGGTCGAGAGGCCCGGCATCGCCCAGCCCGGAAGCCACGTACAGAGCGGAGCCGGCCCCCGCGCGCTGTCGCGATGCTCGCCGGGCTGGTCGTGCTGCTCGGCGCGGCGGGTGTGCTGTGGGGGGTGCTCGGTTTCCGGAGCGACGGCCCTACACCGTCGCCGGACGCCTCAGCCACGACCAGCACGTTGCCCGCCGGACCGGGCGTGCTCAACCCGCACCTGGCCGGCCCTCGCGGCCCGGTGCGCGCCCCCGCCGGACCGGACCTACTCAACCCGGTTGCACCCGAGGCAGCCGTTCCCGGTGGCCCCGCCGCACCGGGCCTGCCCAACACGGTCCCGCCCCAAGCAGCCGCGCCCGGCCCCGCGGCTGCCCCTCCCGGCGCGACTGCTCCCGGGCCCGCCGACACCCCCTCCGGCACGACCGCTCCCGGCGGGGCGACCGACTCAGGCACGGCCGCCGGCCGGGCGGCCAACCCCGGCACCGCTCGCGGCCGGGCGACCGACCCCGGCACCGCTTCCGGCCGGGCGACCGACCCCAGCGGCGCTTCCGGTGCCACCGCGGCGGGCGGCTCGCGGGTGGGCACCGCGGCGGGCGATCCCTCACCGGGGGCGTCACGAGTCGGCGAGCGGAGCCGATCCGGCGACCACGACACGGACGACGGCCGGGCGCGAGCCACCGGGGACTCGGACCACCACGCCGACCAGGCGCGGGCGGACGACAACGACGACCAGGACGACTCCGACAACCACGGGGACTCGCACGACGATCACCGGGCAGACCGGCCCGAGCCGAGCGCGCCGTCCCCCGGCCTGTTCGGCCTGTTCGACTCGCTCACCGACGCGCTGACCAGCCTCGGCTGACCCCGTCCCCGGGCTGCTCAGAGGTCGTGAGTGGCGATGGTCGCTATAGCGACCATCGCCACTCACGACTCCGGGCTGCACACCCGCCCGGCCGAGGGCACCCTGAGTGCACCCACCGACCGACGAGTTGACAACCCCCGCGATGGTTCATATCCCCGGTGGCGTGGTGGACCTTCGAGACGACCGACGCGGCACCCGCTGGCGGGTCGAGATCGCTCCTTTCCTACTGGGCTGACAGTCACCCCACGTTCGCCATCGATGATCTAGGCGACTCGCGCGATCGCGGTGAGCAGAGCGGGCGTTGGCGAGGGCATGTCCGGTTGGGGCACGGCGGGAACGACCACCAGGTAACCGCCGCACCGAAGGAGACCGCCATGAGAAGGATCCATCCGGCGCCATTGGGCAGGTACGCCGCCGCGCTCGCCGCCCTGACACTGCTGGTCCTCACCGGCGCCTGCGCCAGTACGCCGGTGCCCGCGCCGGGCACGTCCGTACCCTCGGCGCCGGCCGGAGCCGGGCCGACTGGAGCCGGAGCAGCGGTCGAGCAGGGATCGGTCCCGGTAGAGGGCGGCACCATTCACTACACCCGCGCCGGTTCGGGCCCGCCGCTGCTGTTGCTGCACGGCTGGCCAGAGACCTCACACGCGTGGCACAAGACGATGCCCGACCTCGCCAACAGCTACACGGTGATCGCCCTCGATCTGCCGGGCCTCGGCGAGTCGAGCGTTCCAGCCGGCGGCTACGACAAGGCCAGCACGGCGCGGCGGGTGCGCGAAGCCGTTCAGCGGCTGGGCTACCGGGAGATCATGATTCTGGCCCACGATGTCGGCGGCATGGTCGGGTTCGCCTATGCCCGCGACTTCCCCACCGAGGTGACCAGGCTGGCAGTCCTCGAGTCGCCCCTGGCTGGGCCCACCCTCGACAAGCTCAACCAGTTCACCTGGCACATCCTGTTCAACTCCACCCCGGCCCCGATCCCCGAGCAGCTGATCGACGACGAGGACGTCCCGACCTACCTGGGCATGTTCTTCGAGGGCAGCGTGTCGCCGGCCGATCGGGAACCGTACTACCGGGCCTACGCCGACCCGACCCGTCGTCACGCGGGCTTCGAGTACTACCGGGCGCTGCGTGCCGACGCGCACGACGTCCAGCGGAACGGCGAATCGAAGCGGCTGGCGATGCCGGTGCTGGCCGTGGGCGCGGCGCGGTCGCTCGGCGGGCTCGTCGCGGAGTCCTACCGGCCGGTCGCCAAGGACGTGCGTGAAGTGTTGGCGCCGGATTCGGCGCATTTCATTCCGGAGGAGAACCCACGCTTCGTGATCGACTGCGCACGGCTGTTTTTCACCCCCAGCCCTACCGGCGCGACGCCGCCGCGACCCGAACTGGCCGGCTGCGCCGGCTAGCGACCCGCGCCCACGGGGCCCCCGCGGCAGGGCTCCGGCGACGGCCGCCGGCCAGTCACCGGGCGCCGACTCCGCTGAGCAACATGTCGACGGCGATGTCGGCGGCCCGGGCGGGGTCGTGGTCGCTGTACTGCCGGGCCAGCAGGGTGACGATCCGGTAGAGCATTCCCTCGGCCATCCCGTCGGGTAGGTCGGGCCGGATGAACCCCTCGTCCCGGGCCCGCCG
>DATHIT010000516.1:0-22722 GCA_035489915.1 Pseudonocardia sp. | reverse complement strand
CCGCATTTCATCTGGGCGGGACTGCTGAGCGCGGTGGCGGTGACGCTGGCCAGCCAGGGGACCGCGATCGCCGCGCCGCCGGTCGGTCCGCATCTAGCACCGCCGGTCGCCGGGTCGGCGGGTGGTCCGCCGGAGATCCTGGCGCCCGCGGATCCCGGACCACCGGATGCCGTCCCGCCAGATCCCGGCCCGATGTCAGATGCCGTCCTGACTGCCCCCGGCGGCGCGCCTAAGGAACTCGGCGATCTGGCCGCCTTCTTCGGCAATACCCTGAGCTGGATCGATCACGGCACGTTCGGCCTGGATCGGGCCCGCCTCTTGCAGGACCGGACCGCGCCGACCGGCAGATTGATCCGGGTGAGCTATCCGGCCGGTTCGGCCTCGCCGACCGCCGCCCGTGGCGGCGCTGAGGACGGCGGCGCCCAGGCCTACCTGCGCGTGCCGCGCTCCGCGGACAACATGACGCTGATCTACTACGTCCGGTTCCAGCCCGGCTTCCAGTTCGTGAAGGGCGGCAAGCTGCCCGGCCTGTTCGGCGGCGATGCCGGCAGCGGCGGGCGGCACGAGGCGGCCGGCTTCTCCACCCGCTTCATGTGGCGCGCGGGTGGGGCCGGCGAGGTCTACGCCTACCTGCCCACCGAGAAGGGATATGGGGCCTCGCTCGGGCGGGGCCGGTGGCGATTCACCACCGGGAGCTGGATCCGGATCGCGCAGCGCGTCGTGCTGAACACCCCAGGTCGCAACGACGGGACCATCACGGTCTGGATGAACGGGCGCACCGTATTCACCCAGGGCGGCCTCAACTACCGCACCACCGACCGGGTGCACGTCGACGGGCTGTTCTTCTCCACCTTTTTCGGCGGGAGCGACGAGTCCTGGGCCAGCCCGAGCAACCAGCACGCCGACTTCGCCGCGTTCAGCTTCGTCCCGGGGGGACCGCCCGTTCGGCGCGGCCCGTAAACCCCCGGAAAGTGCGCAGCGCTACCCGGCACTGTGACCGGGTAGCGCTGCGCACCGTTCGACCAGGGCTAGGAGGGTCCTGTTCAGGGCGCTCCTAGGTCAGGCGATGTCCCGACCGGCAACGCCGTCGACTTCGCTGACACCGCCGTCGGTGCGCGGGTCCAGCTCCTTGGCGCCGAGCGCCACCAGCCGGTCGTTGACCTCAACGACCGCGGACAGCAGCGGCATCTCCACGCCGATCGTCTCGGCGAAGCCGAGGAAGCCGCAGGTGTCCTTGGGCAGGCACATTCCGCCGTAGGGCGCCCCGCCCCGGATGCCGTACTTGGGGTTGATCGAGCCCTCGGCCGACTTGGCCACGGTGCTGGCCACCGCGTCCAGGTCGACGCCGAGGCGCTGCGCGACCAGCCACATCTCGTTCCAGAAGCTGATCTTGGTGGCGTTGAAGATGTTGTGCGCGCACTTGATCATCTCGGCCGACGCCGGGTCCTCGAAGGTCCGCAGCTCGCCGCCGAACGGGCTGAGCAGGTCGGTCATCCGCTGCAGGGTGTCCTCGTCCCGGGAGGCGATCACCGTCATCCACGGGTGCGCGAAGTCCTTCTCGGCGCTGACCGCGCGCAGGAACTCCGGGTTCGACGCGAGCGCGAAGCCCTCGCCCGCCTTCTTGCCGGAGCGCTCCTCGAGCAGCGACCGGACCAGGCCCTCGGTGCTGCCCGGCGGAACCGTGGAGCGCACCACGACGGTGTGCCTGGCGGCAGCGTCCTTGAGCGCCGCGCCGACGGAGGCGGTTCCGGCGGAGAACGCGGACAGGTCGTACTTGTGGCCCTCATGCGGAGTTGGCAGCGTGAGGAAGATGATCGACTCAGGCTCGTCGGCCAGGTCCAGTCGGTCTCGGGCGTCGAGGCCCCAGTCGAGCAACTGGCGAATCCGCGCGGCTGAGATGTCGATAAACGTCACCTCATGTCCGGCGTCGGCCAGCCCTCGGCCGGTAGCCGTACCGACGACTCCCGAGCCAACGATAAAGACCCTTGCACGCTCCACTAAAACGCCCCCCTCACGGGTTTGAACACAACTCACACGGCAACTGTCCAACGACGGGCATCGGCTCTGGGAAACGCTGAATGGCCAAGCGAACCGTGAGTGGCCAACCGCATTGCTCGACCCCGAGCCAGCTACGCGTCGGGACCGCTTCACCGCACCCCGCGTCAATTCCGACCGCTAGGCCGGTCGCGGGTTTGACCACGCCGTCACTTCATTGAGCGTCGCACAACCCGCACCGGGGTTGACCTTCGGGGTGTCCGTGTGGACCTTGACGCTCGGCACCAAGCTAACCGACCAGGTGAAGCCCGGAAGGCCGGCCGGCGAGGGCTTCCCGGACCGGCTCAGCAGGCCTGATCCGGCCCGACCTGGCCATCCGCCCGGGTGTCGGCGGGGGTTCGACCGGAGGGCAAATCGGCGGGTGGTGGGTCTGGCGCGGTGACCGCGACAGCCTTGGCGCGTTCACCATCCGTCGGGCCCCGATCCTCTAGCGTGATAAGAGTGAGCCAACGGCCCGCCCGGCAAGTCGATCTCGTGACCGGTCCCGGCCGGCCGCGCTGGCGACGGTTTGTGCTGGTCGCGCTCGGACTGGTGGCCGCGGCTGTGGCCGCCAACGTGTTGTACGACAGCAGCGACGAGGTCCTCGCGGCGGCCGACACGTTGACCAGGCCACACTGGGGCTGGGTCGGCGCCGCGCTGGTTGCTGAGCTGGCCTCATATCTGTGCCGCGGCGCTGCCCACGTGGTCGTGCTGCGGCGCGGGGTGCGGCAGACGTACGCGGCGCCCGTCGATCCGGTGGCGTCGGGCGGCGGATCGGCGGCGGGCAGTCGGCCGGCAACGCCGGGCCTGACGGTACTGAGCGCCGGGACGCTGGCCGGGGACGCGGCCGCCTACTGTCTTCCGTTGGGGTTCGCCGCGTCCGGGGTAGTGCTCTTCGGGGTGCTTCGCCGACGCGGCGTGGATGCGACCGTGGCCGCGTGGATGTACACGGTCTGCAGCGTGTTCTATGTCGCCTCGCTGACACTGTTGACCATCATCGCGGTGCAGGTGGCCGGGACGGCGGATCCGATACCCGGGCTGCGGGCGCTCAGCATCGGGTTGCTCGCCGCCCTGGTCCTGGTGGGGGTGGGCTATGCGCTGGCTCGGCGCCACCGGGTCAGGCGGGCCGCGGCGGACTCGATGGTGGGCTCTGGGGTAGGCCTGTCACGGGGCTCGGCGGTCGGTTCCCCGCTGGGCTACGAGTCCGAGCCGCTGGGCGCCCCGGAGAGTTCCGGACAGGAGCACGGCACGGTCGCCAGGGCGCGGGACTGGGTGCGGCGGCGGGTGGCCGAGCTCCGGGTCATCCGGCTGCCCGTGCACACCGGAGCCCTCGCCTTCGGGTTCATGACAGCCAGTTGGCTCTGCAGCATCTCGATCTTGGGCATGGCCTACGAGGCGGTCGGCACCTCGCCCCCGTGGGCCGGCCTGCTCCTGGCCTTCTGCGCCAGCCAGGTCGCGGCCGCGTTGCCGATCACTCCGGGCGGCATCGGCGTGGTGGAGGGCAGCCTCACCCTGGCACTCGTCGCGTTCGGCGGCTCCGAGACCATTACCTTCGCAGCCGTCCTGCTCTATCGTCTGGTCACCTACTGGGTCTGCATCCCGCTCGGTGGCCTCGCCTGGCTCGCCCTTCGCATCTGGGCGCCTCAGCGCCCGGCAACCGAGGCCATGGCTGCTCCAGCTCCTCGGGGAGAAGCGCGATGACCGTCTCCTTCGGCTTCCGCCGATCGCGCCGGTCCCGGGCGGCCCGCCGCGGCGGGCTGCTGGCGGGGGCGGTGCTGGCCGGTCTGGCGCTGGCTGGCTGCGCCTCCCCGGGGGGCGGGGCGTCGGCGCACAACGACGTGGACCGCTGTGCCGCCGTGTTGCCACTGGCCAGTGAGGTGGTCCACGGGCAGGGCACGCTCACCCTGGTGCGCCCGATCAACAAGCGTGATGTGGACGCGATCACCCAGGAGGCCGGTGTCGGCTCGCCGCCGTCCACCCCGCTCACCAAGCAGCCCGGGGCCAGCCCGGGCGCCGAGGCCGGTCCGTCCATCCCGAGGGCGTGCCTGATCGTCTATCGAGGCGACTACCCGGCCGGGAGCATCCCGAGCGCGGTGCCGCCGGCGGTCAGCGGCCAGTACGCGCTCATCGTCGCCTGGGTGCGCCGCCCGGCCTTGTATCGCGTGTTGGTCACCAGTTCGCTGCCCGCCTCGGCGAAGCGTTCCTGGTGGCACTTTTGATCAGTGCTCGGTGGGTTGAGTGCCCCGAGTCGGAGGCTCGATCGCCTCCGACTCGGGACCCGGGTCAGTAGTACCAGCGCCTGCCACCGAGCGGGCGTCCGACCGAGCCCAGCAGTAGCAGCACGAGGCCGACCACCAGCAGAATGGTGCCGACGGTACTGAGAATTGAGATGCCAAGAAGCCATCCCAAAAGAAGAAGGATGACGCCGAGTACAATCATTTTTTCTCCTGTTGAGAATCGCTGATGCGGTGATCGCATCGGACCACTCAGGAATACCCACAACCGATCACAACAAACAGTGAGCAAGTCACGGAGGAAACGGGGCCAAAGCCGTTTGGCCGCCCGGCTTGCCGGGTACCCCGTCGCTTGTCGTGCGGAGTCCGGTCTTGTGTTCGCCGGTCTCGTGCTCGCCGGTGTGGGCCCGGTTCACTATGTTGTTGATGACCGGCGCCCCGCCGCGCCAAGCCACCTGAATGTCGAGGTGCACATGACGACGAACATCCCTACCGCGGTTGTCACCGGCGCGGGCTCCGGCATCGGGCGGGTGGTGGCCCGCGCCCTGCTCGACGCGGAATACCAGGTCGCGCTGGCCGGCCGGCGGGAGGACGCGCTGGCGGCGACCGCGGACGGCCACCCCAGGGCGCTGGTGGTGCCGACCGACGTGACCGACGAGAAGTCGGTGGCGGCGTTGTTCGAGGCGGTGCGCGACCAGTGGGGGCGGTTGGACGTGCTGTTCAACAACGCCGGCACGTTTGGCCCGTCCGGTCTACCGGACGAGGTCTCCGTCGACGAGTGGCGGACGTGTGTGAACACCAACCTGACCGGATCCTTCCTGTGCGCCCGGGAGGCGTTCGGGCTGATGCGCCGGCAGGACCCGACCGGCGGCCGCATCATCAACAACGGCTCCATCTCCGCGCACGTGCCCAGGCCAGGGTCGGCCGGGTACACCTCGACCAAGCACGCGATCACCGGGCTGACCAAGTCGCTGTCGCTGGACGGCCGGCCGTTCGGCATCGCCTGCGGTCAGATCGACATCGGCAACGCGGCGACCGACATGACCGAACGCATGTCCAAGGGGGTGCCGCAGGCCGACGGGAGCGTCCGCCCGGAGCCCACGTTCGACACCGGACACGTGGCCGAGGCGGTGCTCTTCATGGCCGGGCTACCGCTCTCCGCCAACGTGCAGTTCCTGACCGTTGCGGCCACCGGGATGCCGTGGATCGGCCGGGGCTAGGAGGGTCCTGAATGATGCCGCTCGTCGCGAGCGGTGATCCAGTGCGTCGCATCGGGTCGTGTGATGGGAGTGGCCGATACCGGGGTTGTATCGGCCGCGACGACAACGCCGCGAGGCGCCGACTGGGCGCCGCGTAGCAGAGCATGCATTGTTCAGGGCGCTCCGAGGAGGGTCCGCTTGGCGTGCCGCGGTCAGTGGGCGACCACGCGGGCGTTGGTCAGCACCGGCATGGCGTCGTAGCCGCGCAGCACCCGGGTGGGCCGTCGGTGTGCCGGCCCGGCCGGGGTGAGCTGCGGGAACCGCTCGAACAGCCGCCGCAACGCCACCTCGCCCTCCATCTTGGCCAGCGCGGCGCCCAGACAGTAGTGAATGCCGCTGGAGAACGCCACGTGCTCGCGTGCGTTGGCCCGGTGGATGTCGAAGCGATCTGGGTGGTCGAACTTCTGGGGATCCCGGTTCGCCCCACCGAGCATGGTCACCACCACGTTGCCCGCCTGCACGGGCACCCCGTGCACCTCGGTGTCCCGCTTGGCGCGGCGCGCGGTGCGCTGCACGGGGGAGTCGAAGCGCAGCACCTCCTCCACCGCGTTCGGCCACAGCGACGGGTCCTCGGCCAGCTCGGCCCGCTGCTCGGGGTGGGCGAACAGCGCCGCGACGCCGTTGCCGATCAGGTTCACCGTGGTCTCGAACCCGGCGCCGAGCAGTAGCAGCGCGGTGGCGGAGAGCTCCGGCTCGGACAGCCGGCCGCCGTCGTCGTCCACCAGAGCGACCAGCTGGGAAAGGATGTCCTCGCCCGGGTTGGCGCGCAGCCGGGCGAAGTGCCCGAGGAACCACTCGTGCAACGCGTCCAGGTCCGCCTCGCTGCGCTGGAAACGCGACCAGGACAGCCCCAGGTCCAGCGACGCCGCCGCGCCGTCGCCCCAGTGCAGGAACTGCTCCCGCATGCTCACCGGCACGCCGAGGATCTCCGAGATCACCGTGACCGGCAGCAGGCTGGCGTACCCGGCCACCAGGTCCACCGGCTCGCCGTGGTCGCCGCTGGCCAGCTGGTCGAGCAGGTCGTCGGCCACGATCGCGGTGCGCTCGCGCAGCGCGGCCACCGCTTTCGCGGTGAACACCCGGCTGACCAGCTTGCGGTAGCGGGTGTGGTCCGGTGGGTCGACCGCCAGCATCGACGGCGGGTCGATCGGGCCGGCCGAGGTGCGGGTACCGACCACCTTCAGCACCGCCCGCGCCGGCGGAGGCAGGATCAGGTCGGGACGGGCCACCCCGAAGTCGTCGCTGCGCAGCACCTCTGTGCAGACGTCGTGGTGCACCGATGCCCAGGCCAGACCGCCCTTGCTCAGCGGGTACGTCTCGCGCAGCTGTTCGTAGTAGGGGAACGGATCGGCCAGGTACGCCGGGTCGACCATCAGCCGGGCGTCCAGGTTGCCCTGTCGGGCCCCCCGGTTCAGCGCCAGCCGCATCAGCCCGTGGCTCGCCGCCCACCTGGCCATCACCCGTGCCGACATCACGCACCTCCACCGTTGATTTGACGGCGCGTACGCGCCGCGGCTTGCCTCACTCGTGCTGTGCGGGTCATCGCTGGGCCTCCCGGTCCTCGGCAGGGGTGACCAGGTTGGACGGTTCCAGGCGCAGCTCCGGGTCGATCTGCTGGGCCAGTGCGAGTGCCCCGGCCAGCGCGCCGATCAGCAGCGTGCGCATGGCCGGGCGCTCCAGGTTGTGCTCCTCCAGCCAGCGCAGCATCGCGCTCTCCATGAAGGCCAGCGCGCCGTGCAGCGCGGTGTGCAGCGCGGCGGAGGCCCTGATCACCTCGGCGCTGTCCGGCCGGGCGCTCGCCACCTGCTCGACCACCCGCTCCACCCTGGCCGCCCGCTGCTCGCGCACCAACCGCAGCACGGTGGGGCTCTGGTACTTGATGCCGAAGATGACCCGCATGCCGGCCGCATGCGCCTGCGCGTAGTCGAGCAGGCCGTCCACCGCCTGCGCGATCTGCTCGTCGACCGGGCGGTTCGGATCGGTCGCGGTCGCGGCGCTGATCTCCAGGTTGGCCGAGCGGACCACCTCGAGCAGGAAGTCATCTTTGTCCGGGAAGTAGTGGTAGAGCAGCCCCTTCGACACGCCGGCCGCCTTGGCGATGGCGTCCACCGGGGGCGGCCCGTCGTGCTCGCCCAACAGCTGAACCCCGGCGCGGAGCAGATGCTCGCGCCGATGGTCGAGGCTGAGTCGCGTCCTTGCCACATACCCACGGTACGGCGCTATTGACCCCGCAGTCAATAGCCTATTGACCAGAAGTTCAATAGCGCGGGGTGAGGCTGGTTACCGGCGTGGCTCCGTGGCGGGGGTGCGACTGAGCCGCCACTTGTCGTTCGAAAAAGACGCGACAACTGCGACTTGTCGTTCGAAAAAGACACGACAAGTCGGGGCGGTGGGGGTGGGGACGGGGGCGGTGGGGCGGCGGGGGCGGTGAGGTGGTGGGGCGGGGTTGGTTAGGAGGCGATGCCTCGGGTGGGGCGCAGTGTTGGGTGGCGGTCGAGCCAGCCGGTTACGGCGTCCAGCACCAGGTCGGGTGCCTCCAGCTGCGGCGTGTGCCCGACGCCGGGCAGGAATCGGGTTTCCCAGCGGGGATTGGCCGCCGCCGCGGCCCGGGCCGAAGCGATGGACACCAGCCGGTCGCCCTCGCCGTTGATCAGCAGCACCGGCACCTGGATACCGCGGATTTCCGCGCCGAAGCGGCGAGGGTTGCTCATCACCCGGATCATGGACCGGGCCGCGCTCAGGAACGCCGCCTCCGTGCTGCCCAGCCGGCGGCGCTCCTCGGCCAGCGCGACCAGGGCCTCCACCAGGTCGGCCCGCGCCAGGGTCGGGTCGACGAAGCACAGTTCGAGGACCTGTTGCACGTACTGCCTCGGCGACAACTTGGTGCGGGCCGCGCGCATGTACATCTCGCCGACGCCCGGCATCGCGTAGGCCAGGAACTGGGCAACCACCCGCAGGTCCGGGCGCTGGCCGAGCTGGGGGAGCGCCGGATCGAGCAGCACGACGCCGGCAACCGTGTCAGCGTGCACCCGGCTCTGCACGAGCGAGATCAGTCCGCCCATCGAGTTGCCCACCAGCACCACCGGGGTGCCGACGACCTCGCGGACGAACCGGTCCAGCAGCCGCACGTTCGCCGCCACCGTCGAGGTCCTCCGGTTGCCCTCGGTCAGCCCGAAGCCGCGCAGGTCCAGCGCCACCGCCCGCCGGTCGGTGGCCAGCGTCGGGCCGACCGGCATCCAGTTCAGGTGCGACCCGCCCAGGCCGTGCACGAACACGATCGGCGGGGCGTCGCCTGCCGCGCCACCGCTGGGCGGGGTACCGCCCGGCCGGTCGAACTCGATCCAGTGCACCGGACCGTCCAGGTCGGTCACCCAGCCCCGGGCGCCCCAGGGGGCGGCGAAGGACCATGGCGCCTCGCGGGTGCCCGTGCCGCTCTCCGGACGCGCGGTCATCGGGCCACCGGGTAGAGCGCGCGCAGCCACCGAGGCGGTTGGAACGGCCGCCACTCGTCCGCCGGCTGGGCCAACCGGTCAGCCAGCAGCCAGAGCGTGGCGGGGTCCACCCCGAATCCCAGGTGGCTGCAGCGCACCGGGACGTTTTGGTGGATCTCGCTGGTGGCCTCGATGCACGCTCGCCAGGAGACGATCCCGTCCAACCGGGAGTACACGGCGGTGGACGGCACCGGGATCGGCCGGCGCAACCGGGCCCGGGAGGGCAGGCGACTCGGCTCGGCGTGCAGGTAGCCGCGCAGCCGGTAGGCGCCGCCGGCCCGGCTCTGCCGGGAATGCACCAGGGCGAACGGGCTGCCCATGGTGATCACCTGGCGGACCAGGGCGGGATGTTCCCTGGCCAGCTCGCGCGCGTAGATGCCGCCCAGGCTCCAGCCCACGATGGATATCGGGCCGCCGGTGCGGTCGGCCAGGGATTCCAGCGACCGGGGCAGCTGGTCCAGCACCTGTTCGGTGGGTCCGAGGTTGCGGCCCAGCCGCCAGCCCCGGGTGTGGTAGCCCAGGCGGCGGAGGAATCCGCGCATCGGCGCCATGCTGGTGTCGGTGGCCATCAGCCCGGGCAGGGCCAGCACCCCGTGCCCGTCGCCGCGGGGGGCCATGGCCAACCACGGACGAGCGAACGGCAGCGCGGCGAACTCCACCGCACCCCTGGCCGGTTCGGTCATGTACAGCGCCAGCGAGGGCGGCCGGGAGCGGCGCTGCCCGCGAAGCAAGGAGCCCGCCGACAGGTCCGCCTCACCAGTGAGCTCCATCCGACCACTGTAAGCGGAGATCCCCCTAGCTCCCAGAGTTCGGCGCACAGCTGAGAACCACTGGCGGTTACTGGGGGACACGCACCGGGAAACGCTCGCCGGGCAGGGCGGCGGACGCGGTGACCAGGCCAGCGCGAAGGGCCCGCTGCCCGGCCAGAATGGACGAGGAGCGCCCGCCCCAGGCGGCCAGCGCGGGCTGGGTGAGCTGCCGACCGAGGTAGAAGGTGACCGGCCACGGTGGTTCCGCGAGGCACACCCTGGCCACCGCCGCGGCGGCCGCGCTCGGCGAGGGCCAGCCGCCGGTCAACGCCACCCCGCCGAGCGAACCGGGCAGAGCGGCCAGCGGCCCGGCCAGCGGCTCGGGGAATCCGCCGCCCAGCGGGAATCCACCGACTCTCGGCTCTGGGATATCGCCGGCCAGCCGGTGCCCGCCGGCCGACGCTGGTCCGCCGCTCCCCGGATCGGTGCTGATCACCACCGCGCCGAGGTCGGCGCCGAGATCCTCGAGATGCCCGCACACACCCAGCAGCGCGGCCGCCACCGCCGCCGACCTGGGGCAGAACAGCCCGTCGGCCAGGGCGGCGGAGCCCCCGGTGAGACGGGTACCCACCCTGATCACCGGCACCAGGCCGGCTTGCTGGCAGACGTAGCCGAAGCGCGCCGCGGCCTGGCTGTTGGCCGTGAGCACCCGCAGCGCGTCGGGATCGGTGCTGGTCACGGCGCTCCACACGGCGAACGAGGCACCCCGCTCCGCCACCCCGCGCAGCCGGGCGGCCAATCCATCCACGCCGGTGGTGACCAGCTCCCGGCCGTCGGCGGACAGCGGCTCGGAGCCGGCGTCCGCGCGCACGCCGAGCAGGATGCCCGCCTCGCGCAGCCGCTCGGACAGCTCGCGGCCGCGTGCGGTGAGCCGGTCGAACGCCGCCGCGTGCAGCACCACTCCGCTGGTGGCCTCCGCCAGGTCGGGTGTGCTCAGCAGCATGGCCAGATAACGGTCCACCGCCCGGGCAGACGGCTTGATCGAGGCCAATCGGAACCGCGCGGTCAGGCAGGCCGGTGCGGTGTCCAGGGCGAGGATGCCTCGGCCGAAGGCGAACAGGCCGCGTGTCCGGCGTCGTAGATCGTCCATGTGTTCGACACCTCCCACCGGAGCGCCCGGCGATCGCGCGCCGGGACCGGGACACCGTTGACCTGCCGAAGCCTTCAGCCTCACCTACCCGGACCGGCTGGACACCCCCTGCGCGGGGGATCCTCCGGGGCACCGGGGACAGGTCACCCGGTCGTGGCGGGGGCGCCCGGGGACGTCTTCCCCGGGCGCGGCGGGAATGCAATGCTGGCTGAACGGTCGTTTAGGAGGGTTCGTGGAATTTGAGCTGCCCGTCGAGTTGGTCCAACGTCTGGCCGATCTGGATGACTTCATCGAGCGGGAGATCAACCCGCTGCAGCGCCAGGACGACAACGAGCGGTTCTTCGACCACCGCAGGGAGTGGGCGCGCACCGACTTCGAGGCGGGCGGCACCCCGAGACCGGAGTGGGAGGCGCTGCTCGGGGAGATGAAGCGGCGCGCGGATCGGGCCGGCTGGCTCCGCTACGGGCTGCCCAAGGAGGTCGGCGGCTCGGGCGGGTCCAACCTCGACATGGCGGTGATCCGCGAGCACCTGGCGCACAAGGGCCTGGGGCTGCACAACGACCTGCAGAACGAGTCCTCGGTGGTGGGCAACTTCCCGGTGGCGCACATGCTGCTGGGCTTCGGTTCCGTCGAGCAGCTGGCCGAGTACATGGAGCCGATGCTCGCCGGCCAGAAGCGGATCGGGTTCGGGCTGACCGAGCCGGAGCACGGCAGCGACGCCACCTGGATGGACACCACCGCCGTGCGCGACGGTGACGACTGGGTGCTCAACGGGGCCAAGCGGTTCAACTCCGGGATGCACACAGCCACCGAGGATGTGGTGTTCGCCAGGACCTCGGGCAAGGACGGCGATGCGCGCGGCATCACCGCGTTCTTCGTGCCCACCGACGCCCCCGGCTTCTCGGTGGACTTCCACTGGTGGACGTTGAACATGCCCACCGACCACGCCGAGGTCACCCTGCGGGACGTGCGGGTGCCGCACAGCGCGATCTTCGGCGATGAGGGCGGCGGGTTGGCCGTCGCGCAGACGTTCATGCACGAGAACCGGATCCGGCAGGCAGCCTCCGGGGTGGGCGCCGCCCAGTTCTGCATCGACCGCAGCGTGGCCTACGCCCGGGCCCGCAAGACGTTCGGACAGCCGCTGGCCACCCGGCAGGCGATCCAGTGGCCGCTGGTGGAGCTGCACACCGAGGCGGAGCTGGTCCGCGGCCTGGTCCACAAGACGGCGTGGGAGCTGGACCGGGTGCCGCACATGCAGATCAGCGACAAGGTCTCCATGTGCAACTACCGGGCCAACCGGCTGGTCTGCGACGCCGCCGACCGGGCCATGCAGGTTCACGGCGGTCTGGGCTACAGCCGGCACACCCCGTTCGAACACATCTACCGTCACCACCGCCGCTACCGGATCACCGAGGGATCGGAGGAAGTCCAGATGCGCAAGGTCGCCGGATACCTGTTCGGCTTCGCCGGGCCGAACAAGACCCGCGGCGGGGATGCAGATGCGTGAGATCGCCCGAGGGCTGCAGTTTCCGGAGGGCCCGGTGGCGTTGCGCGACGGCTCGGTGCTGCTGGTGGAGATCCAGCGCGGCACGCTGTCCCGGGTCTGGCCGGACGGCCGGGTGGACGTGGTCGCCGAGCTCGGCGGCGGCCCGAACGGAGCGGCCATCGGCCCGGACGGCGCCGCGTACGTGTGCAACAACGGCGGCTTCGAGTGGCATGACCAGAACGGGTTCACCACCCCGGGGAACCAGTCCGCCGACTACAAGGGTGGCTCGATCCAGCGGGTGATCCTGGACGGCCCGGATGCCGGCGCCTTCACTGATCTCTATACCGAGGTGGGCGGGCGCGGGCTGCGCGGGCCCAACGACATTGTGTTCGACTCCCACGGTGGGTTCTGGTTCACCGACCTGGGCAAACGCCGCCCCAGGGACTTCGACACCGGCGCGGTGTACTACGCCACCACGGACGGGTCGTCGATCACCGAGGTGGTGCACCCGATGATGCAGCCGAACGGGATCGGGCTCTCCCCGGACGGCTCCCGGCTGTACGTGGCGGAGACCGGGCCCGGGCGGGTCTGGTACTGGGACGTGGCCGGGCCGGGCCAGCTGCGCCCAGCGGACCGGCCGACCGGGCCGGGCGGGGCGTCCCTGCTGCACGGGTTCGCCGGCTACCAGCTGCTCGACTCGCTCGCCGTGGACAGCGAGGGCAACGTCTGTGTGGCGACGCTGGCCACCGGCGCGGTGAGCGTGCTGAACCCGGACGGCACGCTGGAGCGGCAGGTCCCGGTGCCCGAGCCGGATCCGTACGTGACCAACATCTGCTTCGCCGGCGCCGACTCGCGCACCGCGTGGATCACCTCGTCCGGCCTGGGCCGGCTGTATGCCACCGAGTGGCACTGCCCCGGGCTCGACCTGGCGTTCCAGGCATGACCCGGGTGGCATACGGAGGGAGTCTGCGCGCCGAGTTGGTCGACAGGTTCACCGCGCCGGGCCAGGAGTTCGAGCTGGTGGAGCGGGTGGTCGGCGATATCCCCATGCGGGTGTACAGCGGCGGCCCGGCCACCCTGCGCGAGCTGGTACTGGCCACCGAGGCATTCGGGGACCGGGACTTCCTGGTCTACCAGGACGAGCGGGTCACGTTCGCCCAGCACCTACGCCTGGTCACCGGGCTGGCCCAGTGCCTGCTCGAGCAGTATCTGCTGCGGCCCGGCGACCGGGTAGCGGTGACCATGCGCAACTACCCGGAGTGGGGGCCGGTTTTCTACGCCGCGCAGGTGGCCGGACTGGTCGCGGTGCCGCTGAATGCCTGGTGGACCGCAGGCGAGCTGCACTACGCGCTGGCCGACTGCGGCGCCCGGCTGGTGTTCGCCGACGCCGAGCGCAGCGCGCTGATCGCCCCGCACCTGGCCGAGTTGGGCGACGTCCCGCTGGTGGAGGTGCGCGGGTCGGCCGCACCGGCGCGCGGGGTGCGGCCGTGGGCGGACCTGGTCGAGACGCTGGATCCGCACGCCACGGTGCCCGACGTGGCGGTGGCCCCGGAGGACGACGCCACGATCCTGTACACCTCGGGCACCACCGGCCGCCCGAAGGGCGCGGTGTCCACCCACCTCAACCACTGCACCAACGTGCGGAACATGCTGCTCGGCGGCGTGGTGAGCGCCGCGCTGGCCAATGGCGGGGTGCCCCCGGTGCCCGACCCGGACGCGCCCCAGCAGGGTGCGCTGTGCACCTTCGCGATGTTCCACATCGCCGGGATCAACGCGCTGTGCGGAACCGCGCACGCCGGCACCAAGCTGGTGACGATGTACCGGTGGGACCGGGTGGAGGCTCGAGAGCTGATCCGTCGGGAACGGCTCACCATGGCCGCCGGGGTGCCCACGGTGATGCGCCAGCTCGTCGAGGACGCCGCCGAGGATCCCGCGCCGCTGGCTTCGCTGGCCGGCATCGGCATGGGCGCCGCCCCGATCCCGCCTGAGCTGATCGACCGGATCGGCGGCACCTTCGGCTCGCTGATCGCGCCCACCAACGGCTACGGGCTCACCGAGACGACCTCGGCGGTGACCACCAACATCGGCGCGGACTACCTGGCCCACCCGGACAGCGTGGGGCGGCTGGTACCCGGCGCGGACGTGCGGGTGGTCGATCCGGGCAGCGGAGCGGACGTACCGGACGGCGAGGTGGGGGAGCTGTGGTTCCGGGGGCCGAACGTGGTGCGCGGCTACTGGAACGACCCGGTGGCCACCGAGGCGGCGTTCACCGACGGCTGGTTCCGCAGCGGTGACCTGGGCCGGGTCCAGGAAGGCTGGGTGTACGTGGTGGACCGGATGAAGGACGTGGTGATCCGGGGCGGGGAGAACATCTACTGTGCGGAGGTGGAGGCGGCCTTGTTCGAGCACCCGTCGGTGGCCGACGCGGCGCTGGTCGGGGTGGCCGACGGAATGCTCGGCGAGGAGGCCGTCGCGGTGATCCAGCCTCGGCCGGGGGTGGCCGCGGACCAGGGCACCGCCGACGAGTTGCGCCGGCACGTGGCACAGCGGTTGGCCGCGTTCAAGGTGCCCCGCCACGTGTTGTTCCGGGCCGACCCGCTGCCGCGAACGCCGACTGGCAAGGTACTCAAGCGCGACCTGCGCGCGGCCGTCGCGGCGGAGCTGGCTGGAGGAGCTGTCGGATGAGGACCGAGTCGGAGCTGGCCGGGATCGACCAGGGACGGGTGAGCGAGTGGTTGGCCGACCACGTCCCCGGGCTGGTGGGGCCGGTGGAGTTCACCCTGGTCGCCGGGGGCCGGTCGAACCTGACCTACCGGGTGACCGACGCCGCCGGGCAGGTGTACGCGCTGCGTCGCCCGCCCACCGGCGGCGTGCTGTCCACCGCGCACGACATGGGCCGGGAGTGGGGTTTCCTGTCCGCAATGGCGCCCACCGAGGTACCGGTGCCCCAGCCGCTGGCGTACTGCGGCGATGCCGAGGTGACCGGCGCCCAGTTCTACGTGATGGCGTTTGTGGACGGGCTGGTGCTGGCCGACGCCGAGGCCGGCCTCAAGCTGGCGCCGGCTGCCCGGGCGGCCGTCGGACCGAACCTGATCGACGTGCTGGTCCGGCTGCATGCGCTGGACCCGGGAGAGGTCGGGCTGGCCGACATTGTGCGCTCCACCGGCTACGTGGAGCGTCAGCTGCGCCGCTGGCACAAGCAGGTACACCTGTCCGGTGCCATCGACCTGGCCCTGCTGGACGAGGTGCACGACCTGCTCGCCGCGCGGGTCCCGGCGCAGACCAACGGCATCGTGCACGGCGACTACCGACCGGGGAACATGGCGTTCGACCCGGACGGGCAGGTTCTGGCGGTGTTCGACTGGGAGCTGGCCACCTCCGGCGACCCGCTGGCCGACCTGGGCTACCTGGTGTCGACCTGGGCGGAGTCCGGCGAGGAACTGGGGTTCGGCCTCAGCCCGAGCACCGCCCCCGGCTTCCCGAGCCGTGCGGAGCTGGTGGCGGGCTATGCGCGGAGTTCCGGGCGGGATGTGTCGAACCTGCCGTACTTCGTCGCGTTCAACCGCTGGCGCTCGGCCTGCATCCTGGCCGGGGTGAACGCCCGCTATCAGGCCGGCGTGATGGCCGACGACGGCTACCAGGCCGTGGCGCGGACCCGGGCCGAACAAAGCTCACAGCTGGTGGCCATCGCGCGCGACGCCCTGCGCGCCGGCGAGATCGGCTGAGCTGAGCTCGGAGACGCGGCCAGCCGCCACGCGCCGAGGTGTTGCACTATCCCGGAAAGGTGCAACACTGGTAGGCATGCCGACTAAACGAACCCGGCACATGATCACTGAGACGGACGCCGTCGCCGAGGCCCTTGCCGATGCCGCCGCCCGCTGGCCAGGCCTCACCGCGAGCGAGCTGCTGCACAAGTTGCTCGAGGAGGGGCATGCGGCACTGCGCGATTCCGCGGCGGCCGAGCGCCGCGCGATTGCACAGACCAGTGGGGCGCTCACCGGGATATACCGGCCCGGGGAGAGCGACGCGTTGCGAGACGAATGGCCGGCGTGATCGTCCTTGACGCGTGTGTGCTCATCGCACACCTGGCCAGGGATGACGTCCATCATGAGCGAGCGACCAGGCTACTGGTTGGGTTGGCCGGCCAGCCCAAAGTAATCAGCGTGCTCACCAAGGCCGAGGTGCTGGTATCGCCGACCCGGGCGGGGCGCCGACGGGCCGCGGAAGACATCCTCGATCAGCTTCGGATTCGGACCTGCGAACTGCCCGCCGACGCCGCCGGTCAGCTCGCCGAGCTACGTGCCCGGACCGCTCTGCGGATGCCGGACTGCTGCGTACTACTCACCGCCGAGCTCAACAGCCCCGCTGAGGTGGCCACGTTTGACGAGCGGCTCGCCCGGGCGGCCAGCCAACGCGGCATCACCGTCCGCGCCGACGGATGACGCCGCCCCGAGGACGAAACCCGAGCTCAAAGCTCGTGAGTGGCTAGCGTTGCGATAGCAACGCTAGCCACTCACGGGTCAGACGCGCTCGATGATGGTGGCGTTGGCCTGGCCGCCGCCTTCGCACATGGACTGCAGGCCGTAGCGCCCGCCGGTGCGCTGCAGCTCGTGGACCAGCTTGGTGGCCAGGATCGCGCCGGTCGCGCCCAGTGGGTGGCCCAGTGCGATCGCGCCGCCGTTGATGTTGGTCTTGTCCAGGGACGCGCCGGTCTCCTTGGCCCAGGCCAGCACCACCGGGGCGAACGCCTCGTTGATCTCGAATGCGTCGATGTCGCCGATGCTCAGCCCGGAACGCTTGAGCGCCGCCTGGGTGGCCGGGATCGGGCCGGTGAGCATGTACACCGGGTCGTCGCCGACTACGGACAAGGTGTGTACCCGGGCCAGCGGGGTGAGGTTGTGCGTGCGCACCGCCTCCTCGGAGGCCACCAGCAGCGCGCCGGCGCCCACCGAAATCTGGCTGGCCACCGCCGCGGTGACCGCCCAGCCCTCGCGCAGCGGAGCCAGCCCGGCCATCTTCTCCAGCGAGGTGTCCCGCCGGGCGCCCTCGTCGGTGTCCACGCCCGCGACCGAGGTGATCTGCTCGGCGAACCGGCCCTCGTCGATGGCTCGCACCGCCCGCTGGTGGCTCTGCAGGGAGAACCGCTCCAGGTCTTCCCGGGACAGGTCCCACTTCTCGCAGATCAGCTGCGCGCCACGGAACTGGGAAATCTCCTGGTCGCCGTAGCGCTCCTGCCAGCCGCCGCCGCCGAAGGGGCTGACACCCAGCGTCTTGACCATGGTGCGGTTGGCGTCGATCGGCACCATGGCCATGTTCTCCACGCCGGCCGCGACCACTAGGTCCTGGGTGCCGGACATGACACCTTGCGCGGCGAAGTGCAGCGCCTGCTGTGACGAGCCGCACTGCCGGTCGATGGTCACCCCGGGCACATTCTGCGGCAGCCCGGCGGACAGCCATGCCGTCCGCGCGATGCAGCCGGACTGCGGGCCCATCGTGTTCACGCAGCCCATCACCACGTCGTCCACGGCGGCCGGGTCCACACCGGTGCGCTCCACCAGCTCGCGCAGCACGTGTGCGCCCAGGTCAGCGGGGTGGACGCCGGCCAGCGCGCCCTTGCGGGTGCCCACCGGACTACGGACCGCGCCGACGATATAAGCCTCTGCCACCGGGGAGCCTCCCGTTAGATTCGCTTGGACGGTAACTTAACGATCGTACGCTTAGCACTCGACGGTCTGGGAGGGCTTCATGCGGTTGGGTTCGGCTGTGCACTACTCGGGAAACGTGCTGGAGGCGGCCGAGCGGGTGCGGGACTGGGAGCGGGTCGGGCTGGACGTGGTGTGGGTCGCGGAGGCCTACGGCTACGACGCGCCGACCATGATGGGCTTCCTGGCCGCGCGCACCGAGCGGGTGCACATCGGCTCGGCCATCCTGCCGCTGTACTCCCGTACCCCGGCGCTGCTCGCGCAGACCGCCGCCGGGTTGGACCACATCTCCGGCGGGCGGGCGATCCTCGGCCTCGGCGCGTCCGGTCCGCAGGTGATCGAGGGCTGGCACGCGGTGCCCTACGACAAGCCGCTGGCCCGCACCCGGGAGATCATCGACATCTGCCGGCGGGTGTGGCGCCGCGAGCCGCTGACCAACGACGGGGTGTACCAGATCCCGCTGCCCGAGGGCATGGGCACCGGGCTGGGCAAGCCGCTGAAGCTGATCAACCACCCGACCCGGGCGGACATCCCGATCTTCGTCGCGGCGCTGGGGGAGAAGAACGTGGCGCTGGCCGCCGAGGTGGCCAACGGCTGGATCCCGACCATGTTCATCCCGGAGAAGGCCGGCGAGGTGTGGGGCGGTGCGCTGGCCAAGGGCGCCGAGTCGCGGGCGCCCGAGCTGGGGCCGCTGGAGGTGGTGGCCGGCGGTGCGTTGGCTATCGGGGAAGACGTGACCGAGCTGCGCGAGCGGGCCCGGCCGAACCTGGCGCTGTACATCGGTGGCATGGGCGCGCGGGACCGCAACTTCTACTTCAACCTGGCTTGCCGGTACGGCTTCGAGGCCGAGGCGTCGCGGATCCAGGACCTGTACCTGTCCGGGAGCAAGGCGGAAGCCGCCGCGTTGGTGCCCGACGAGATGCTGGAGCGCACCTCGCTGATCGGCCCGGCCGGCTATGTGAAGGAGCGGGTGGCCGCCTACCGCGAGGCCGGCGTGACCATCCTGAACGTGAACCCGATCGGCACCGACCCGACCGGCGACCTGGAGCAGCTGCGCGGCTGGCTGTAGCAGAGCGGAAGGCGTCGATCATCGCGGTATCTCTCCACGTTCGGTCAGAGCTCCGACAGCCGGCGGAGGAGGAACCGACGCTCCGGGTCAGTGGCGGCCAGCCGCAGGGCGCGCTCGAACGCCTCCCGGGCTTCGTCGTCGCGGCCGAGACGGCGTAGCAGCTCGGCCCGGGTGGAATGGAGGTAGCGGTACTCGCCGAGATCGAGCGAGTCGACGAGCTCAAGCGCTCGTTCGGGCGCGCCCGCCTCGGCGAGAGCCACCGCGCGATTGAGGGCAACGACTGGCGAGCCGGTGAGGACTTCGAGGCGTTCGTAGAGCACGGTGACCTCATGCCAGTCGATGTCCTCCTCGGCCTGAAGCGACGCGATCGCCGCCTGGAGCACATACGGCCCAGCCGCCAATTGCAGCGCCAGCCCCCGATCGAGCGCCGAGCGGCCGGCCTCGACCTCTGCCTGGTCGTGCCGCGAACGATCCTGCTCGGCCAACGGGATCAGCTCACCCCCCACCACACGCGCCTCGCGGCGTGAGTCGTGGATCAGCATCAGAGCCAGCAGCCCGTACACCTCCGGTTCGTCGGCCATCAGCTCTGCCAGCAGTCGCCCCAGCCGGATCGCCTCGGCAGCAAGATCGCTACGGCCCGGGTAGCCCTGATTGAAGATCAGGTAGAGCACCGCCAACACAGCTGACAAGCGGTCCGGCAGCACCCGGTCAGCCGGCACCGCAAACGGGATCCGCGTCGCCTTGATCTTGACCTTGGCCCGGGATAACCGGCGCTTCATCGTCTCCTCCGACACGAGGAAGGCGCGCGCGATCTCCTCGGTGGTGAGGCCGCCGAGAGTCCGCAGCGTCAGCGCCACCTGCGCCTCGACGGCCAGCGCCGGATGGCAGCAGGTGAAGATCAGCTCCAGGCGCTCGTCCCGGATCGTGCTGTCGTCGAAGTCGATCTCGTCCATGCTCGCGGTCAGCCGATCGTTCTGGAGCAGCCGACGCTTGTCCTCAAGCGTCCGCTCGCGTCGCACCCGGTCGATGGCGCGGTTGCGCCCGGTGGTCACCAACCAGGCCACCGGGTGCCGGGGCATCCCGTCACGGGGCCACCGCTCGGCCGCGACCGCGAAGGCCTCCTGTGCGGCTTCCTCGGCGAGATCGATATCACCGAGGAAGCCGACCAGGGACGCCAGGACGCGGCCCCACTCGCGCCGGAAAACGTCCTCGATCAGAAGCCGTCCTCCGTCGGGATGTCCACCAACGGCCGGACCTCGACCGCACCGCCGAGCCGCACCGTGGGAATCCGCTGGACGAACTCCAACGCCTCGTCCAGGTCGGCGGCTTCGACCACGTAGTAGCCGCCCAGCACCTCCTTGGTGTCCGCGAAGGGGCCGTCGGTGATCAAGGCCTCGCCCAGGCTGTGCCGAACCGTGGTCGCCGTCTCGGCCGGTTGCAGATGCCCGCCTCCGAGGCAGCGCGGGTCCTTGCGCAGCGCCAGGTACTCGGCGTTGACGGATCCGTACTCGTCGGGTCCGAGCGCTTCGTGGCTACCCGGCTTCGGGAAGATGAGCAGTGCGTACTTCATAGGTGCCTCCTTGGGGGGATCATCTCTCAACATCGAGACGAACAGGCGGCACCGCAGGGGACAGCGACCGTCGAAATCTTCAACGAAGGACCACTAGCTGAACAGCACGTACCCGGCCAGCACCGTGCCGATGATCGCTCCGCCGTAACAGATCACGATGATCAGCCGGCTCTTCACCTGCAGGCCGTCGTACACGGTGTAGCGGAACCGGTGCGCCCAGTGGAACAGACACAACACGCAGACGCCGAAGAGCACCAGCCGGGTGAGCGGGTGGCCCACCACCGCCCGCAGGTGCTCGTGGTCCACCGTGACCAGGCCCAGCGGGATCGCCAGGCCGAACAGCAGCAGCAGGATCGGGATCAGGAACGCGGCGACCAGGCCGCCGGAGCTGAACAGCAGCCAGAGGAACGGCTCGGGTGCTTGTCTGCGCATCAGAGCGTGTCTCCCGAATCTATGCCGAGCTGCGCGGTGATCCAGGTGGATGCATCGCAAGGCGGAGGAGTGGCCGATACCGCTGTTGTATCGGCCGCGACGACAACGCCGCGAGGCGCCGCCTGGGCGCCGCGAAGCCGGCTGGATGATTTGGGAGCCACGCTCTAGGCCACCACCAGCCAGGCGAGCAGCACCGAGACGACCACCCACACCGCGTAGTGCGCCACGATGATCTGGCGCCGGGGCACCCGCCGGCCGCGCAGCTTGAGCACCATGGCGTCCGGGGCGAGGGCGAACCAGGTCACCGCGTGCAGCACCACAAACAGCAGCGCCACCACATTCAGCACCAGCATCCACGGTTGCCCGCTCCAGGACACGAACTCCGCGAACGCCGCCGGACCGGCACCGACCGCCCGGACCAACAGCAGCAGGAACACCACGAACCAGGCGACAAAAACGCTGCTCAGCTCGCGCAGTACAAACAGCTGGTAGGACCGCCGCTCGACGAACCAGAAGGTGGACGGGCGACGTCGGTACCACCGTGGCTGGAAATCGGAGGCCGGCGCCGGGTAGGTCATCGTGCCCCCCGAGGCCAGAGCAGCGATTTGACCGAGTCCAGCGCGGTGCTGAGCTTGAGGCGCTGGATGGCACCGGCCGGGTCAACGCCCTTCGGGCAGGCCGTGGTGCACTCCCCGACGAAGGTGCAGGCCCACACGCCTTCGGCGGTGTTGAGCACGTCGCGCCGATCCCGGCCGCCCTGGTCGCGCGAGTCCAGGTTGTAGCGCTGCGCGAGCGCGATCGCCGCCGGGCCGACAAAGTCCGGGTCCAAGCCGTACACCGGGCACGCGGAGTAACACAGCATGCAGTTGATGCACATGCTGAACTGGGCGTACTCGTCCATCTCCGCCGGGGTCTGCAGGAATTCGCCCAGGTCCAGTGGCCTGGGCTCATCGCGGATCAGCCAGGGCTTCACGGTGGGCAGCTTCCGCATGAAGTCGCCCACCTCCACGACGAGATCCCGAATCACCGGGAAGTTGCGCATCGGCTCGACCCGGATCGGCCCGGGGGCGTAGTCGGTGAGGAACGCCGAGCAGGTCAGCGTCGGCTCGCCGTTCACCGTCATCCCGCAGCTGCCGCAGATGCCCATCCGGCAGGACCACCGGTAGGACAGCGTGCCGTCCAGCCGATCCTTGATGTAGTTCAGCCCGTCCAGCACCACCCACTCGCTGCGCAACGGCACCTGGTAGGCCTGAACACGTGGCTCGGACTCCTCCTCGGGGCGGTAGCGGGTGACCTCCAGGGTGATGGAATCGGTCATCCCTACCTCCCGTAGACACGTTCGGCCGGCGGCAACGCGGTGATGGTGACCGGTGCGTACTCCATCCGACCGGTGCCGTCCGGGTTGCGGTGGATCACCGAATGGGCCAGGTACCGGTCGTCGTCCCGGCGCGGGAAGTCGGTGCGTTGGTGCGCGCCGCGCGACTCTTCCCGGCACAGCGCGCAGGCCACGATGCAGCGCGCCACGTCGAGCATGAAGTCCAGCTCG
>DATHIT010000515.1:0-6488 GCA_035489915.1 Pseudonocardia sp. | reverse complement strand
GATCGCGCCGCCGCTGGTGAACACCGCCACCCACACCCCGAACGCGACAGCCCGCTCACGCTCGTCGTCGAACAGGCTTCGGATCAGCGCAAGCGTTGAGGGCAGCAGGCTCGCGCCGACCATCCCGAGCAGCGCCCTGGCGAAGATGAGCATCGCCGGGCTCACCGAAAACGCCGCCAACACCGACGCCCCGGCGAACGCCGCCGCACCCATCAGCAGCAGCTTGCGCCGCCCGATCCGGTCGCCGAGGGTCCCCATCGTGATCAGCGAGCCGGCCACCAGGAACCCGTAGAAATCGACGATCCACAGTAGCTCCACCGGGCTCGGCCGCAGGTCGGCGCTGAGCGCGGGGACCGCGAAGTGCAGTACGAACATGTCCATCGACACCAGCAGCGTCGGCACCATCAGCACCGCGAATCCCAGGCGCGGACGCGTGGCCATCCGTCCGGCGCTCACCGAGGCTCTCCGGACGCCTCGGACACACCTAGTGGGAACGAGTGGTGCTCGTGCGCGACGACCCATCGGCCGTGCTCCTTGCGTAGCCCGAGAGTCAGTCGCAGGCGGCTCCCCGGCTCGGCGGCGAGCTCCTGAGCGGTCCCGCAGCGCAGCAGTGCGTGGGCGTAGGCGACGTCGTCGCCCGCGGTGACCTCCAGGGACACGAGCTCGAAGGTGGCACCCTGGGCCTGCCATTCGAAGAACGGCGGCCACGTCTCGCGGTAGGCCTCCGCGCCGCGGACCCCGTCGTGCGGTGGCGGCACGTCGAACATCACGATGTCGTCGGCGTGGTCGGCCAGGACCCCGTCCAGGTCGCAGTTGTGCACGGCCACGGCCCAGCGTGCGATCAGGACCCGAATCTGTTCGTTCTCATCGGTCATACCTGTACAACCCCGGGAGAACGCCGAACTCATCGCTGCGCCGGCAACTCCTCGGTGATCTCGTCGGGGAGCCCGAACATCGAGAAGATCTCCGGGGTGAGGTACGAGACGACCTCGGTGATCTCGGTGCCCCGCAGCGCGAGCAGATCGAGTCCGGCGGCGACGTAGACGGCGCGGTCGTCATCCCACAGATAGGTGCCGAAGGCGAGTTGGCCGTTCGCGTGCGCCGGCAGGAACCGCCACCGCCTGCGCATGGCGAGCGGGCCCTCGACGATGAACGCGCGGATGTCGTGGTGGCCCTCGTACCACTCCGTCTCCGGCGGCATGGCGTACTTCGCGTCCTCGCTGAGCATCGCCACGATGGCCTCGACGTCGCCGGCCTCCCACGCGCTCGCGTACCGCCGCGCCAGAGCGCGCACGCCGTCGTCGTCGAGCCGTGGGCGGCTACGGCCCGCCGCCGGCAGCCCGCGGTCGACGGTCGTGCGCCCACGTTGCAGGGCACTGTTGGCCGACGCGACGGTGATGTCCAGCAGGTCGGCCACCTCCCGCGCGGAGAAGCCGAGGACGTCACGCAGCACCAGCACCGCGCGCTGTAGGCCGGGCAGATGCTGGAGTACGGCGACGAAGGCCAGCTCGATGCCTTCGCGCGCCTCGTAGCGAGCCTCGGGTCCCACCTGCGTCGAGCCCAGCATGGAGTCGGGATAGGGCTCGACCCACGCGGTCTCCACATTCGGCGCCGAGCCGGGACCGAGATCCATCGGAAGCGCCCGTCGCCCCCTGCCCTCGATCATGGTCAAGCACCGATTGGTGGCGATCTTGTAGAGCCACGCACGGAACGTGCCTCGGTCGTCGAATCCCGCCAGCCCACGCCAGGCCCGAACCAGTGATTCCTGTACCGCGTCCTCGGCGTCGTGGACCGAACCGAGCATGCGGTAGCAATGCGCCTGGAGCTCGCGGCGAAGTGGGTCAACCAGGCGTTCGAACGCCTCGGGGTCCGCGGCGACCCTGGTGACCTCGGCGCTGTCCATCGATGGTGACCCAGTACGCCGCCGGCTACAGGCCGGCGCGCCGCCGGGTCCGGGCCAGAAGCTCGTCCGGCGCCACCGGGTCACCTGTCAACCGCTCGGCGGCGCGGCTAGCGATCGAGGCGAACCGCTCTGGGTCACGCTGTAGCAGCGCGAGGCGGCGCCAGTGCTCCAGGCAGCGGAACAGCTCGGTGAGATCGAGATCCTCCCGAGCAGTGGCGAGCGCACGTTGATAGGCGATATCGAACTTCGCTCGGTCCTCGGACAACAGCGACTCGCGGATCACCGCCGGCGTCGCCCCGGGCAGCAGCGGGTCGCCGGCGCGGGGCTGCTCGTCGAAGGACCACAGCGCTGTCACCCGCTCACGGTAGCGCGGCCACCCCACTCAACCGAAGCCTCCCGACACCATTTCGAGACGCCTGACGGCGACGATCTTGTCCACGATTTGCCCCACGCTTATGACAGATCACGGCCATCCACACCCATCACCGTGACAACTGGTAAACCACGCTGACCTGCGACAACACATCACAGAAGGCCACCGCCGGAGCAGGAGCTGGCCGCGCTGACGGCGTTCCTGGCTCCTCACCGCGACTGAGCGGCAGCAGGGTGTCAGTCGGCGGGAGTTGCCTGCGGAAGACCCGGACCGGGGTCCCCCCAGAGTGTCGCCCTGGGGGACCCTGGCTCCGGGGAGCCGTGACGGTCATCCCTGCACAACCCCGGCCATCATTTGACACAACCCACATCGTTTGGCCCAACCCTAGGAGGCCGCAATGAGCACCACGGACGAGCGGAGCGGGGACGCCGACGGAATCGCGAGCGTCAAGAACGTCGGCATGAAGCTCGAGACGCTCACCGTGCGCAAGGAAGGGGCCGTACTGCTCGCGGAAATCAACGCCCCGCCCATGAATCTTCTGGGACCTGAACTGGTCCGCGATCTGGTCTCCCTCATTCAGCAAGCCGAGGCCGAGGCCACCGTCCAGGTGCTCGTGTTCACGAGCGCCGACCCCGACTATTTCATTTCCCATGTCGACGTGACCCGGATCGACAAGTACCGGGCGGAGGCGGCGAAGCTGACCGGTGAACCGTCGATCGCGCTGTTGTTTCACCATCTGAGCGCAAGCCGCCTCGTCACCATCGCGCAGATCCAGGGTCGGGTCCGTGGCGCAGGCAGCGAGTTCGTGCTGGCGTGCGACATGCGGTTCGCCGCGCGAGAGTCAGCGATTTTCAGTCAGTTCGAGCCCGCGTTCGGTCTGCTTCCTGGCGGGGGCGCCGCCCAACACCTCACGCGCCTCATGGGACGCGCCCGAGCGCTTGAGGTCATGTTGAGCGCGGAGGACTACGGCGCGGAGCTGGCTGAACGGTACGGCTGGATAAATCGAGCGTTGCCCGCCGACGAGCTCGGCGATTTCGTCAGATCGCTCGCTCATCGGATCGCTGGCTTTCCCACCGCCGGCCATCTCACCGTCAAGGACCGGGTCAACGCGATCGCACTTGCGCCGGCCGAGGACTTCCGTCGCGATTCCGATCTTTTCGGCGACGGCGTGCGAAACCCCGAGGCGCAAAACCGGATCCAAGCCGCGCTCAAGCGCGGCTTCCAGACCCGAGACTGGGAAATGGCTCTGGCCCGGACGCTCGATGATCTGGCGGACCGTTGATCGGAAGGAGGACACTACGATTGATCGCGGTTGGGGCGGCATCAAGTCCGGCTTCATCGATGCCCCGGTCCGCCAGCCAGCGCTCCTGGCCGACGTCGGAACAGCCCGACACATGAAACAGGCCAGCGCGACCTGAACGTCAATCTGCGCGCTCGCGCCGGCCGATCGGTGTTGGCAGGTCCTGGAAGAACCTCTCCAGGGAGGGCGCGTCGGTGACGTCGAAGGCCGCGGGTGCATTGCGCGCCGTGTTCCAGCTCTGCCTGGTTGAGCTGGTCGGGCTTGCGGCTGTGAGGATGAGATCCGCACCCTCGGCCTGAGTACGCGCCGAGTGAGTAGCCGACCGCAACCTGTGCACCGCGACGAACGCCCACGGGCAGTGGATGTCGGACCAGACCGTGACCGTTGCCGTCATCGCCCGAGGTTAGGCAGCTCCGCACTGTGTCACCGGACGAACGGGGGTAGCCTGCCCCGTCCGTCCGGGGGAGCACGGGAGGAACTCACATGAGCAAGCTCGCCGACCGACTCCGCGCGGACGAACCCGAAGCACGCACCAGCACCATCGTCGACACCCTCGTCGACGCGTTCGCCCATCTGATGGAGGCCGACGAGGCAGCGTTCCGGGCGAAGTTCCGGAAGATGGCGGCGGACCCGTTCGCGTTCTACCGGGGCAGCGACTGCCTGTTCCTCGCCGACGTGGCCGGGCTGCCCGACCCCTGGGCGGACGAGCGCACCAGCCGGGTTTGGATCCAGGGCGATCTGCACGCGGAGAACTTCGGCACCTACATGGACGGCAACGGTGCGCTGATCTTCGACGTCAACGACTTCGACGAGGCCTACCTGGGCCACTTCACCTGGGACCTTCAGCGGTTGGCGGCCAGCGTGGCGTTGCTGGGTTGGCGCAAGGCGCTCTCCGACGACGACATCTCGCGGCTGGTGGAGCGGTACACCACGGCCTACCTGGACCAGGTTCGCCAGTTCGTGCACACCGACCGCGACCACGAGTTCTCGCTGCGGCTGGACAACACCGAGGGCGCGGTGCAGGTCTCCCTGCAGAGCGCCAGGCTGAGCGGCCGGGCCGTCCAGCTGGAGTCGATGACCGAGCTCCACGGCTACGAACGGACGTTCAAGGCCGGGCCGGGGGTGCGGCGGCTTGACGACGGCGAGCGCGCCCTGGTCGACGATGCCTTCGAGCGGTACCTGGAGACGATCCCTGAGGAGAAACGGCTGCGCGGGGTCGTCTACACCGTCAAGGACGTCGTCGGCCGCTCCGGGTTCGGCATCGGCAGCGCGGGACTGCCGGCGTACAACGTGCTGATCGAGGGGTTCAACCAGGCCTTGGACAACGACGTGGTTCTCTCAATGAAGCAGGGCAACGTGGCCGCCCTGTCCCGGGTGGTCACCGATCGGCGGATCGCCGAGTACTTCCTCCACCACGGCCACCGCACCGCGGTGTCGCAGCGCGCGCTGCAGGCACACGCCGAGCCGCTGCTCGGGTACACCGAGCTGGACGGGACCGGTTTCGTGGTGCGCGAGCTGTCGCCGTACGAGGCCGACCTGGACTGGGGCGACATCAACGAACCGGACGAGATGGCGCAGGTGCTGGAGTACCTCGGCCGGGCCACCGCGAAGGCACACTGCGTGTCGGACGCGGATGCCGACACCGCACTGGTGGAGTTCCAAACCGAAGACGCCATCGTCCAAACGGTGGGTGACCGGGACGAGGAGTTCGTTGGCCGGCTCGTCGAGTTCGCCCACGACTACGCGGCGATCGTGCGCGCGGATCACCGGCTGTTCGTGGACGCCTTCCGGGAGGGGCGCATCCCAGGCGTGCGGTCCACCGGTTGACCCGGTTCACCCGTACCTGGCTGAACCGACTGACGCGCGCACTTCACGCGGTCTGACTGCCCACGCTTTGCCACACGGATACGGCCGATCAGGGCAGATCACAGTGCATTCAGACAGCAGGAGCTCATCGGCTGTGACCAGCACAAACCACCACCAGACCACACCGCTGACCTTGGTGAATCAGTCCACTATGGACCCGTCAGGTCGTGGGTTCGAGCCCCACCCGCCCCACTTGTTATGCCTGGTAGAAGCACCGTGGAGCGATCACCAGTGATCAGCTGAAGATCGAATCCCCTTGTAGCCCCTTCGCTGGCAGGTTGCACTGCTAGGCCGTCCGGCTACCGCTGTATCGGAAGTTGATCATGCTCGCCTAGCGTCACTTCATGATCAACTGGCTCCGCGCATTGTTCCGGCGGGGTCGCCATCGTCGCGGTCGCGGTCGGCGGAACGGCATCCTAGTACGTGGCCGGAGTGCAGTCCGCCGAGGTGGTAGGCGCCGCCGGATGGGGTAGCCGGCGGCAGACCAACGTTATGCGCCGCCGCCGGGCGGACCTCCCGGGCGGAACCAGCGGAACACTTCGGCAACTGCTCGGACGACTTCGGCGCGGTGCTGCTCGGTGAATGTCGCGCCGAGTTGCGATACCGATAACGGCGGCGACGCTCCCCGCGAGCTACCTCGGACACTCGATGATCTCCCCGATGTGTCTCGCGATCTCCGCCCAGCTCTATGACCGCCCTCAGCCGGTAGTACGGCGCCGGAACTGCACCACGTTGCCGGTAGCGGTGGTGGGCGTAGGCGCGGTCGGCCGGGCCAGCGCAATGGCCTTGCCGCCTTCAGCTTCCGGAATGTAGTCGGCCTAGACGTTGAGCGTGGTGACGTAGCAGCAGCTGGACTATGCCCGGCCCGCGGCGAGTCCACACCCGACCAAAGAGACGAAACCGGTGTGGCCCGACGCCCGTTCTGTATCGCCGTGATTGCAGCCTTCGGACCGCGCCCCGCCGAGTGCCTAGGTTATGTCGCTTCGCGCGTGCTCGGGGCGCACGGGGGCGCCGAGGGCGATGCAGAGGGCCAGCACAGTTGCGGG
>DATHIT010000514.1:0-4789 GCA_035489915.1 Pseudonocardia sp. | reverse complement strand
TCGGTGAAATGGAGATCGACGTCGTCGAACTGGAAGAACTTCTGGTACTGGCGCAACAGCGCGTTCTTCGGCACCGTGAGGATCCGCATCAGCGCATCGCGGTCCAGGTTGTGGACCGCACCAATGACGGGAAGGCGGCCGACGAACTCGGGGATCATGCCGAACTTCAGCAGGTCCTCCGGCATCACGTCACCGAAGATGTTCGCGGCGTCGACCTCGCTCTTGGAGTGCAACGTGGCGCTGAAGCCGATGCCCTTGCGGCCGACCCGCTGCTCGATGATCTTCTCCAGACCGGCGAAGGCGCCGCCGACGATGAACAACACGTTGGTGGTGTCGATCTGGATGAACTCCTGGTGCGGGTGCTTCCGGCCACCCTGCGGCGGCACGTTCGCCACCGTGCCTTCCAGGATCTTGAGCAGCGCCTGCTGGACACCCTCACCGGACACGTCCCGGGTGATCGACGGGTTCTCCGACTTGCGGGCGATCTTGTCGACCTCGTCGATGTAGATGATCCCGGTCTCGGCGCGCTTGACGTCGTAGTCGGCCGCCTGGATGAGCTTGAGCAGGATGTTCTCGACGTCCTCACCGACGTAGCCGGCCTCGGTGAGCGCGGTGGCGTCGGCGATCGCGAACGGCACGTTGAGCAGCTTGGCCAGGGTCTGCGCCAGGTAGGTCTTGCCACAGCCGGTCGGGCCGAGCATCAGGATGTTGGACTTGGCCAGCTCGACCCCGTCGCCATCGGGGCCCCGGCCCTTGTCGCCGGCCTGGATGCGCTTGTAGTGGTTGTAGACCGCCACCGACAGGGTGCGCTTGGTCGCCGACTGGCCGATCACATACTGGTCCAGGAAGTCGTGGATCTCGGCGGGCTTGGGCAGCTCGTCGAGCTTGACCTCACCGGCCTCGGCCAGCTCCTCCTCGATGATCTCGTTACAGAGATCGATGCACTCGTCGCAGATATACACGCCGGGTCCAGCGATCAGTTTTTTAACCTGCTTCTGGCTCTTCCCGCAGAAGGAGCACTTGAGCAGGTCACCGCCGTCACCGATGCGAGCCATGTGTGCGTACCTAACACCCATCCGACGTGCCCGAGTGGCGCGCCTGTTGTGACCGTACTCGTCTAACCCGCTCTTGGGGGAGCACAAGACTGCCCCCAATCGACGAGGGGACGCGGTAGGCCGGCGCGACTGGCGTGTCGCATGGCCTGACCGCCCACCGTCCCGCCCTTACCGCCTCGTCAGTTCCCGACTACCGAAAGCTTGCGGCTCTGGATAATTTCATCCACGATGCCATATTCCTTGGCTTCCTCAGCGGTCAAAATCTTGTCCCGCTCGATATCCGCCCGAATCAGGTCCCGGTCGCGGCCGGTGTGCGAGGCCAGCGTGGTCTCCAGCAGCCGGCGCATCCGGGAAATCTCCGCCGCCTGGATCTCCAGATCGGAAACCTGGCCGTAGACACCCTCGAACGCGGGCTGGTGGATCAGAATCCGCGCGTTGGTGACCGCCAGGCGCTTGCCGGGGGTACCGGCGCTGAGCAGCACCGCGGCCGCCGAGGCGGCCTGTCCGAGGCAGACCGTCTGGATGTCCGGTCGGATGTACTGCATCGTGTCGTAGATCGCCATCAGCGAGGTGAACGACCCGCCGGGCGAGTTGATGTAGATCGTGATGTCCCGGTCCGGGTCGGTGGACTCCAGCACCAGCAGCTGGGCCATCACGTCATTCGCCGAGGCGTCGTCGATCTGCACCCCGAGGAAGATGATGCGCTCCTCGAAGAGCTTGTTGTAGGGGTTGGACTCCTTGACACCGTAGCTGGTGCGCTCGATGAACGAGGGCAGCACGTAACGCGACTGGAGCTGGTGCCGGTCTTGGAACTGGGATCTGGGGTCTTGGCTCACGTGCTTCTCCTCTTACTCCGTGCCCGCTACCTGGGTGGCGCGGGACACGACGTGATCCACGAAGCCGTACGCCAGGGCTTCCTGAGCGGTGAACCAACGGTCCCGGTCCGAGTCGGCGGTGATGCGCTCGACGCTCTGCCCGGTCTGCTCGGCGATCAGCTCGGCCATCACCTTCTTGTGCCGACGGAACTGCTCGGCCTGGATGGCGATGTCCGACTCGGTGCCACCGACTCCGGCCGACGGCTGGTGCATCAGGATCTGGGCGTGCGGCAGCGCGTAGCGCTTGCCCTTGGTGCCCGCCGAGAGCAGGAACTGGCCCATCGAGGCGGCCAGCCCCATCGCGTAGGTAGCTACGTCGCACTCGATGAACTGCATCGTGTCGTAGATCGCCATGCCAGCGGTGACCGAGCCGCCCGGCGAGTTGATGTGCAGCGTGATGTCGGCCTGCGGGTCCTCGGCGAAGAGCAGCAGCAGCTGCGCCACGATGCGGTTGGCGATCTCGTCGTCGACCTGCTGCCCGAGCACGATGATGCGCTGTTGCAACAGCCGCTCGTAGACCGAGTCCCCCAGCGTCATCGACGCCGCCGCGGCCCGCATCCGCGGGCCCGGGGTGGATGGGTACTGCGTCACGTCTGCCTGCTTTCTGTTCGGTGTCCGCACCTCGACGCGGTCGTTGTCGACCCTAGCCAAGCTCGGCGTCGATCAGGCGGTGATGGCTCGCGCGTTCGCTCAGAGCACAGGAGGAAGGTCGGCGCGTGGCCCCTCAGGCCTTCGCCGACGCCGCCTCCTCGTCCTTGCTGGCCTTGCCCTGCTCAGCGGCCTCGGCCGGTTTGCTCTCAGTGGCCTCGACCTGCTCATCGCCGGCCTCGGCCGGCTCGCCGGCTTCCAGCACCTCCGGGTCGGCCCCATCGGGCTCACCGATGAACTCAGACAGGTCCACCGTGGCACCCGACTCGTCGGTCACCGTCGCCTGGCGGACCACCGTGGCCAGCGCCTTGCCCCTGCGCACGTCGGCGTAGACCGCGCCCAGCTGGCCGGCCTGCTGGGTGCGCTGCAGGTAGTCCTCCGGGCTGATCCCGAAGCGCTGCGCCTGCGAGACGATCTGCTGGGTGAGCTCCATGTCGCTGACGCCGACCTCCTCGGCGTCCGCGATGGCGTCCAGCACCAGCTGCGTCTTGACCGACTCCTCGGCCTGTTCCTTTGCCTCGGTCTCGAACTCCTCGCGGGTCTTACCCTGCTCGGTGAGCCACTCGGCGAACCGGGCGTCGTCGTGGTCGAACGCGTGGATGGCGTCGTGCGTGCGCACCTCGAGCTCGGCGGTGACCACGCTCTCCGGCAGCGGCACCTCGGTGCCGGAGAGCAGCGCCTCCAGCACCTTGTCCCTGGCCTGCGCGGCGCGCTGCATGCGCTTGGCCTTGCCGAGCCGGTCGCGCAGGTCCTCCCGCAGCTCGTCCAGCGTGTCGAACTCGCTGGCCAGCTGGGCGAACTCGTCGTCGGCCTCGGGCAGCTCGCGCTCCTTGACCGCGGTCACTTCGGCCTTGACCTCGGCGTCGTGGTCGGCGTGCTCGCCGGCCACCAGCGTGGTGGTGAAGGTCTTCGACTCGCCGGCGGACAACCCGGTGAGCGCCTCGTCGATGCCGTCCACCAGGCCGCCGGAGCCGATTTGGTACGACAGCCCGGTGGTGGCGGCCTCCTCGATGGGCTTGCCGTCCACCGTGGCGGACAGGTCCACCACCACGAAGTCATCCTTCGCCGCCGGGCGGTCCACCCCGGTGAGGGTGCCGAACCGGGCACGCAGCGCGTCCAGCTGCTCGACGACTTCCTCGTCGGTGACCTCGATGTCGTCCACGGTGACCGAGATGGTCGACGCATCCGGCAGGTCGAAGGACGGCCGGACGTCGACCTCGGCGGTGAACGCCAGCTGCTCGCCGTCCTTGATCTCGGTGACCTCGATCTCCGGCCGGCCCAGCGGGCGGACCTCCTCGGCGGTCACCGCCTCGCTGTACTTGGCCGGGATCGCCTCGTTGACGACCTCGTCCAGCACCACCCCTCGGCCCAGCCGGCTCTCCAGAATGCGCGCCGGCGCCTTGCCGGGCCGGAAGCCGGGAATGCGGACCTGCTGAGCGAGCTTGCGGTAGGCGCGATCGAAGTTCGGCTTGAGCTCGTCGAAGGGCACCTCGACGTTGATCTTGACGCGCGTCGGGCTCAGCTGCTCGACGGTGCTCTTCACGTGATCTCCTCGTGCGATGGCATGCGTGTGGAGCCGGCGCCAGGCCTCGACGCGACCTCGACGCGCGGCTGCGCGGGCGCGGCGGCCGCCGAAGCACTGGTACCGATGCTCGACCCACTCGGGGGTCTCCGGCCGAGTCTAGGCGACTGCTGTCACCCCGCGATCGCTGGCCGGCGCAGGTTGGCGATGTTGGCACCCGATCTCTCACCGAATGGTGGAACGGCGAGGGCGTTCGGTGAGCACGCAGTCACCGCAGAGCCCGCCGCCCGGTATCCGGTAATACAGGCAACACGACCGGCGGCGGAACGCCCAGCCACCTGGGAAATCGCCGGTCCCGGCCAGCGGGCCGGCGCTCAGCAGCCCGGCGACCACCCGCCGCGCGGCGTCGGCGGCGGCCGGGCGGGCCTGAGCGACCAGCCTGCCGGCGGCCACCACGGCAGAGGCGGCGTTGCCCCACAGTGTGCGGGGAGACACCGCGACCGCCGCCCGCACCGCATCGGCCAGCGCCGCCAGGTGCGGCTCGACGAGCGTCTCGCCGACCGCCGCCGCCAGGTCCTCCGGCCGAGGGCGGCGGGCCAGCTCGTCCCCGCCGGACTCCCACAACGGCCAGGGGCCGACCGCCGCGTAGCGCCAGTGCAGGGTGTCCGGTGACCACGGCGGCAGCAGCC
>DATHIT010000513.1:0-19368 GCA_035489915.1 Pseudonocardia sp. | reverse complement strand
GTCACAGGTCACCCGTGATGTCCGCCCGCTAGAGGTCTCCCTCAAATCCGCTCTCGGGTACGTGCGGACCTACTTGAGGTAACACCCTCGGGGCCGTACGCACCCGTCCGCTGGGCTTGAGTGACTAGCGGATCTTGATACCTACCTGATAGTCCACAGTGGACTTCGAACCGCAGGGGCGAGCACGAGCGCGTTCGCCACCGAGGTGAAGTCACGGAAGTCCTCGGTCCGCGCCCAGGCCTGTGCGATCAGCCGCCTGGGTTCGGGTAAGCAGCCCAGAGCCGCGGACCATTGGGTGATGCGGTCGCCGGGTCGACCGCCGCGGCCAGGACTCCCGGCCAGGTTCGTCCCGGCCGGACATAGTCCACCCGAGCGGGCATGCCCGATCCTCGACGGTACGACGAATCCCTGAACCGGATCAGACGCGAGGTTTCGCCAGTGCGCTACGCCGAGGAGCTGGTCGAGGGCGGCTTCGCAATCGAGGTGGCCGACGCCGCGTTGCTGCACGACGGGCTCAACGTCGCTGATCTGGCGCACGTGCTGGTGCTGCGCGAGCGCGCGGTCGTGCCTGACGACGCTGCCCGCCGGCTACTCGCCGTGCTGTTGGAGGCGGTGGGTACCCCGGTGGCGGAGTTCGGCTACGACGCGGTGCACGGGGAGGCGTACAACTGTCGGGAGCGCCGCTTCGCCGGGCAGATCGGTCGGGACGCCGGGTGGCTGCACGCCGGTCGGCCGCGCCGCGAGGCGGTCCGGATCGCCATGCGGCTGCGGGTGCGCCGGGACACCGCCGACCTCATCGAGGCGGCCGCCGAGTTCGCCAGGGCGGCCGCCGAAGTCGCCGGCGAGCACGCCGAGACGCTGATGGCCGAGCAGACCTACCTGCAGCACGCCCAGCCGTCCACGTTCGGGCACTACCTGCTGGCGATGGTGTACCCGGTGCTGCGCGAGATCGACCGGCTCACCGCACACCTGGACTGGGTCAACCTCAGCCCGGCCGGCGCGGGCGGGGTGAACGGCAGCCCGCTGACCGGTGACCGGGAGCGGATGGCCGAGATGCTGGGCTTCGACGGCGTCATCGAGCACACCCGGGACGCGATGTGGCAGGCCGACGGGCTCACCGGGGTGGTCGGGACCGCCGCCGGGCTGGTCACCACGCTGGCCAAGCTGGCCGAGGACCTGGAGATCTGGAGCAGCAGCGAGTTCGGATACCTGAGCCTGGCGCACCGCCACACCCGATCCAGCGTGTTGATGCCGCAGAAGCGCAACCCCTACGCGTTGACCATGGTCCGAGGCGAGGCCGGCATCCTGATCGGCCGCGCGACCGGGATGCTGGCGATCGCCAAGAGCCCGTCGGCGCGTAGTGACAACCTGATCTTCGCCTACGGCGAGGTGCCCAGGGCGCTGGACCTGGCCCGGCGGGCGACCCGGCTGATGACCGGCGTGGTCGGCGGGCTGACCGTGGACTCCGAGCGGATGTATGCCGCGCTGGTGGCCGGTTTCTCGCAGGCCGCCGACCTCGCCGAGCACGTGATGACCGCCTATGGGCTGGACTACCGCTCCGCCTACGACCTGGTCGGGATGTGCGTGCGGCGGGCCGCGGCCGACGGCCTGCGCGGGGTGGACATCACCGGCGACATGCTCGACGCGGCGGCCGCTGAGCTGGCCGAGGTCGACCCGCGGTGGCCGGGTGCGCCGGTCTTCAGCGGCACCGATCTGCGCGAGGTGCTCGATCCTGGCGCGATCGTGCGCTCGCGGCGGTCCAGGGGCGGCGCCGCGCCCGACGTGGTCCGAGGCATGACCAAGGAGTGCCTGCGTGTCGCCGACGCTGCGCTAGCCACCGTGCGCGCCCGGCGTGCCGGCTTCGCCGCGGCCGAGTCGGCGGTGCTCCGAGACGCCACGGCCCTGGCGGGCTGATGCCTCATCCGCGTCCCGCTCTTGCGGTCGCCTCATCCCAGCCAGCACCAGGACGGAGTGCACATGGACATCCGGGACTTGCATCTCAACCTCGCCGAGTGGAACGAGCTGATCGAGCGGTGCCTGGCCGACCCCGGGTCCGAGCCGGTGCTCAACCTCGACCATGACTCCGGCACCGACTCGCGCTACGACGCGGTGTTCGTCGGCGGTGGTGCCGGCGGCCGGTTCGGCGCGGCGTACCTGAGGGCGATGGGCGGCCGGCCGCTGATCGTTGACGCGTGGCCGTTCCTCGGCGGCTCCTGCCCGCACCAGGCCTGCGTGCCGCACCACCTGTTCTCCGAGGCGGCCGAGGAGCTGGACCGGATGCGGTGGTTCTCCGACGAGATGTTCTTCCCGAAGTTCGACGCCTCCCGGGCCAGCATCCTGGAGCTGGTGAAGGTGTTCGTGGCCGGGCGGGGCAGCGCGCACGCGTTCATGAACTGGCAGACGAAGGAGCAGCTGGACGTCGAGTACGTGCTCAACGCCCGCGCGACGATCGTCGACAAGCACACCGTGCAGGCCGCCGGCCGGACGTTCCGGGCCAAGAACCTGGTGCTCGGGATGGGCGCCCGGCCGGTGAACCCGGACATCCCCGGCCTGGACAAGCGGGGCGTCTTCGACTTCGTCGGGCTGGTCGAGGAGCTGGACTACGAGCCCACCCGCTGCGTGATCATCGGTGGCAGCAAGGTCGCCATGGAGTACGGGTCGTTCTTCCACGCCACCGGGTGTGACACCACGATCGTCTCCCGATCGCCGCTGATGCGGACCAAGGCGCTGCACCATGTGGACGAGGACCTGCGGCAGTACGTGGTGGGCGGCATGCGCAAGCGCGGCATGCAGATCCTGGAGGGCGCGCAGCCGGTCTCGGTGAACGGCGGCGACCGGGTGCGGAGCGTGACCGTCGCGCTGGCCTCCGGCGAGGTCGTCGACATCGAGACCGACTTCGTGTTCATGGGCACCGGTGAGCGCCCGAACGTCGCACAGGCCCAGCAGGTGCTCGGCATCGAGGTCAGCCCGACCGGCCGGGCGGTGGTCGACAAACGGATGCGGACCAACGTGCCCGGGGTCTACGCGATCGGAGACATGATCGATGGCCCGATGGAGATGTTCAAGGCCCGCAAGTCCGGGGTGACCGCCGCCCGGAACATTATGGGCGAGGACCTCGAGTTCGACTACACGGAGTTTCCCGACTTCCTGCACACCACCTACGAGGTCACCTGGGTCGGGCTCACCGAGGCCGAGGCCCGCGAGCGGCACGGCGACGATGTGATCATCATCCAGATGCCGCCCTACGTGGAAGGCCTGGACACCCCCAACCTGCCACTCCCGTGCGCCGAGGGCACCATGCTCTATGCCTTCCGTCGCCCGGAGCTGAGTGGGTTCCAGAAGTTGGTGGTGCACGGTGCGTCGCGCAAGGTGCTCGGTGCGCACCATGTCGGCTACGGGGCCAAGGACGCCTTCCAGTACCTGGACTACCTCATCCACCAGCCCGAAGGCCTGACCATCGATACCCTCGGCTGGATGAACGAGCTGTTCCTCAACCCGGAGCATTTCGTGCAGCTGTCCCGGTTGCGGGCCGGCCAGGTGCAGCTCAAGCACCTCTAGTCGGAGGTGAACAGAGTCGGTGCACCGCCGGACACCAGGAACACCACCGGGCCGGTGACCTGGCCGCGTCGGTTGGCGGCCAGCAGCCCCGCCATCGCCTTGGCCGCGAAGATCGGATCGAGGAACACGCCCTCGGTCCGGGCGACCAACGCCGCCGCCGCGTCACCCTCCGGGGACCGGCGGCCGTACCCAGGTCCGATGTGGCCGCCGAGCACGCATGGCGGGCAGGTCGGCGCCGGGATGCCGATCCGGTCGGCGACCTCGCGGCCGAGCCTGCCGATGCGGGCCACGCACTCCTCCACCGGCCTACTGACGGTCACCCCGATCACTTGATAACCGCTGCGCTGCCACGCCGCGCCGGCCCACAATCCGGCCTGGGTGCCGCAGGATCCGGTGGCCAGCCAAAGCTGGGCGGGGGCGAGCTCGAGCTCGTCCAGCTGACCGGCGAGCTCGAGGCCGGCCGTGAGATAGCCCAGCGCCCCGGTCGCGGTCGCCCCACCTCGACCGACCGGGTATGGCCGGCGTCCCTCGGCACCCAGCTCGGCGGTGATCTCCTCGATTGCCCCGTCGACCGAGGCGCGGTCCGGGTCACCGGTGAACCGGACCTGGGCGCCGGCCATCGTGGCCAGCTGCATGTTCCCGGATGGCGGCACCGGATCGCCGTAGCAGACCAGCACGCTGTCCATGCCGAGGTTGCGGGCCCCGAGCGCCGCGAGCATCGCCCAGTTCGAACCCGGTCCGCCGCCGGTCACCAGGCAGTCGCACCCTTGTTGCTGAGCCTCGGCGAGCAGGAACTCGAGCCCGCGGACCTTGTTGCCGCCGAGGCCGAGTCCGGTGAGATCGTCACGCTTGAGCCAGATCTCCACCCCGGCGGCGGCCGACAGCCGAGGGGCGGGGCGCAGCGGGGTCGGCAAGGTGGCCAGCCGTACCCTCGGCTGCGACAGCAGGCCACTCATGGCGGCCCGACCGGTTCACTCACGGCCCGACGACCCGGTCCACGAACGCGGTCGCGGCGCCGAGCGCGCGCCCCGGGTCGGAGGCCTCGGCGATCTCGGTGGCGTCGAGCAGACCGTCGGCGAGCAGCCGATCGGCCAGGTCGGTGCCGTCCGCCCGGGCGGCCATCGCGGCCGCATAGATCACCTCGTGCGCGGAGTGCTTGCCGATGCGCTTGGCCAGCGCCGCCATCAACGGCTCGGACAGCAGCGAGCCGCCGTGGGTTTCGAGGTTGGCGCGCATCCTCGCGGCGTCGACCTGCAGGCCCTCCAGCAGCCGCGCGGCGAACCCGAGCGCCGCCCCGGTCAACTGACTGGCCTCAGGCAGCACCAGCCACTCCGCCTTCCAACCCCGCCCGTCCCGCTCGTGCAGGGCGACCAGGCCCTCGACCGCGACGCCCGCGTCGGAGCGGACTATCCGGGCCAGCGTGTCCAGGTGCTCGGACAGCTCCGGGTTGCGCTTGTGCGGCATGGTGATGCTGCCGACGGTGCCCTCGGTGAACGGTTCGGCCACCTCGCCGATCTCCGGGCGCTGCAGCTCGAAGATCTCGTTGCCGATCTTGGCCAGGGTGCCGGTGACCAGGGCCAACAGCATGACGAACTCGGCGATCCGGTCTCGGGCGGTGAGCCACGGGAGCTCCGGTGCGCCGAGGTCGAGCTGCGCGGCGAACCGGTCCAGCAGCGGCAGCGCCTGCTCGCCCCAGAACTCCATGGTGCCCAGCGCCCCGCCGAGCTGGACGATCTCGACCCTGGGCCGCAGCTGGGCGAGCCGCTCCCGGTGCCTGGCCAGCTCGGCTGCCCAGACGGCGGCCTTGAACCCGAAGGTGATCGGCAGCCCCGGCTGGCCATGGGTCCGCCCGCACATCACGGTGTCCCGGTGTCGGCGGGCCAGCTCGACGGAGGCCGCGTGGCACCGGGCCAGGTCGCGGTCCACGATGTCGGCGACCGCGCGCATCGTCAGCCCGAACCAGGTGTCGGTCAGGTCCTGGACGGTAGCCCCGTAGTACACCCATTCGCGAGCCGCCTCGGGCAGCACCGCGCGAAGGCAGCGGATCAGACCGAGCGTGGAGTGCCCGCTGGCTCGCGTCCCGGCGCCCACCTCGGCCAGGTCCAGCCGCTCCACCCGCGCGTGCCGCTCGATCGCCTCGGCGGCATCGGCGGGCACCAGACCGAGGTCGGCCTGAGCGTGCGCGAGCGCCACCAGGATGGCCAGCCAGGACCGGGTACGGCCGGTGTCGTCGAACAGTTCGTGCAGCTCAGGCGTCGTCCACAGGTGGCCGTACAGCACCGAGTCGGTCAGGTGCGAACTCATAGCAGGAGCTTCCGCAGGCCTTCGCGGACCTCGTCCAGGTTCGCGCCCCACGGCACCACCGCGGTGTCCTCGTCTACCTCGAGTCCGCGCTCCAGCAGGCAACACTTGGTCAGCGTCAGCGATGCGCCACCCGAGGTCGCCGCGCGGGCCCGGGGGCACAGGTCGACCCGGGCGGGCTCGTCACCGTAGAAGTGGCGGTGGAACTGGACCGAGCGCTCGCAACCGATCAGCAGCCAGTCGGCCCGCTCGGCGGGCCGAGTATCCAGGTAGGCGACCGACGCGCCGCCGAGGTCGACACCGGACCCTCGGCACGGCAGCAGGTAGCTCTCACGGGGGTGGGCGGCTGCGAGGTCCTCGACCCGGACGGCGTCCAGCACCAGCTGGACCGGCGGCAGGTCCTCGTCGAACTCGACGGCCTGGCGGGCCTGGGCCAGCAGCTTCGGCGGTTCCGGCGGGACGACCTCGGTCACCCGCACCCGGATCGGCTCGGCGTGGTAGATGAAGTTGACGTGCTCGAAGCGGCCGAGCACGACCGTGGTGTCCGCACCCGGTACGGCGGCGCCGGCCAGCGCGGTGGCGTTGCCGACGTCGAGATCCGGTTGATGTACCCACGCCGTCCGGTCGGGGCCGGAGATGACCCGGGCGGCCACCACCGGCGCGAACAGCGGCCCGGTGCTCGCCTTGCGCACCTCGACGAGCGCGGTGGCCGACCCGTTGCGCAGCGCCAGGAAGTCGGTACGGCGGTAGACCTCCCGCCCGTCCAGATGGGACAGGATGGCGTGCTCGGTCAGCGGGATGTCCACCTCTTGCACCGACAGCCCCCGGTACGGGTGTGCCCGGGTGTTCGGCGTCGGCTCCGGGATCGCCATCACCGCACGGCTGTGTCGGCGCGCAGGCCGAGGCGCAGCGTCTCCAGCGCGAGGACGTCGTCCACCGCGATGTTGCCCAGGTTGACATCCGGCCCGAACCGGCGGATGAACCAGGCCTGCTGCGCCTTGCACGGTGCCTCGAATATCACCCGGTCGACCGGTACCGAGCCCACCAGGTCCTCGACCAGCGCGGTACGGATCGACCCGTCAGGCTCGTAGAGGCCGACCGTGCCGGACTCCCGCCCCTCCGCGACCACCCAGGTGGCGCCGGCCGCGAGGTCGGCGTGCATCTCCCGCGCCCACGCCGCCCCCGCGACCGGAGCGGCGGCATCCTTCGCGCCGGCCTCGGCCAACACGATGAAGTCGGTCGCGAGCTCGGCGACCAGCTCGCATTTCCGGCCGGCGGGCAGCCAGCCGAGCCCATTGGAGACCTCCAGCGCATCGATGCCCTCGGCGGTCGCCCACCTGGCGAGCTCGCTCAGCTTGTCCTGCGCAACCGCGATCTCGAGCAGGGTGCCGCCGAGGCAGACCTGGATGTCCTCGCGTTGGTACGCGGCGACCCGCTGTTTGAGTGCTCGGTCCAGGTACCCGATCCCCCAGCCGATCTTCACCACGTCGATGAAGTCAGCGGCCGAGGACAGCAGACCTTCGACCACCGCCGTCGGCGCGCCCTTGTCCAGCACGTGCGTGACACCGGTCGACCTCGGCTTGGCGGCCCGCTCCGGCAATCGCAGGAAATCGGGACAGTCCCACATGAGGAAAAGCTACGGCGCGCAAAGGACTCGGGCCTCGTCCAGCCCGGACGAACACGACCCCGCGCTTTGTCCGCCGAGGACGTGTCCGCACCCACCACTACCTGGTGCAATAGGCGTCCGGCGGTACGAGTTCCGCCAGCCGGACGACGCTGTGGACCCGCACTCGCCAGTACCGTATCTGTCCGGGCGCGGGCCGCCACGTCAACGCCTGGGGAGCCTCTGTGGGCGCCGAGGAGTGCACCGTGACGACGGATGCGTCGACGAGCAGGCCCGCTGACGGCGGGACCCGTACCGCGCTGCGGCTCTACGAGCGGATGGTCTTCATCCGGCACTTCCTGACCAAGGTCGACGTGCTGTACCGGCAGGGCCGGGTGCGCGGGCCGGCACATCTGGGCATTGGCCAGGAGGCCATCGCGGTCGGCGGCGCCTCGGTGCTCGGCGAGCACGACCAGTCGATCGGCACCTACCGAGGGCACGCCCACGCGCTGGCCCGTGGAGCCTCCGCCGAAGCGGTCCTGCGCGAGCTGACCGGCCGGGAGGGCGGTATCTGCGCAGGCAAGGGCGGCTCGATGCACATCACCAGCGTCGAGCACGGCTACTACGGCTCCTACGCCATCGTCGGCGCCCACCTGCCGATCGCCTGCGGGCTGGCCTGGGCAAACGTGCTACACGGCAACGACCGGGTCACCATGTGCTTCTTCGGCGACGGCGCGGTCAACATCGGCGCCTTCCACGAAGCGGTCAACCTGGCGGCGGTGTGGCGGCTGCCGGTGGTCTTCGTCTGCGAGAACAACCAGTACATGGAGTACACCCCGATCACCGAGGTGATCCCGGTGGCCCGCCCGGCCGCCGACCGGGCCGCCGGGTACGGGCTGGACGCGGTGGTGGTCGACGGCAACGACGTGCTCGCGGTGCGCGAGGTGCTGGGCGAGGCGGTGGCCCGGGCCCGCGACGGTGGTGGGCCGGCGCTCATCGAGGCCAGTACCTACCGGATGTGCGGGCACTCGTGCGCCGATCCGGGGGCGTACCGCCCGGCCGAGGAGGTCGCCGACTGGGGCACCCGCGACCCGCTGCGGCGCCAGGCCGGCGTGCTGGCGGCGTCCGGCGTCGCCGATGCCGACATCGCGGGAGTGTCGGCCAGGATGGGCGCCGAGGTCGACGAGCTGGCCGCCCGGGTGCTCGACGCGCCCGCGCCGAACCCCGCGACGGCCTGGACCGACATGTGGAGCGACGGGACCTCGACATGGCGCAACTGACCTACCGCCAGGCCGTCGCGGCCGCGCTGGCCCAGGAGATGGAGCGCGACCCCCGGGTGGTCATGCTCGGCGAGGACATCAGCTCGGGCGGGGTGTTCAAGACGACCCTTGGCCTGCGCGAACGGTTCGGCGAACGGCGGGTGCGCGACACCCCGATCTCCGAGCAGGCCATCGTCGGCGCGGCGATGGGCGCCGCGATGGCCGGCCTGCGGCCCGTCGCGGAGATCATGTTCTCGGACTTCTACGCCACCTGCTGGGACCAGGTGGTCAACGAGATCGCCAAGGCCCGCTACATGACCGGTGGCCAGCTGTCGCTGCCGCTGGTGATCAGAGGGGCCAACGGCGGAGGCCTCGGCTTCGGCAGCCAGCACAGCCAGGCCGCCGAGAACTGGGCGATGTGCGTACCCGGGCTGAAGATCGTCTCGCCGGCTCATCCGGCCGACATGCTCGGGCTGCTCGCGGCGGCCATCCGGGACGACGACCCGGTACTGGTCTTCGAGCACAAGGCACTCTACGGCGGCAAGGCCGACTGCCCGGACGGTGAGCACGTCGTACCGCTCGGGCAGGCGGCGCTGCGCCGGACAGGCAACGACATGACCCTGATCGGGCTGGGGCTGACCGCGGGCACCTGCGAGCGGGCCGCCGACACGCTGGCCGGGCACGGCGTTGCCGCCGACGTGCTCGACCTGCGCACCCTGGTCCCACTGGACGCCGCCGCCGTGCTGGCCTCGGTCCGCCGGACCGGCCGGATCGTGATCGTCGAGGAGAACCCCGGCCAGCTCGGTTGGGGCGCCTCGATCGCCGCGCTGGTCGCCGAGGAGGCGTTCCACCACCTGGTCGCCCCGGTCGCCAGGGTGAGCGGCGGCAACGTTCCGCTGCCGGTCGCCGCGCCGCTGGAGGCCGAGGTCAGCGTCTCCCCCGAGCGGGTCGTCGCCGCCGCGCTGGGCCTGCTGCGCCCCGCGCCCGCCGGATCGATCTCGGCCCCCGGCCTGATCTGAGGTGAACCCCGCGGACCCCTCGGCTACGCATCGACGCGCAGCCAGAGCATGAAGGGAAACAGCAATGGAGATCCGTAGCGAGGAAGTACTGCTCCCGGTATCGGCGGTGTCTGCTTTCCCGAGGCCACACTGGTTGCAGGGCCGGGTGTTCGGCAGCCAGTACGAGCCCACCTATCGCAGCCACAACGTCCGGGTCGCCTACGAGGACGCGAGCAAGATCGTCGCCAGGGAGCAGGAGCTCGCCGGTCTGGACATCCTGTGCGACGGGGCGCAGTACTACGAGTGGGAGGCGCCCGGGTTCCAGCTCGAGCCGATCTTCCACTACATCCCGGAAATGCTCGGCGGGATCGCCAACTACGGCCCGCCCGGGGACGGGGCGAAATACAAGCCGTTCTACAAGGGCACCGTGAACGGCAAGGTCGAGTGGGTTCGCCCGATCTTCGAAGGCGTTGTCTACGCCATGCAGAACGCCACCGACCGCCCGTTCAAGGTCGCGTTCCTCGGCCCGGCCCAGCAGAGCATCATCCTGGACGACCAGCATTACGGCGACGGCGTCGAGCTGGCCAAGGACATCGCGCGGGCGCTGAACAAGGAGCTGCACTTCCTGCAGGACATGGGGCTGGAGGCGGTGCAGCTGATCGACGTGCTGCCGCCCTACACCCAGGACATGTGGCAGATCGAGTGCCAGGAGATCTTGTTCGAGGGCATCAACATGATCAAGTTCTGGCACGTCTGCTACGGCAGCGTGGACGGCCAGCGCGACGTCTTCGACGACCACGCCGCCGGCATGATGCCACTGTTCGCGGCCTCCCCGGTCGACGTCATCCACCTGGAGTTCACCAACAAGAACTTCAGCGAGCTCGACGCGTTCGGGAACTTCCCGGCCGACAAGGTGCTCGGGGTCGGCGTGGTGGACGCGAAGAACACCATCGTCGAGTCGGCCGACCAGATCGCCGACCGGATCCAGCGCGCACTGAAGATCATCCCGCCGGATCGGCTGCTGGTGGCGCCGGACTGCGGCCTCGGCTATTTCAGCCGGACCACCGCCTACGCCAAGCTGCGCAACATGGGGGAGGCCGCCAAGCAGGTCCGGATCGGCCTGTAGCCGCCGGGTGTGGCTCGTGACGCCGACGCCGACATCGGCCGGTCCGACCTCGTCCGGGGCGGCCGAACGCGGACCCGGACTTTGGCCGGGCGGGACGTGTCCCCGGCCACACTCCGGACCGTAGCTTTCCGAGGTGACCAGGCTTGTGGTGCTCGGCGGCGGCGCGGCGGGCATGTCCGCCGCGTCCGCTGCCCGCCGGGTCGACCCCGCGCTGGAGATCGTCGTCCTGGAGGCGACCGGCTTTGCGGCGTACGGGATGTGCGGCCTGCCGTACTACCTCGCCGGCCTGATCGAGCGGCCGGAGGAGCTGGTGTCCTACCCGGCGGAGTACTTCCGCGACCGCCGCCGGCTCGACCTGCGGCTGCACGCCGAGGCCGTCGAGCTGGACGCCGATCAGCGCGTCGTGCACTACCGGCACGAGGGGCGGGAGCGGCGGATCGGCTTCTCGGCGCTCGTGGTGGCCGCCGGCGGCGTCCCTGGCTTCCCGCCGCTGCCAGGGCTGGAGGGTCGACCGACCTTCACCATCCGGGCCATGGAGGACGCCATCGCGCTACGCGCCCTGCTGGACACCGGCGCGGTGCGCGATGCGCTGGTAGTCGGCGCGGGCTACATCGGGTTGGAGTTGGCCGAGGCGCTGCACGCCCACGGCTGCCGGGTCACCATCGCCGAGCGGCTCGACCGGGTGCTGCCCAACCTGGACGAGCCGCTCGCCGCCATCGTCGAGGACCACATCCGGGAGCGGGCCGAGGTGCGGCTGGGAGTGGATGTATCGGAGCTGCTGGCGAATCGAGCGCCATGGCCGGACGTCGTGGTGGTCTGCGCCGGGGTGCGGCCGGCGTCCACCATCGCCGCCGAGGCCGGCGCCCGTACCGGTCCGGGCGGGGCGCTGCTGGTGGACGACCGGATGCGGACCAGCCTGCCCGGCGTCTGGGCGGCCGGTGACTGTGTCGCCCCGTACCACCGGGTGCTCGGCCGACCGGCGTTCGTGCCGCTCGGCCCGGCGGCGAACAAGACCGGCCGGGTCGCCGGCACCGTCGCGGCGGGTGGCGACGCGGCGTTCGCCGGCGTGGTGGGAACGGCCGTGGTCAAGGTGTTCGAGCTCGAGGTGGCACGCACCGGGCTGACCGTGGCCGAGGCGCGGGCCGCCGGGATGATCGCCACCGCGACCGACGTGGTGAGCCGCAGCCGCGCGAAGTACTACCCCGGGGTTGAACCGCTGCACGTCCGGCTGGTGCACGAGGCGGGCGGGCGGCTGCTCGGCGCCCAACTGGTCGGCCGGGAGGGCGCCGCCAAGCGGGTCGACGTGGTGGCCGCGGCGCTGCACGGTGGGCTTACGGTGGACGATCTCGCCGCCTTCGACCTCTCCTACGCGCCGCCGTACTCACCGGTGTACGACCCGTTGACGGTCGCTGCCCAGGCGGCGCAGCGAGTCGTGCACCAGGAAGCCGCATGACACCCGGGGAGCGGATCGCGGTGGTCACCGGCGGTGCCTCCGGCATCGGCAGGGCGACCTGCGCGCGACTGCGCGCCGACGGCTTCACCCTCGCGGTGCTCGACGTCAACTGCGACGGCGCCCGCGAGGTGGCCGGCCCCGGGCTGGGCATCAAGGCCGACATCACCGACGCCACGGACGTGGAGCGGGCATTCGGTGAGATCACCGAGCGGTTCGGGCGGGTCGACGTGCTGGTGAACAACGCCGGGATCAGCGGTTCGCCGGAGGCCACCATCTGCCACGAGACACCGGTCGAGGAATGGGATCGGGTATTCGCGGTGAACATCCGGGGCCCGTTCCTGTGTGCCAGGGCCGCATTGCCGGTGATGCTCGCCCAGGGCGCCGGGCACGTGATCACGGTCGCCTCGGTGGCCGGGCTGGTCGCGTTCCCTGGCCGCAGCGCGTACACCGCGTCCAAGGGCGCCGCGCTGATGCTGGCCCGCTCGATCGCCGCCGACTACGCGCACGCGGGCATCCGTTCCAACGCGGTCTGTCCCGGGATGGTGGAGACGCCGATGACGCAGTGGCGGCTGGACCAGCCCGAGCTGCGGCGCGCCGTCGAGTCGCGGATCCCGCTGGGACAGGTCGCCCAGCCCGACGAGATCGCCGATGCGATCGCGGTGCTGGCCTCCGGGCGGCTGGCGTACATGACGGGTCACGCGCTGATCATCGATGGAGGGTGGACCACTCTATGAACCGGCTCGCGGGGAAGGTCGCGCTGGTCACCGGCGCGGGCTCGGGTATCGGGCAGGCCGCCGCGCTGCGCTTCGCCGCCGAGGGCGCGGCGGTGGCCACGCTGGATCTGAAGGCCGAGGCAGCCGCGATCACCGCGATGATGATCGCCAAGGAGGACGACGGCCAGTCGCTCGCGCTGGTCGCGGACGTCTCCGACGCCGAGGACATCGAGACCGCGGTGGACCTGGCGGCCCGGGAGTTCGGCCGCATCGACATCCTCTACAACAACGCCGGGGTGAACAGCTCCGGATCGGTCGCGGTGGCCGAGGAGGACGACTGGGACCGCTGCTTCGCGGTCAACGTCAAGGGCACATTCCTGTGCTCGCGGGCGGCGCTGCGGCACATGGGCGAGGGCGGCTCGATCATCAACCAGGGCTCGGTGTCGGCCATGGTCGGGGTGCCGAACTTCGCCGCCTACTGTTCCGCGAAAGGTGCCGTGGTCGCGCTGACCCGCTCGATGGCGCTCGACCTGGCGCCGCGCGGGATCCGGGTCAACGTGATCTGCCCCGGCACCGTCTACACGCCGCTGATGGAGCCGATGCTGCGCGCCAGGGGCGACGGCGACCTGCAGGTCGGGCTGGCGAAGACGCTGGTCAAGTACCCGATCGGTCGGCTGGGTACGCCCGAGGAGATCGCGAACGTGGCGTTGTTCCTAGCCAGCGACGAGGCCTCGTTCCTGACCGGTTCGGTGATCACCCCGGACGGCGGGATGACGGCGCAATGAGCTCCTTCCACCTCAAGCCGCACAAGCGGGCCTCGCTGTCCGAGGCCGCCGCGCTGGTCACCGACGGCGCGGTGGTCGCGCTCGGCGGCGGGCTGTGCGCCCGGCTGCCGATGGCGCTGGTGCGCGAGCTGATCCGGCAGGGCCGCCGCGACCTGCACCTGGTCGGTTCGGCGCACAGCATCGACGTCGACCTGCTGATCGCGGCCGGCGCGGTGAAGGTCTGCGAGGAGAGCTACGTGGGGTTCGAGCAGGACCTCGGGCTCGCCCCGGCTTACCGGCGGGCCGCCGAGACCGGCACGATCGAGGTGCGGGAGAGCTGCTGCGCCACGGTGCTGGCCCAGCTGCGGGCCGCCGAGATGGGGCTGCCGTTCCTGCCGGTGCGTGGGGTGAAGGGCACCGACATCGGCCGGCTGCACGGCGAGTACGGCGTGGTCGAGTGCCCGTTCACCGGCGAGCAGCTGGTCGCCGTGCCGCCGCTGGCGCCGGACGTTGCGCTGCTGCACGCCCCGATGGGCGACCGGCACGGCAACCTGCACCTGGACCAGCCGTTCGTGCTCGACGAGCGCTTCGCGGCGGCCTCGGGCATGGTGCTGGCCACCGTGGACCGGCTGGTCTCCACCGAGGAGGTCGCCGCCGCCGGCGTGGTCATCCCGGCGCACGCGGTGGCCGCCGTCGCCGAGATCCCGTTCGGGGCGCACCCGTCGTCCTGCTACCCCAGCTACGGCTACGACCGGCCGCATCTGGCCAGCTACATCGCCGCCGCGAGCGCTGGCGGCGCGACCCTGGCCACCTACCTCGAGCGGTACGTCCACGCCGGGGAGCAGGCCTACCGGCTCGATGTGGACGCGGACCGGCTGGTCGGCTGGTCGTTGTCGGTTGAGAACTGGCAGGAGCTGTTCCGGTGAACCGGCGCGCGGATCAGGGCTGGAGCATCGACGAGTGGTTCGTGGTGGCGTTGGCCCGGACCATCCGGGATCGAGAGGTCGTCTTCCACGGTTTCGCCAGCCCGTGTGCGCAGGTGGCGATGCACGTGGCCCGGCGGACGCACGCCCGCGATGTGCTCCTGGTGGAGGGCGCGACCTACGCCGTCAACCCCGATCCGGTCTTCATCCCGCCGACCAGCAACGACCTGGCGCTGCACCGCGACGCGGTCTACCGGATGCGGTTCGAGGAGTTCTTCGACGCCGCCTCCAGGGGCGCCGTGGACCGGATGTTCCTGTCCGGTGGACAGATCGACGGCTACGGCAACACCAACGTCACCGCCATCGGCGATCCGGCCCGGCCGAAGATCAAGCTCGGCGGCGGTGGCGGCGGCTGCAACATCTCGGCCACCATCGGAACGCTCACCCTGTGGACCACCCGTCACCGGTCCGGGCGCAGCCTCGTCCCGAAGCTGGACTTCCTCACCGACATCGGCCATGTCACGCCGTCCGGATCGCGGGCGGAGCTCGGTTACACCGGAGGCGGCCCGCAGTGGCTGATCACCGAGCTCGGCGTGTTCGACTACGGCCCGGACGGCCATGCCCGGTTGCGGGCCACCTGGCCGGACGTCACCGTGGGGGACGTCCGCGATGCCACCGGATTCGAGCTCAGGGTCGAGCTGGAGCACGGCATCCTGCACCCGCCGAGCACCGGCGAGCTGGCGGCGCTGCGCGCGGTCGACCCGCTCGGGGTCCGCCGTCTCGAGTTCGGGCCGGACGAGCTGAAGCGCCGGTTCGACCACCACGGGTCGACGTCGTGCGCCTGCTGAACGCGCTGTTCTCGCCCCGGCGGGTGGCGCTGGTCGGCGCCTCCGACCGACCCGGAACCCTCGGAGCCCTGCTGGCCGCCAACCTGGAGTCCTTCCCCGGTGAGGTGGTCGCGGTCGGCGCTGGGGGCACGCTGCGTGAGGTCGAGGGTGAGATCGACCTGGCCGTCGTCGCGGTGCCCGCCGCCTCGGTGCCCAGGGTGGCCGCCGACGCCGCCGCCAAGGGCGTGCACGCGATGGTGGTGCTCTCCGGCGGGTTCGCCGAGACCGGCGCGGAAGGCGCCGCGCTGCAGGCCGAGCTGGTGGCCGCCGCCCGCGGCCCTGGCGGACCGGTGCGGGTGATCGGGCCGAACTGCTTCGGCATCCAGAACTGCGACCTGCCGCTCAACGCGTCGATGGCGGCCGGCCTGCCCCGCGGCGGCGGCGGGATCTGCCTGGTCAGCCAGTCCGGCGCGTACGGGATGGCGATCTACACGGTGGCCACCGACGAGTGCGCGCGCTTCGCCAAGATCCTGGCGCCCGGCAACACCTGCGACGTGACGATCGCCGAGCTGCTCGCGGAGCTGGCGGCCGATCCGTCGGCGGCGACGCTGTGCTTCCTGCTGGAGTCCGTCGCGGACGGGCGGGCGTTCGTGGAGCAAGCTCGGCTGGCCACTCCGGAAAAGCCGGTCATCGTGGCCAAGACCGGCCGGTCGGAGGCCGGTGCCCGGGCGGCGAGCTCGCACACCGCCGCGCTGGCCGGCTCGGAGGCGGTCTGGCGCGGGGTGTTCCGCCAGGCCGGCATCGTCGAGGTGCGTTCCGGGCAGGAGCTGCTGGACGCTGCCAGGGCACTGGACGGCCAGCCACTGCCCGCCGGTACCCGGGTCGGCATCGTGACCAACTCCGGCGGGGTGGGCGTCGAGCTGGCCGACCTGCTCGCCGACGAGGGCCTCTCGGTGCCGGCGCTGTCGCCGCCGCTGCAGGACAAGATCCGCGACATGCTGCCGGCGTTCGCCAGCCCGGTGAACCCGGTCGACGTCACGCCGGTGTGGTCGCGGTACGCCGAGCTGTACTCCGGGCTGACCGACCTGCTGGCCCGCTCGGGCGAGGTGGACGTGGTGATCCCGGTGCTGTTGCAGCGTGCCGCGATGGACACCCCGACGGCGCGGCAGCTGCGCGACGCGGTGGTGGCGCTGCGGGCCGACGGTGTCGAGGTGCCGGTACACGTGTGCTGGGTGGCGCCGAGGCAGGCCCGGCACAACGCCGAGCTGCTCCAGGAAGCGGGCGTGCCGTGCTTCGAGTGGCCGGCCCGCACCGCGCGGGCGGTCGGGCACGCCCGGCGCTACGCGCTGGCCCGGGAACGGACCGCTCCGCCGCCGTCCGGCCCCGATCGTCGGGTCGGCCCGGTACCGACGGACCCGGCGGGAGCGGCCGAGGTGTTGGCCGAGTTCGGGATCCGCACGGTCGCCTCGGTGTTGTGCCGCACCGCCGAGGAGGCCGTCCGGGCGGCCACCGAGTTCCCGGTCGTGGTGAAGCTGGCGGCCGCCGCGCACCGGACCGAGCTGGGCGGCGTCCGGCTCGGCCTGCGCACCCCCGCCGAGGTCCGCGCCGCCGCCACCGACCTGCTCGCGCTCGGCCACGGCGAGGTGCTCGTGCAACCCCAGCTCGACGGGGTGGAGGTCGCGGTCGGGGCGCTGCGCGATCCGGTGTTCGGCCCGGTGGTGATGGTCGGTCTCGGCGGGATCTGGGTGGAGGTGCTCGCCGACGTGGCGTTCGCGCTGGCCCCGCTGCGCCAGGTGGAGGCCCGCGAGCTGCTGGCTGGGCTGCGCGGCTTCCCGCTGCTGGCCGGCTCGCGGGGTGGCCCGCCAGTGGATCTGGATGCACTGGCCGACGTGGTGGTGGCCGCCGGGAACCTGCTGCTGGCCGCCGACGACGTCACCGGCCTGGACCTCAACCCGGTGTTGGCGACGCGGGACGGCGCGATCGCCGTTGACTGGAAGGTGTTGTCCTGACGGGACGAGAGCCCCGTCACATTCTTTGGCTGTCTAGGCCAACGACCTGCGGTTTTGCCCGGCGTAGCGTCCCAGAGCACCCAATCCGCCCGGCGAGGAGCGACAGATGCGAGTCGGATCCGAGGACATGCTGCTCCCGACCACGATGGTCGGCAACTATCCGAATCCCCGGTGGTACGACGGTCACGGGTTCGCCCGTTTTCCCAAGGGCGAGTTCGTCTACGACGCGATCAGTAGGGAGGCGTTCGAGGACGCCGTGCTGGCGATCGTGCACGACCAGGAGGCGGCCGGGCTCGACGTCATCTCCGACGGCAAGGTGTACGGCGGTGACTCGCCGTACGCACAGATCATCTACCACTACTACGAGCGGATGACCGGCTTCAAGCCGTCCGGGACGAACATCGGGCTGCCGATCTACTCGACGCTGTACTCGCCGACCGTCGTCGGGGAAGTGACCAGGGCGCACCCGTTCCACCTCGCCACCCTGCGGGCCACCCGCAAGGCCACCAAGAAGCCGGTGAAGATCTCCTACGTGGGGATCCAGGTCCTCGCCGCCGCGGCTACCAACAACTACTACAGCGACACCCGCGAGCTCGGGATGGCGATAGCGAAGGCCTTCAACGAGGACTTCAAGGAGCTCGAGGCCAACGGCTGCGACATCATCCAGCTCGACGAGTTCGTCTGGCCGTACGGGATGGGCGACTGGGAGGTCGACGCCATCAACGCCGCCATGGATGGCATCAGCTGCGACTTCTGGGTGCACACCTGCTGGGGCAACTACTCCGGTACGCCCGGCTACTTCCCGGAGGAGAACGAGAAGGACTTCGGCGCTTGGGTGCTGGACAAGCGCACGGCGGAGTCGGCGACACCCGAGCGGGCCGCCGCGATCTTCCCGAAGGTCAAGGACACCAACATCACCGCGCTGAACTACGAGGTCGGTCGGATGGGGCCGGATGACCTCAAACCGCTGGTGGAGCACAACTGGGATCGGCCGTTCGTGGCTGGCGTCATCGACGTCAAGTCCACCATCACCGAGACCGCCGACGAGGTCGCGGACCGGATCCGACAGGTCCTGGAGTACGTCCCGGCCGAGAAGCTCGGGCTGTCCACCGACTGCGGCCTGATCAACCTGAACCGGATGATCTCGGCCAGCAAGCTGCGCGCGCTGGGTGACGGAGCCGCCATCGTGCGGGCCGAGCTGGCAGCCAAGTAACCAGACCCCCGGCGAGTGGCGAGCGGCGCTCGAGGCCGCTCCGCCACTCACCGGGGCGAGCGGAACGGACGTGTGATGACCGAGCCAGCCAGGAACGACGTCGCAGCGGTGGTTGACCGGGCCCGAGCCGCGCAGGCCGTCGTCGACGACTTCACCGCCGAGCAGGTTGACGAGCTCACCACCGCCGTCGCCTACGCGGTGGCCCGCAAGGACCGGGCCGAGCAACTGGCCAGGCTGGCCGTGGACGAGGCCGGGTTCGGCAACTACGACGACAAGGTCACCAAGATCCAGCGGCGGGTGCTCGGCGTGCTCAGCGACCTGCGCGCCACCCCGACAGTCGGGGTCGTGGCCGAGGACCCGGAGCGCGGCCTGACCCAGATCGCGAAGCCGGTCGGCGTGGTCGCCGCGCTGGTACCGACCACCGGACCGGACGCGACTCCGCCGGTCAAAGCGTTGTGGGCGCTCGCCGGACGCAACGCCGTGGTGTTCGCCGCGCACCCGCGCAGCGCCGGTACGACCCGGGTCGTGGTCGATCTGATGCGCGACGCCTGTGAGCAGGTCGGTGCTCCCTCCGACCTGGTCCAGGTGCTGCCGGAGCCCAAGATCGCCGCCACCCAGGAG
>DATHIT010000512.1:0-21126 GCA_035489915.1 Pseudonocardia sp. | reverse complement strand
GACCGGGACGAGGCTCTTGGCCATCACCGAGATGCCGATGCCGGCCGCGACGGCCGCGATCAACCCGTTGACGCCGCGGCAGACGCACGCGCTGCGGTATGCGGTGTTGGTGCGGTCCAGCGCGGTCTGCATGGCCGTGCGACTGAGGCTCGGGGTCGGGTAGACGACCAGCGGCAGCGGCCGGCCGCGGTCGAGGCGGGTGCCGGGGTTGCCCACCCACACCAGGCGGTCGCGCTTGACCAGCGTGCCGCGATCCTCGCCGTGGGGACGCTTGCCGACGAACAGATCGAGCCGGTCGTTCTCCAGCCGGCGGTGCAGGGTGCCGCTCTGGTCGATGGTGAGATCGAGGTCGACCCGTGGATAGTCGCGCCGGAAGTCGCGCAGGATTTGGGGGAGACGGGTGAGGGCAAGGTCGTCGGACAGACCGATCCGCAGCCGGCCGACCGGCCGCTCGCCGCTGAAGTATCCGGCGGCGTCCTCGTGGGCGGTCAGGATCGCGCGGGCGAACCCGATCATGGCCTCGCCGTCGGGGGTGACGGCGACGGTGTGGGTGTCGCGCTGCACCAGCACCCGGCCGGTGGCCTGCTCCAACTTGCGGATGTGTTGGCTCACCGTCGGCTGCCGGACGCCCAGGCGCGCGGCCGCCTGGGTGAAGCTGCGGGTCTGGGCCACCGCGAGGAACGTGCGCAGCTGGGCCGGCTCGTACAGGGCAGTCATAACGATCCTCTATAGCAGTATGTCGGCTAATCGGGGTTCAGAATAGCGCCGAACACCGTGAGACTGTGTTCCGTCCTGATCTCTACGAAGGGTTCGCGGTGACCACGGCGGCAGTCCGCCCCAGCACGATCTCCATCCAGACCGATTTGACCGATCCCCGGCGCGGCACCTTCACCGCGTTGCGGGTGCCCAATTTCCGGATCTACCTGGCAGGCCAGAGCGTGGCCAATACCGGCGCTTGGATGCAGAGCATCGCGCAGGACTGGCTGGTGCACGAGCTGACCGGCAGCGCGTCGGCCGTCGGTCTCACGATGGCTCTGCAGTTCCTGCCGATGCTCCTGTTCGGCCTGTACGGCGGCATGGTCGCCGACCGCTACCGGAAGCGGATCGTCCTTTTGACGACCGGGGCCACCAACGCCGCACTCACCACGGCACTCGCCGTGTTGACCCTGACCGGCGAGGTGCGCGCCGGCCACGTCTACCTGTTCGCGCTGGCCGCCGGCCTGGTGTTCGTGGTGGACAACCCCACCCGCCAGGTGTTCGTCAACGAGGTGGTGCCGGCGGGCCACCTGCGCAACGCCATCGCGCTGAACGCCGCCGTGTTCCAGTCGACCAGGCTGCTCGGGCCGGCCGTCGCGGCTCTGCTGATCGGCACAGTGGGTATCGGTTGGGCGTTCGCGGCCAACGCGGTCTGCTACGTCGGCCCGCTCATCGGGCTCGCGCTGATCCGCCGCGTGGAGTTGCTGCCCGTTCCCTCGGTCGGCCGCGAACGCCGGCAGCTGCGCTCGGCGCTGCGACATGTGGCGGCGCGCCCGCACGTGGCCTGGACGATGGTGCTGGTCGGGGTGGTCGGAATGTTCGGGCTGAACTTCCCGGTGGTGCTGACCGCGATGGCCAGCACCACGTTCCGGGGTGGCGCGGAGCTCTATGGGCTGTTCAACGTCGTGCTCGCGGTCGGGTCCGTAGCCGGGGCGCTGATCGCGGGCAGGTGGGGGCGTGCCCGGCCGCGGTTGCTCATCCTGTTGGTCGCCGGCTTCGGGGCGGCCCAGGTCGGTGCCGCGGTTGCACCCGTTCTGTGGGTGTTCCTCGCGGCGCTGGTCGGGCTGGGCGTGATCAACCTGGTCTTTCAGGCGGTCGCCAACTCGTCGGTCCAGCTGTGGGTGGCCCCGGCGATGCGCGGGCGGGTGATGGGGCTCTACATGCTCGCGTTCGTCGGCGGGACCCCGCTCGGTGCCCCGCTGATCGGATGGATCACCACGCACGCGGGGCCACGGGTCGGCATGGCGGTGTGCGGTGCGGTCCCGATGCTCGCGGCCGGATGCGTAGCGGTACTCGCCCGCCGAGCAAAGCTGGCCCCCCGTCCCTGACCAGCCCGGCGCGGGACGCGTACCGCCGTCCGCGTACCGCCGTCCCGCGCGCCGGCCCGGCGCGGGACGCGTACCGGCCTGACCGGCCCGGCGCGGGACGGGTACCGGCGTCCGCCGGCCCGGCGCGGGACGCGCATCGCCGTGACCGGCCCGGCGTGCACCGGCCTCCGGTTACCAAGCTGCACACCGCGCAGGGTCTTCGCGCCGGAACCCGGCCTCCTGTTGCCGAGCTACACGCGAGGCAGGTTGTCGGCCCCGGAACATGACCCGAAGTCTCCGCTCGTCCACCCCCGCGCGGCTCGCGCACAACCCCGTGCCAGTCGCACAGACCCGGTGCGACTCGTGCAGGGCTGGCGCAGATCCAGTGTCGCCGGTGCAGACCCCGCAGGCTCTGCGCCGGCCGCGGCCGGTCTGTGTCGCCACCGGCGGCGGCGACCTGGCACAGAACCAGTGCTGCCGGCGCAAACCTTGTGCTCACGGCGCGGCCCCGTTCCGCCGGCGCGGCCCCCGGCCCGCCGGCGTGGCCCCGTGCCACTCACCGGCACCCCGCGCAGACCCCGTACAGCTCGCGCGGGTCCTGCAGCCTCTGCGCCAGCCGCGGCGGGTCTGCGCGAGCCTTGACACGCTGCGCCGCCCGGCTGGGTCGGCCGGCGCCGCGCGGGCAGCATCTCCAGCGATGCCGCGAGAGGGGCTTGGGTTAGTCGCCAGCGAGGTTAGTCGACCTGGGTCAGCCGGATGACAGGTAGGACTCGGTCTGTCTTCTCCTGGTATTCGCGGTATCGCGACTGGCTTGCGATGATCTGCTGCCACGCCTTTTTCCGGCGTTCACCGTCAAGTTGTTCCGCGACCGAAACCCACAGTGTTTTCCTCCGGAGGTGCTTAATCGGGGACATCGGCCAGCCGGTAGCGGGCCATCATGCAGTCGTCCTCGTGGTCGAGGATGTGGCAATGCCAGACATACCCTTGTAGCTCCATGCCATGCGCTGAATGAAACTTGGCGTCCGGGTCGAACCCGAGTTCGTCGGCGGTGGGGAAGCGCGCCAGGAACCGGGTGACCATGTTCGGTGGGCACGAGACGGTGTCCTTGGGCCCCGATTCCCATGGCTGCGGGGCTTGCGGCCGGCCGGTGAGGAACTTGTCGGGGGGCGGTGCCCACGGTGTGCCCATCTTGGGGCGGGGGTTGGTGAGCGTATAGCCGACCAGGTCGAAGGCTTGGCGGTTGACCAGGCGCATGTTCACCAGGTGCAGATGGATCGGGTGGTCGTCGAGGGTCGTGTTGACGATTTCCCACAGTTCTGTGCTGCCCTGCCTCGGCGTGGCGATCGGATCGTCGGAGAAGCACAGGTTGTTCAGCGACATGCCGACCGGCGGCCATCGTCTGAGCTTGAGGTCCTGAGTGAGCGTGACAACCCGGGTGCGCTCAGGTGCGCCCAGCGCTGGCAGTGCCGGAGGTTGCCGTGCGCCGCCGCGTAGCCGCGCCGGGGGCCTCGCCGCGTGCGCCCGGGCACCTGTGCCGATGAACCGGACAACGTCGCGGAGAACCTCGGCGCCGGACGCCAACGCAACCGCCGGAGGCACCGCCTGATCGTTGGTCAGCTCGACGTGGTCGCCGCGGCGCAGACCGGAGAAGTCGACGACCAGGTCGGTGCGCTCACCAGAGGTCACCGAGACCGATGTCGTGAGCACCGGTTCATCGAGCAGCCCACCGTCGTTTCCGATCACCCAGAATGGCATCCGGTTGCTGAAGAACAGGTTGTAGCCGCGGAAATTGGACGCGTTGAGCACGCGGAACCGATAGAGACCTCTGGCGACGTGGTGATAGGGGGAGACTTTTCCGTTGACCGTGAGGCGGTCGCCGATCTGCCCGCCGTCCCAGCGCCCCTGGGGGACAAGGGTGAGCGTGCGATAGTTCAGCGAGCCGTCATCGTGGAAGCGGCGGTCGGCGAGGATCAGTGGGATCTCGAACTCACCGCTGGGCAGGTTCCAGCCATTCGCCGCGTCCCCGGTATCGAATTGGTCGCGCAGCAGATACATCCCGGCAAGACCGGCGTGGACGTTCAACCGGGTGATCCCCATGCTGTGGTCGTGGTACCACAGGTTCGCCGCCTGTTGCCGATTCTGGTGCTGATACGTTCTCGATGTCCCGGGTAGGAATACGTCCTCGGGGTGGCCGTCCATGTCGGGCGTGGTCACCGCCCCGTGTAGATGCACAGATACCGGGGGCCTGACTCGGGATTCCTCCGAGGCTCCCTCCAGGGTCGGATCAACATCCGCCGCGAAGAGGTGCCTGCCGAGCGTGTTGTGGAAGGTCAGCTGTGTGGGTTCACCAGAATGCGCCTCGATCGTGGGCCCGAAGTACTCCGCGCCGCCGTATGACCACGTCGGCGCGGGATTGAGGGCCCGGTGAAATCGGTGACTCGACGGGCCTATCGCCATCGTGTGGTCGCCGCGAACCACCGATGGCACCGTCAACTCGTCGACGTAGCTTGTCAGCTCGGGTGAGGGAAAGGTGCGCGGGTCGCCCAGCAGTGCAGCGCGCGCTCGGCCTGTGGCGGGCGGTGTGACCGCATTGACAGCGGCCAACAAACCGAGGCTGCTAGTCAGCAGCGTGCGCCGCGATATGTTGCGTGACACGATCAAACGATCCTTACTCCTGCTAATCGAGTAAATCGGGAGCAGGTCATCCCCGAGGGGGCGACGTCGGCCAATGTGTTCTTGAGCTATTTGTTGGTTCGTCTCCGTTGGATTGGGCGCGTCGATGCAGCCCCCACTTGGTGGTGTTTGCCCGCGATCAGTTGAGTGCGTGTCGCAAGAGGGCTTCGGAGGCTGACAGGAAGTGATCGACGTAGGCTTTGTCGAGGCCTTGAGTCGGCAGGACCGGTTGGGCTTTGTGGCCGAACATGAGTCCAGTCTTACCTTCGAGCTCCGAGGCGAAAAGAAGTGGAACCATCCGCTTTGCGTAGGTCTCGGGAGATTGCATAAACAAGCCGACGGCGGCCTCGACCAGTTTGTGAGTGATGCTGCCGTCGCCCAACATATTGCCTCGGATGCCAGTTTTGATGAGGTAGGGTCCCAGGCCGAAGAATGCCGGACCCGGGAATCTGTCCTTCGCACCGAGCACGAGAATCTCATTGCCGGCGATAGTGTTGGCGTGCGCCGTCATGGCTTTGTAGTTCTTCTCGGAATTGAGGTCGTCAGGGTCTCCGATCGTTCCAACGCCGGGGGACCCCATGACGAAGACGCGCGGCCGGGGTGCGCCGTCTTGACGTGCTGATCCGAGTCTGGGGCTGAGACCCTGAAGTACCGCGAGACGGCTCAGGTAGCTGATCGCCACGTCCCGCTCGACGTGTTCGTGCGTCTCCTCCCGCGTCTTGGCTGCGATGATTCCCGTGGTGAAGAGTGCGATATCGAAGGATTCCGCGGGGAGTTCGCGGCCCACACGGGCGGCCTCGCTCATTGATGACAGGTCGGCTGGCATGAACGTCAGCCGGTCAGCCGGGGCGTCGCGAAACGTTCGCCCGACGACGGTGACGTCCGCTCCCCGCGCCAAGGCTTGCTGGGCGATGGCTCGTCCGAGGCCATTGGTACCGCCGATGACGGCCAATTTCTTCGATGAGAGGTCGAGTTGCTCGACCGCGATCGGCCGCATGGGCATACTCTTATCCGGAACTGCCTTCATTCTAATCTTCTGCTGCCGGGGAGAGTCGATCGGAGCAGCGTTCATAGGTGCTTCCTTTCTTGTGGGCCGGCCTGTGTTGGTGATGAGCGGCGTGTCATTTGACGAGTACGCCGGCATCGACGGGGAGGGTGACGCCGGTGATGTAGCGGGCCTCGTCCGAGGCGAGGAACAGCACGGCGTTGGAGATGTCCACCGATTCCATCCAGGGGATGGGAAGCGCACTCAGTGACTGGAATGCCGGTGTGGCCTGGTCACGGGTGATCTCGCCCTGCTGGCCGGGCAGGAACAGGTGGTACAGCGCCTGGTTGTGGATCATGTCGGTGTCCACCGAGCCCGGGTGCACCGTGTTGACCCGGATCAGGTCGGACGCCAGCTCGTTGGCCAGCGTCCGCATCAGCCCGACCAGGCCGTGCTTGGCCGCCACGTAATGCGCCAGGTTCGACGTTCCCTTGAGACCGGCGCCGGAGCTGGTGATGATGATCGAGCCGCCGCCGGCCGCGCGCAGGTGGGGGATGGCCGCCTTGGCCGTGTGCCATACGCCAGTCAGGTTGACGTCGATCACGTCCCGCCAGGCCTGCTCGGTCAGTTCCTCGGCCGCGCCGAAGCTGACGATGCCGGCGTTGGCGGCCACGATGTCGAGCCGGCCGAGTTGGGCGACCCCGTCGTCGAGCGCCGCCTTCACCGCGCCGTAGTCCCGCACGTCGGCCTGGCTGGCGACGATGCGGCGGTCGAGGGCCTCGACCGCCTTGACCGTCTCGGCCAGATCGTCCGGTGTGGCCATCGGGAAGGGGACCGTGTCGATCTGCGAGGCGATGTCGACGGCGATGATGTCGGCGCCCTCCTCGGCCAGCCGGACGGCGTGGCTGCGGCCCTGACCTCGGGCGGCCCCGGTGACGAAGGCGACCTTGCCCGGTAGACGCGCCATTGCGTTCTCCTCCCTTACCTGGTGGCCAGGGCGCGGCCGGCGTCGCGCGCGGCGTCCAGGGCGTCGGTGTGCAGCCGGGCGGCCAGGCCCCTGAGGCTCTCCATGCCGGGGGTGACGGCGGCGACGGTGAGTTCGCGCTCGATGACGGTGAGCTCTGCCTGCCACATGTCGGCGAGGATCCGCCTGAGGTAGGGGGTGGAGTGGTCCCAGCCCTCGCGGGGGGTGCCGGAGCCGTAGCCGCCGCCGCGCACGGTGGCCAGCACGGTGGGCTTGTCCTTCAAGATCGGCGTGAGGGCGACCGCGGCGATGACCAGGTCGGCCCAGGTCTTGAAGTGCTGAGAGACGCCGTAGTTGTACAGCGGCACGGCCAGCAGCACCGCGTCGGCGGCGGCCAGCTCCTCGGCCAGGGTGGCGGCCAGGGCGAGGGCGTCGCGCTGGGCGGGGGTGCGTTCGGGCTCGGGGGTGAACCCGGCGGTGGTGGCCAGTGCCCAGGCATCGGCGGGCAGCGGGTCCGCGCCCAGATGGCGGCGTATCACCGGCTCGCCGGGATGGGCGGCGGTCCATTCGGTTTCCACGAGGTCAGCGATCTCGGCGCTGGCCGAGGTGCCGGGAAGGATGCTGGTGTCCAGTCGGAACAGGCTCATCGGTATCTCCTCAGGTCGGCGGGACGTCCGCCCGCCTCGATATTGGGTCGGCCTCGTCGCCGCATGCGGATTAAACGGACTTTACCCCGGTTCATCTTCCGGATGTAGCGTGCCCCTGTGGATCGACCCGTGCTGTCGATGGGAGCGCCCCGTGCCGAGCGCGCCGACGCCGTGCGCAACCGCCTGCATCTGCTGGTCACGGCCCGGGAGATGATCGCCGAGCAGGGCGTGGAGAGGGTGACCATGGACGCCCTGGCCGAGCGCGCGGGCCTGGGCAAGGGCACGGTCTTCCGCCGGTTCGGCACCAGGGCGGGAATCTTCCACGCGTTGCTGGACGACGACGAGCGCGCCTTTCAGGAGCAGGTGCTGTCCGGCCCGCCGCCACTTGGCCCGGGCGCGGGGCCGGTGGAACGTCTGGTCGCCTACGGTCGGGCCCGGATCGGCTTCATGCTCGGGCACTACGACATCGCCCGCGCCGCCCTGGACGGCACCCAGCCGATACCGGCCGGGGAGGGGGCCATCTCCCGGTTTCACATCCGCACGCTGCTCGGACAGGCCAGCCTGGGCGTCGCCGATCTCGACATGCTGGCGGTCCAACTCACCGCCGCCCTCGAAGGCCCCTTCCTGCTGTACCTGTCGGCATCAGGGCCGACTGAAGCCACTCAGCACATCGAGCGGATGGCGCAAAGCTGGCAAGACCTGGTGGAGCGCATCTGCCGGGCCTGATGAGGGGGCATCTGGGTTGCATTCTAGAACTCTGGCCCGTAGCTTGGCTTCGTGGCCACTGAATCTCGATCCGAAACTCAGCTGGTGGAACGCGGCGCCATGGATCGGGAACCGGCGCGGGCGCACGCTGTGAGCGGCTTCGTCGCCGGTGCAATCGCGCTCGCCGTGCTCTATTCCGGCAACAATCTGCCCAGCGCGTTCTATGGGACCTTTCGCCACGTCATGGCGTTTTCGCCGCTCACCCAGACGCTGCTATACGCGGCCGCGGTGGCCGTCATCCTGCCCGGCTTGCTGATCTTCGGACCGCTGTCCGACGCGGTAGGGCGGCGTGTCCCGATCCTGCTTGGACTGGCCATGTTCGCCGTTGGCGACCTGCTCTTCGCCGCGGCGGACGGGGTGGGTTGGTTGTTCGCGGCGCGGGTGGCCCAGGGGCTCGGCATGGGCATGGCGGCCGCCGCGGCGCAGGCCACGCTCGGCGACAGCGTGCCCGGGTTCCGACCGTCACCGGCGCAGGGTCAGCACCTGGCCGCTGTCACGGCCACCGCGTGCATCACCTTCGGGTTGGCGGCGGGGCCGCTGCTGGGCGGGCTGTTGGCGCAGTACGGGCCGGCCCCGTTGCGGCTGGCGTTCTTCGTACATCTAGCGCTGGTGGTGTTCGGCGCGCTTGCCGCCCTGCGCGCCCCGGGCCGCCCGGCCGGCGCCCGCCGGGGTTGGCGGCTGGCGGGCATCGGCGTTCCCCCGCCGATTCGTCGCACGTTCACATTCGTGGCTGCCTCTTCGTTCCTTGCCTGGGCGGTGCTCGGGATCTTCTCCGCCGTGCTGCCGTCACTGGTGGGCGGGCTGCTCGAGACCACCAACCTCGCGCTGACCGCGGGCGCGCTGACCCTGATGATCGGCACCTCGGGCCTGGTGCAACTCGGCGTTCGCCGGTTGGAACCGCGATCCGCGCAGGCCATCGGCTTGATCGTGTTGGCCGCGGGCCTGGCGCTGTTGGTCGGCGCGGGTACGGCCAACAGCCTGCCGCTCACCGCGCTGGCGATGTTGGCCACCGGCACCGGGCACGGCTTGGTCTTTTCCGGGGCGCAACACGAGCTCGGGGCGGTGACCTCGCCGGATAACCGCGGCGCGGTCACCGGTGCGTACTACATGGCCAGCTATCTCGGCCTCGGCGGGCCGGTCATCGGTGTCGGCCTGCTCGCGCTGAGCCGTGGCCTGACCGCCGCCACCTCCATGGTTTCCGTGGTCATCGCGGCCCTGTGCCTGGTGGTCGCTCCGCTCATCGCGCTCGAGCGCCGCCGAGCAGCGTGAACTCCATCGGGAAATCAGGGCTGCTCGGTGCGGTGATGCCGTGACCGGCGATGCGCTCGGCCCAGTCCACGTGACGCAACATCGCGGCCTGCGCCTCTCTCGGATCCCGGCCGCGGAATGCGCAGATCAGATCGAGCTGGGCGGCGCGGAGGGGGTCGCCCGCGCCATGATCAAGAGCGTCGAGGCCGAACCGCAGGTAGCGCTCGGTGGCGTGCCACAGCATGCGGAGCATCCGTAGATCCCAGGTTGTGGCGGCTGGGCCCAGCAGCGTGCCCAGCAGCTCCCGGTGCCCTTCGTACCGGTCCTGGGTCTGGTTCCGCTGGTGGCGAGCGCTTTCCAGACGGAGCTCGCGTTCGTCGAGGTCGTCGGAAGAGATCAACAGGCAGGCGCTGGAGGCCAGATCTGGTTCGATGCGCCGCCGCAGTAGGCACAGGCTGTGAAGATCGTCGGAGCTCAGCGGTGCTACGTACGTGCTGCGACCCGGTCTGATGACTACCAGTCCTTCTCTTTCCAGGCCGCGCAGCGCTTCGCGGACCGGGATAAAGCTGACCCCCAGCTGTCTGGCGAGATTGCGCAGTGAGAACGCCTGTCCTGGTCGCAACTGACCGGACAGGATGGCGTGCCGAATCTCCGTGGTGGCCCGGTCCACGAGGGAGGGCTCAGCGAAGGGGTCGGCTAACAAATTCGTGGTCATCATGAGGCCGCCCGCCGGGTCGGTGCGCAGGGCTCCAGCGCGCGGGTACCCGGGCTGTGGTTCCGTCTGCGCATCGCTACCGCCCTTCCTCGGGCCGTCCAATGGCCAGGCGCGGGGACCCTGGGGACATTGGCGTTCGCCTTTGAACAGATGTGTTCAACAGCGGGGATGTTAGCAGCACCTCCCTGGGCCGGGCGCGCACGCTTCGGCTTTCGACCGATTGAGTGGACTGCTTCCAGCTAAAAGGTCAACAGTGTCCTCTAATGCGCAGGTCCGTCTGCCGATGAACGCTGATGTACCTTGAGTGCTCCCCACGGCTGCGACGATCAGAAGGGCGTCCTGGTGGCCTCGACCGAACGGCGAATCAGGGCGGCGGCGATGCGGCTGTTCACCGCCAGGGGTGGTACGCAGCTGACGATGAGCGAACTCGCGAACGAGGCGCAGGTGGCCCGTGGCACGCTCTACCGCAACATCGGCTCGATCGAGCAGTTGTTCGACACGGTTCTTGCCGAGATGTGCGCGGAGCTGCTCGAACGCGTCTCGGCCACCTTCACCGAAGATGACGACGCGGTGACCCGGGTGGCCACCGGCCTGCGCATGCTGGTGCGTTACGGCCACCAGGACCCGGCGGTCGGCCGGTTCATCGTGCGGTTCACGCTGACCGAGGAGGCCCTACGGTCGGTGTTGACCGGCCCGCCGATGCATGACCTGCGTGCGGGCTTTGCCAAGGGCCGGTACAACATCGACGAGTCCATGATCATGAGCGCCGCCTCGCTGTTGGTCGGCGCAACAGTGAGTGCGCTGTCGATGGTCCTCGAAGGCCACCAGACCTGGCGGGAAGCGGGCTCCCGCGCCGCGGAGCTCGTCCTGCGGGCGCTCGGCATCGATGCGGCCGAAGCTCACGAGATCGCCACCGCCGACCTCCGGGCACTCCACCCCGGGTCACACCGGTGATCAACTACGCGGGCGGCAGTACGCGGCGCTCCTGGAGCACCTTGAGCCAGTGCACGAAGGTCTGCTCGGTGTCCTGAACTTCGGTGAACCCGGCCTGCTTGATCTTGACCGTGCTGACGAACGCCGGCGGGGGTGGCGCTGTCGCGCCGTAGGCGAAGCAGAAGTCTGCGTAGTAGTGGGACTCGCCGAGCAGTTCGTCCATGCTGATCTGCCTCAGGCCGTGCTTGGCCACGATCTTCGCCCACACCTCGGCCCTGGCCGGGAGGAACTCCGCCATGGACGTCGGCTCGTCGGCGCCGACCTCAACGCCGAGCGCCTCGGCCATCGCCGGCCACAGATCCCGCCACTCGAAGACCTCGCCGTTGGTCAGATTGAAATGCTGGCCCGCTGCCGCGGGGGCCTCGGCGGCCCACCGGGTCGCGTTGGCCACCAGCCGGGTATCGACGGCCTCCCAGACATACGGCACGCCGCCGGGGAAGCCGAACGGGCGGCCCTCTTCCTTGCGGATGGCCGCGAAGGCGCCGATCACCGGGGGCAGGTTCATCACCACGCCGGTATTCGGCCCGACGATGAGTTGCGGGCGCATGATGGTGAAGGCGAAGCCCTTGGTCGTGGCCTTCTCCTTGATGTAGTCCTCCTGCAGCCAGTAGAAGTTCGCGTGGTCGTCGCGCGGATAGTGCTCGCGCGCGGGGACCCGCATCGGGTGCAGGTGGATGCCGTAGGCCTTGGTGCCCTGCAGCAGGGTCACGTGTTGGAGTTCGGCGAGCTCGGCGAGCGGCTCGATGAGGTTCCGCAGCATCGCCAGATTGGTGTCCATCTGGTCCTGGTCGGTCCATCCAGAGATGAGGCCGGGCTTCTCGAAGACCGCCGCGTAGACGACGTGCGTGACGCCGGCCAGGCCGTGCACCGCCTCGCGGGTCATTGCCTCATCGCGCAAGTTGATCGGTAGGTGTTGGAAGGGCCGCTCGTGGAACACCTCGGGCTGGCGCCGAGATACCGCGATGACGTTCCAGCCGTCGTCGAGGAACCGGTCGACGCAGGCGGCGCCGACCAACCCGCTGGCGCCGGCAACGAGGACGGTGTTGGCCATGGTGCTCTCCTGGAGGTCGGCGTAGGGGTCGGTGGTCCATGCTCCTCGCGAACTGGTTGGTACCGAAGACGCCGATTGCCTGGAACTGGGCCATACTGCGCGGTCGACGAGCCAGGAGGTCCGACGATGGCCACACGCAGCTACGTGGCGCAGGTGGGCGAGCGCAACGCGGTTTTCCTGGCCACCCAGAGCCGTACCGCGTTCCTCGCCTCGGAGTACCGGCCAATGAACCTCGGGAACGGGCGCATCTCGCTCAGCGAGCGGGCCCTCGACGCCTCCCGGGAGATGGGTGAGGAAGAGGACGGGTACATCACCGAGGATGCCGAGGGGCTGCGCATCTGGGTCGGGGAGGACGCCTTCGAGCTGGAGACCGTGCTCGACTGAGCCTGTCCGGCCGTTGCTCACGCGGTGTTGGCAAGGACCTCGTTGAGCGCTTCGGTGGAGCTGGGGTGGTTGTAGATCGTGTCGCGCAGCTCGCTGGCGGTGACCTGGTGGCGCATGGCGAGCGCCACCAGATTGATGAGTTCTTGCGAATCGATGCTCAGCAGCGCGGCGCCGAGCAGCAGGTCGGTGTCGGCGTCGATGATGAACTTCATCATTCCTCGGGTGTCTTCCATGATCCGGGCGCGGGGCATTGCGGCGATCTGTGCGATGGGCTTGCTGGCGATCTTGACACGGTGTCCCTGCTCCCTGGCTTGGGTCTCGGTGAGGCCCACGGTGGACAGCGGTGGCGTGATGAACACGGTGTGCGGCACTGCCAGCCGATCCGCTGTGGAGCGTTTGCCGTGGCCGATGAACTGGTCGGCGACGACGCGATTGTCATCGAGCGAGATGTAGGTGAACTGGGGGCCGCCGTTGACGTCGCCGATGGCAAAGACGTGCGGCTGGCTGGTGCGCAGGTGCTCGTCGACCTCGACCGCCCCGAGGTCGGTGACGCGGATGTTGGCGGCATCGAGGTTGAGTCCGGCGGTTGCCGGGCTGCGCCCGGTCGCGACGAGAATGGTGTCGGTTTCCAGGGTGTGCGCGTGGCCGTCCTGCTCGTAGTGGATGGTCGCGCCGCTGGCGCCGTCCCGGATCTCGGTGACCCGTGATCCGGCGAGCAAGGTAATGCCTTGGTCGCGGAGAATGCCCAGGGCCGCTTCGGCGACGTCGTCATCTTCGCGGCCGATGAACTTCGGTTGTGCTTCGAGCACGGTCACCTCGGAACCGAACCGCCGGTACATCGCGGCGAACTCCAGGCCGAGGTAGCCGCCGCCAAGGACGGCCAGTCGCTTGGGAAGTTGGCTGGTCTGCAGCATGTCGGTGCTGGTCGCGGCGTATCGGCTGAACCGCAGGCCGGGGATGTCCGGGATGACCGGCACCGAGCCGGTGTTGATGATGACGGTGTCCGCGCTGATGGTGAGCCGGTCAGTGCCCGCGCTGACCTCGACGGTCTTCGAGTCGACGAACGACGCTTTGCCGGTGACGACCGTGACGGTGTCGATGTTGTCGAGCATCTCGAAGTTCTTGCCGCGCAGCAGCGTGGTCAGGTCCGTCACGGCGCCGATGGCCTGGCTGTACCACGCCTCTTCGCCGTCATCCGGGCGGCGGGTGTCGGCGCGGTGCACGAGCGCCTTGGTTGGTACACAACCGACGTTGATGCAGGTACCGCCGTACATTTGGTCAGACGCCTCGACCATGACGACGCGTTTTCCCCGGCGGCCCATCGTCGCGGCCAGCGTCTTTCCGCCCTTGCCGAAACCAATGACGAGAAGATCCACCGCTAGCGGTTCCATCATGTTTCCCATGTCATCTAGGCTCCGCCGCAGGCAGCGAGCCGACAAGGCTAGTTCGACTCAGTTTCTATCGCGAGAGTCTCATGGATGGCATCGTCATGGATAGCATCAGTCACTTGATCCGCCTGGCCCGCCTGGAGGGCCGCGTGGACAAGCGCTGCCTGCTCGCCGGACGCGCCATCCTCACCCATCAGGCCCGCGTGCCGACCGAAGTGCCGTTCCATCTGCTCTTGGCGGGCACCTGCACGCTGGAACTCGCCGACCGCTCGATCGAGCTGACAGCGGGGGACATGGTCCTGCTCCCGCGTGGCCAGGCGCACGTCATCCGAAGCGGTACCGGTCGGCGGCGCGTGGTGCGCGAGGAGCCGGGAGTCGCCTTCACGACAGCGCTCACCTCGGGTAGCGGTAGCACGATCGACCTATTCTGCGGGCACTACACGTTCAGCCCCGGCACCGGCGACATCCTGTTCGCCAGCCTGCCCGATGTCGTGCACGTGACCCTCGGTCGGGGGTCCAACGAGCAGGTGCTGATGCTGAGTGCCCTGATGCGCGGCGAGGCGAACCAAGAACGGCCGGGAACGGCAGCCATCCTCTCCTCGCTGTGCGACGTCCTGCTGGCCATGACGTTGCGCGCCGCTCCAGATCAGCTCACTGATCACGCATTGTGGCCCGCGCTGGCCGACGAGCGCCTCCGGACCGTGACCGACGCCGTGCTGCGCGACCCCGGGAACGCCTGGACGATAACCGAGCTCGCCGAACTCGCCACGATGTCGCGTGCCACGTTCATCCGCCACTTCACTCGCGAGGTCGGGATGACCGTCGGTGATTTCCTCACCAAGATCAGGATGATGACGGCCGCCGAGCTCCTGATCACCACCGACCAACCCGTCAGTGTGGTCGCCGCACGAGTCGGCTACCAGTCCGAATCGGCTTTCGGTCGCGCATTCCGGCTCGCCACAGCCACCACACCGGCGCAATTCCGGCGCCGGACAATCGCTTCCGCCACTTCCAGCTAGCGGGCATGCGGTGGGGGTGCTCACGGGCAGCGCAGATACATGCTGACGGTGAGGACAAGAGCCGGCAATCGGACGACTCTCGATCTCATGGGTTTGCTCTCACCCGGTGAGGCACCGACTGGAAAGGGAGTGAAGTGACATTCGCGACGACGCCATTCGTGCCGGTTGTCCTGGGATTCTTCGGGCTGGGCACGGGCTATCTCATCTACGGCTCTCAGGAACTGTTCGGCTACCCCCGCCGAGATGCGTCGGTGGACCGCGCGACCGGGATCTGGGGCATTTGGCTGCCAGGATTCTGCCAGTTTGTCACCGGCGTCTACCTGTTCGTGGCCTTGACCTGGCTGGGCACCTTGAACCAACCCATCCTCTACACCGCGGCGCTGGCATTTTCCGCCTACGGCATCCACTGGTTCGCCAAGGGATGGAATCGTTATCAGGGCAACGACGCGCGTCCGAACGGTCCCATGGCGATCGCGTTCACGATCCTCTCGGTACTGGGCGTGGTGGTGTTCTTTGCCGGTGGGGCCTGGCCGGTCGGCATCCTGTTCGCCGGGCTCACCGCCGTGTACATCAGTGAGTCCTTCGCCACCTTCGGCATCGGCACCAGGACATCTCCGCCCTCGGCACATAACGGGGTGACGACGGGTCAGCACCGCGGCAGCGCGGTCAGCCTCGGTGCCGCGGCCGCGCCTTTGCCGAGCAACCCCGCGGAGCGGGTGCTCGGATTCGCCCGTATCGCTACCGGTATGTGGCTGATGTACCTCACCTTCGCAACCACCCTCAACATCTCCTTGGGATATCACCTGCCCTCGGCATGACCCCGCGGCACGTAGCCTCGTGGAATGAGCACCGCGACCCGGGCGCTGTTCGAGTTCGACGACTCCTACGCCCGTGAACTGCCCAGCCTCTCGATGCCGTGGCGGGTGACACCCGTCCCAGCGCCCAGCCTGCTGGTGCTCAACGGGGAACTGGCCGAGGAGCTGGGTGTCGACGCGGACCTGCTCAGAGAATCGGCGGGCGTGGCGTTGCTTGCCGGCAACGCGGCGCCCGACGGGGTGTCCCCGGCCGCCCAGGCGTACTCGGGGCACCAGTTCGGCGGGTACGTGCCCCGGCTCGGCGACGGCAGGGCGCTGCTGCTCGGCGAGGTGGTCGACCGCCGAGGGCGCCGCCGCGACCTGCACCTGAAGGGCTCCGGCCGCACCCCGTTCGCCCGGGGCGGCGACGGCAAGGCGGCCGTCGGACCGATGCTGCGCGAGTACCTGATGGGGGAGGCGATGCACGCACTCGGCATCCCGACCACCCGAGGGCTCGCTGTGGTGTCCACCGGCGAGACGGTGGCGCGGGAGACGGCGCTACCCGGCGCGGTGCTCAGCCGGGTCGCCGCGAGCCACCTGCGCGTCGGCACCTTTCAGTACGCCGCCTCGTCAGCCGAGCCGGGGCTGGTGCGGAAGCTGGCCGACTACGCCATCGCCCGCCACTACCCCGATGCGGCCGGGGCGCCGCACCCGTACCTGGAGTTCTACCGACGTGTCATCGACGCGCAGGCATCGCTGGTCGCGCGGTGGATGCTCGTCGGGTTCGTGCACGGTGTGATGAACACGGACAACATGGCGATCTCCGGGCAGACCATCGACTACGGCCCCTGTGCGTTCATGGACGCGTTCAGCCCAGCCACCGTCTTCAGCTCGATCGACCACGCCGGCCGCTACGCCTACGGCAACCAGCCGGTGATGGCGCAGTGGAACCTGGCGCGCCTGGGGGAGACCCTGCTGCCCCTGATCGACGAGAGTGTGGACGCGGCCGTGGAGGCTGCCACCGACGCGCTGCATTCGTTTGCTGAGCGGTACGACAGCTACTTGATCAGCGGGACGGCCGCGAAGCTCGGTGTGGACGACGCCGACCGATCGCTGGTGGGCGAGCTGCTGGCGTTGCTGGAGTCCCAGCGGGTCGACTGGACGCAGTTCTTCCGCGCGCTGTCGGAGTGCCTGCGCGGACACCCGGAACCCGCGCGGTCGCTGGCCGCCGAACCCGGGGCGTTCGACGCCTGGGTCGACCGGTGGCAGGCCCGGTTGTCCCCGGATCGCCACGCCGTGGCCACAGCCATGGACCGGGTCAATCCGGTCTACATCCCGCGCAACCATCGGGTGGAGGAGGCGCTGACCGCAGCGACCGAGGGCGACATGGCACCGTTCGACCGCCTGGTCGAGGTCCTCGCCCGGCCGTTCGACGAACGCCCCGGCCTGGAGGCGTACGCGCGCCCGGCGCCCGCCAGCTTCGGCCGCCACATCACCTACTGCGGGACCTAAGACGCGCTGTGCGTGGACGTGGAGCGGGGCTGGCCTGACCATGGGACTCCTCAGCATCCGTACCGGCAGCGGAGGTGCTTTCGATGGGGCGCGAGGTCGAGCAGAAGGTGTTCACCCGGGAGGACCGACGTGAGTTCCGGGACAAGATCCGTCGCTGTCTGGACGCGCTGGCCCAGATGCTGCGGGAGTCGCGGTTCGATTTCGAGCGGCCGATGACCGGGATGGAGATCGAGCTCAACCTCGTCGACGACGCCGGGGAGCCGGCGAACGTCAACGCGCAGGTGCTGGAGCTGGTCGCCGACCCGAACTTCCAGACCGAGATGGGCCAGTTCAACATCGAGATCAACCTTGAGCCGAGGGAGATCGGTGACCTGGGGTTGGCCGCGTTCGAGGAGCAGGTGCGGTCCAGCCTGAACGTCGCTGACGTGCGCGCCCGGGCCGGCGGCGGCCGGCTGGTGATGATCGGGATCCTCCCGACGCTCATGCCGCGGCACGTGAGCATCGACGCGATGAGCGCAAACCCGCGCTACGCCGCGCTCAACGACCAGATCTTCGCCGCGCGGGGCGAGGACATGGCGCTGTCCATCCAGGGGGTCGAGCAGCTGCGCACCTACACAGACTCGATCACCCCCGAGGCCGCCTGCACGAGCGTCCAGCTGCACCTGCAGGTCAGCCCCGGGCGGTTCGCGCAGTACTGGAACGCGGCGCAGGCGATCGCCGGGGTGCAGCTCGCGGTGGGTGCGAACTCGCCTTACCTGTTCGGCACCGAGCTGTGGCGGGAAACCCGGATCCCGCTCTATGAGCAGGTCACTGACACCCGACCGCAGGAGCTCAAGGAGCAGGGCGTGCGGCCGAGGGTGTGGTTCGGCGAGCGCTGGGTCACCTCGGTGTTCGACCTGTTCGAGGAGAACGCCCGCTACTTTCCCGCGCTGCTGCCCATCTGCGAGGACGGCGACCCCATGGAGCAGCTCGAGCGCGCCGAAGTGCCCTCGCTCGAGGAGTTGTCGCTGCACAACGGGACGGTCTACCGCTGGAACCGGCCGATCTACGCGGTCGTCGACGGCCGCCCGCACCTGCGGGTGGAGAACAGGGTGCTGCCGGCCGGGCCGACGGTTGTGGACGCCATGGCCAATGCGGCGTTCTACTACGGCCTGGTCCGGGCCCTCGCCGACCAGGAGAGGCCGGTGTGGTCGCGGATGTCGTTCTCCGCCGCCGAAGAGAACTTCCACAGCGGCGCCCGCTACGGGCTCGATGCCTCGCTCTACTGGCCGGGGCTGGGCCCAGTGCCCGCCAGCGAGCTCGTGCTGCGCCGGCTCCTTCCGCTGGCCCACGCCGGCCTGGACAGCTGGGGTGTGGATCCGGGCGTGCGCGACCGCCTGCTCGGCATCGTCGAGGGGCGCTGCACCACCGGCACGAATGGCTCCTCGTGGCAGGTGGCCGCGGTGCGTGAGCTCGAAGGCCAGGGCGGGTTGGACCGGATCCCGGCGCTGCACCGGATGCTGCGGCGCTACGTCGCCAACATGCACAGCAACGAACCGGTGCATACCTGGGAGCAGTGAAGGACGGACCGCCTGGCCGCGACAAGATCTTCCTAGTCAAGGTTCGCCGAAATGGGGGAACATCAATTCCTGCGACTTAACCATGTACCGCGTTTGAGCGCTCGGAACGTGGGTAATGTGCTGAGCCGGTAGGGTGATGGCAAAATGCAGCCATCGGACGTCTTGCGCGGCAAGCACGACGCTCCTAACGTTGCGGTCCACACGTCAGGAACGGGTCTGAACCGCAGGCTTTCGACGTATTACTGAAATTCCATACGATCCGAAGGTGTGGGCATATCTACCCCGATCTAATTGACTTGCGGGCCTAACACTGGCCTGGCGAAATTTGCAGTGTTTCAAGCAGTGGCAAACAATGCGCCGGAGGCTTTTTAGCGGTATCCCGCGCGTCGCGTCATCGCGGTGAAGACACCCGCCGCCGCCCGAGGACACACGACAGCCGCGCCCTGGCGTGGCTCAACCGGGCAATCCGCCAAGACCATTACGACTACGGCCACCACATCCTGGCGACCACGAGATCCAGAAGTCGCTGCTGCGATCACAGTTAAGGAGCCCTTTTATGTCTGAGCGCAACATCATCGTCCGAGGTCTGCACGACCTCGGGCTTGGCGCCTGGTTCGGCGGGTCGCTGGCCGGCGCGGTCGCCGTCAACGGTGCCGCCGCCGACGTCTCTGACCCAGCCACCAGGCTGCGGGTAGCCAACGCTGGCTGGGCACGGTGGACGCCAGTTAACGCCGCTGCGATCGCCGCGCACCTCATAGGCGGCGCTGGACTTCTACGCGCCAACCGTGGCCGTATCGCTGCCCAGTCTGGCGTTGGCGCCTCTACTGTGGTCAAGCTGGCGTTGACGGGTGCCGCGCTCGGGGTCACCGCCTACAGCCGGCTCTTGGGTAAGAAGCTGCAGGCCGCGGATGGAGCCCCGGTCGAGGGAGCTACCGATCCCGCACTGAACACCCCGGCCAGTGTCAAGAACGTCCAGCGTCAGCTCGACGTGTGCCAATGGCTGATCCCCGCTCTCACCGGTGGCATCTCGGTGTTGACCGCTGTGCACGGCGAGCAGCAGCGACCCGGCGTCCAACTGTCTGGCCTCAGGGCCAAGCCGACACAGCTGCTGCGCGCGGTGGGGTGACTCGCCGGAACGGTGGGGGCGCCACGAATCCGACAACTCTGAAATCCGAGAACCGGGGGCGGCAGGGCACAGATTGCTCGCTCCTACCGAATCGATGAAAGGTGACGGCACAGATGACCCAGTCCAAAAGCACGGGCCGAGAAATCGACCCCAAGGACGCCCACGGCACCGCCGCCGGGCGGGGCCCAAAGGACGTCCATGGTCCTGTCGGCACCACCGCCGAGGGCGGCGACAAGGGGGCAAAGGGTGCGGTCGGGCCTGTTGGTGAGCAGGGCGAGAAGGGCGACAAGGGCCCGAAGGGTGCGGTCGGGCCTGTCGGTGAGCAGGGCGACAAGGGCCTGAAGGGTGCGGTCGGGGAGGCCGGCGAGCGCGGTGACAAGGGGGCGAGGGGTCCGGTCGGCCCTATCGGTGAGCAGGGCGAGAAGGGTGATGTGGGGTCGACCGGCCGGCCGGGCGAGCAGGGTGACAAAGGCGATGTCGGGCTTACCGGTCCAACCGGCCCGCGTGGCGAGCAGGGTCTACCCGGCGCGCCGGGCGAGCTAGGCCCGCCGGGTCTGGCCGGTGCAAAGGGTCAGCGCGGTGTCATTGGCGAAACCGGTGAACAGGGCGACAAGGGCTTGCAGGGGCCGCAGGGCAAACCAGGTGAGGTCGGTGCCCAGGGCATCCCCGGTCTGCAGGGCGCGCAAGGAGCGCAGGGCCCGACCGGAAGGCCCGGGCCGACCGGAATCCCCGGTGTACAGGGTCCTCCCGGTACGGCTGGACGCGCGGTGCTGCACGTAGAGGAACCGTCCGAGCTGGTGCGTGACATCGTTCGCGCGGCGACGAACCTGACGCCACGAACCGTGCTCGATCCTCGGGTCGGCTACCAGTACGTGGCGACGTTGACTTCGCGGGTGATGAAGCTGCAAGCCGGCTTAATAATGCGTGCCATCCTCAGCACGGCCGAGGTGTCCGACGCCTCGGCGGATCGCTCGAATGTGCGCTCCATCGCCTAGTGCCCTGGGCGCCGGGCACTAGTGCCCGGCGCCTTTTTCCTGAGTGCGCGAGTCACCACGCGTTCGCCGAATAGGGTGGGTGCGTATTCGATCGCCTGGGTATGTCCGCCACAAACGCCGAGCCTCCCCTACCGGGAGTGCTCGGCGTTTGAGGCGGTGACTGCCGTGGATCTGAATCTGCTTCCGCGGCTGAGGCGGGCGGCAGGCGCCTGCCCAGTCCACCTGGTCGAAGGCGCGATGACCGG
>DATHIT010000511.1:0-20658 GCA_035489915.1 Pseudonocardia sp. | reverse complement strand
CGCCGAGTACAGGGCGAAACAAAGGTGGCGATCAAGGCTAGGTCATCCGGAGAGGACAGGGCCCGAGTGCAGCGGCAGCTCGGCTTGCACGGTGGTGCCCGCGCCGGGGGCGGTCTGGACGGAGAGCCTGCCGCTGAGTGCCTCGACCCGGTCTTTGAGTCCGACGAGGCCGGTCCCGGCGGACAGGTCGGCGCCGCCGCGGCCGTCGTCGCGGACCAGGACTCGCAGCACGGCGTCCGCCTCGCCGGTGTCGACCTCGACGTGGACGTTGGAGGCGTGGGCGTGCTTGGCCGCGTTGGTGAGTGCCTCGGAGACCACGTAGTAGGCGGCGATCTCGATCTGCTCGGGTAGTCGCCCGTCGATTCGGACATCCAGATCGACCGGGACCGCGGAGCGGCGGGCGAGCGTGGTGAGCGCCGGGGACAGCCCGCCCCTGGCGAGAACCGACGGGTGGATGCCGCGGGCGAGCTCGCGCAGCTCGTCCAGCGTGCCGGTCAGTTCGGTGGCCACCTCGTCCAGCTGCGCCTTGAGCTCGTCGGCCTCGGGTGGCACTGCCGCCTGCACCGTGCCCCGCACGTGCAGCACCAGGGACACCAGCCGTTGCTGGGCTCCGTCGTGCAGATCGCGCTCGATGCGGCGGCGGGTGGTGTCGGCGGCGGCTACGATCCGCGCCCGCGACGCGGTGAGCGCGGCCTGGGCCTCGGCGTTGGCCAGGGCGGTGCCGATCAGCTCGGTGAACCCGGCTAGCCGCGCCTCGGTATCCGCCGGCAGCGGCTCCTCGCTGCCGGCACCCACGCTGACGACGCCCCACAACCGGTCCTCGACATTGATCGGCACGCCCACGGCCGAGCGGAACCCCCAATCCCGGGCAACGTCGGCAGCGGGTCCGCCGGCCTGCGCGTACTCGATCCTGGCCGTCCGGCGGGTCCGGAACACCAGGGTGTGCACGTTGTGCCCGCCGAGTTCCAAGCGCAGACCAATCGGCCGAGGTCGGCCGGGATCAACCCTGCTCCAGGCGCCGACGACGGTCACCGCACCGTCCAGCTCGTACCGACTCAGGACGGTGAAGTCGACCTCCAGCAGCCGCCCGACCTCCGCGGTCACTGCTTCGAACACCTCCCCCGGCGTGGCCGCCCGGGCCACCAGAGTCGCCACCCGGCGCAGCGCGGCCTGCTCCCCGGCGTAACCCCGCAGCTCCACCCCGGCCTGCGCATTGGCGATCGCGGTCGCGACCAGCTCGGCGAACCCGCCCAGTCGCGCCTCGGTATCCGCCGCAAGCGGCTCCCCCTGCGTGGATACCGCGGCCAGCAGACCCCACAGCCGGCCGGCGACACTGATCGGCACGCCGACCGAGGAGCGGATACCCACCTCGCCGGCAATATCAGCGACCGCGCCCGAGGCGTCGGCGTAGTCAATCCGGGCCGGCCGGCCCGTCTCGAACACCACCGTGGGCATGTTCCGCCCCCCGACTTCGGCCCGGGTTCCGAGGGGAATGGGGAAAGCGGCGTGGGTGTCGCTCCATGAGCCCACCCACGTCATCGCAGCGTCCGGGTCGAGCCGGATCATGCTGCTGTAATCGACATGGAGCACCCGACCGGCCTCCGCGGTGACCGCGGCGAACACCTCCTCCGGCGTCGCCGCCCGGGCGACCAGGGTGGCCACCCGTCGCAGCGCGGCCTGCTCCTCGGCGAAGCCACGCAGCTCCACCCGGGCCTGGGCGTTGGCGATCGCGGTGGCGACCAGGTCGGCGAACCCGGCCAGCCGGGCCTCGGTGTCCGCCGGCAGTGGCTCATCGTGCATGTACGCCGCCGCCACCGCGCCCCACAGCCGGTCCTCGACAACGATCGGCACGCCGACCGCCGAGCGCAGCCCCCAGCCGCGTGCGGCATCAGCGACCGGGCCCGACGCGTCGCTGTAGTCGTCGATGCGCGCCGGGCGGCCCGTCTCGAACACCAACGACACCACGTTCCGCCCACCGAGGGGCACCCGTGTCCCGACGGAAAACGGCTCACCGACGCCGACGCCGTTCCACCACGTGCCCACCGACACCTGCTCGCCGTCCTCAAACCGCCTCAGGATCGTGAAGTCGACCTCCAGCAGGCGCGCGGCCTCCGCTGCGACCGCGCCGAACACCTCCTCCGGCGGCGCCGCCCGGGCCACCAGGGTCGCCACCCGTCGCAGCGCCGCCTGCTCCTCGGCGAAGCCACGCAGCTCCACCCGGGTCTGCGCGTTTGCGATCGCGGTCGCGACCAGCTCGGTGAACCCGGCCAACCGCTCCTCGATGCCCGCCGGCGGCGGCTGCTCGCCCATCGACCCGACAGTCATCACGCCCCACAGCCGGCCCGCGACGTTGACCGGCACCCCGACCGCGGCGCGGAGCCCGAGCGGGCGGACGACGTCGGCGGCCGGGCCGGAAGCCTCGCCATAGTCATCGATCCGCGCCGGCCGGCCGGTGTCGAACACCAGCCGGGCCACGTTCCGCCCACCGAGGGGCACCCGGACACCCACCGGCCCCTCGTTGCCGCTCTGGCTCCAGCCGACATACGTCAACGCCGCGTCCGGGTCGTAGCGGCACATGACCGTCAGGTCAACTGCGAGCAGCCGCCGGACCTCGGCAGCAACCGTCGCGAACACCTCCTCCGGGGCCGCCGCCCGGGCCACCAGCGTCGCCACCCGCCGCAGCGCCGCCTGCCCCTCGGCGAACCGGCGAACTTCCCCAGCCAACGACTCCGCCTCGCCCGCACGCCGCCGCATCCGCCCGGCCAGCACGCTGACCACCACCGCCGTCACCGCGGAGATCACCAGGATCGCCACTATGTCCGGGTCGGTCGGCGTCAGAGCGAACACGGGAGGGAAAAAGAAGAAGTCGTCCGCCAACGCCGACACGACCGCGACAATCAGCGACGGCCACACCCCCCAGAACACCGCGACCGGCAGCACCGCCAGCACGTACAGACCCGCCAGCGCCGACACCGGAACCACCGACTGCAGCGCCCAGATCACTCCGGTCACCGCCGCGACCCCCACCGCCCCCGCGACGAGGCCTCCCAGCGGGCGCGGCCAACCGAATCCGCAAATCCTCACGCGGCCACCGCCCTTTCAGGGCCCCACCGCCCGAGCTCGCTCAGGCAAGCGTGCACAAATGTTTCGTCTGGTGGGCGCTGGACCACCGGACGTCCGTGCTGCCGGGACCACCCACAGCGCCGTCATCGCCTAAGCCAACCATCGGACAAGCACCCTCGGCACATGCCTTGCGGCCGCAGCGGTCATCACAGCGATCTCCCACCTTATCGCCGCCGCTGCTCATGCCCTCTGCGGCCAGCATCTTGCACTTAGTCCGTCATGTCCCGCTCACCGGTAGCTCGGTGGGTCAGCGCCGCTGGCAACGCTGCACGGGACGCGACGTCGAGCTTGCGGTAAGCGCTGCTGAGGTGGACCTCCACGGTCTTGATCGTGACGAACAGCGCTTGTGCGATGGCGCGGTTCCCCATGCCGTCGGCGGCCATGCGAACCACGCGCAGCTCGCTCGGGGTGAGCGCGTCGACGCCGCTGGCGGCGCGGCGGGGCCGGACTCCCGCTGCGACGAGGTCCTGGCGGGCCCGGTCGGCGAGCGGTGCCGCGCCGCACTGCACGGCGAGGTCGAGCGCACGCCGCAGCGGTTCCCGCGACTCGGTGCGCCGGTTCGCGCGGCGCAGGGCCGCGCCGTAGTCGGCCAGTGCCCGGGCCTGTTCCAGGCGGGCGGAGGAGCGCGCGAGTACGGTCGCTGCCTCCTCCAGCAGCGCCACTCCGGCGGGACCGCCGCGAACCAGACCGGCGGCCCGCAATGCGATCCCGAGCGCGCGCGGGACTCCGAGTCGGCGCGCAAGGTCGAGCTCCTCATCGGCAAGCTGCCGGGCCTCTCGGGATTGGTCGAGGTGGATCAGCGCGAGGGCGGCGTTCGACCGCCAGGCGAGCATGCCGGGATGGCGGGTACCGCGAGCCGCCAGCCGCTTCCCGGATGCCAGGAAGTCCTCGACGGCGTCGGCGAACCGACCCTGCGCAGTGCGTAGCCGGCCGCGGCTGTCCAGGAGCAGGCTCAGGTTCATCGGGACGACGGCGGCGTCGAGGCGCTCGGCAGCGGCCCGAACCTCGCCCCGCTCGACCAGCGCGCCGATCAGGAACGCGAGGCTGTAGCGGCGCATCAGGTCGAGGCGATGCTCGTGGAGGATGTCGTCCGCGAGCCGGGCATCCGCCTCGGCGTCCGCCAGCTGCCCGCAGCGGTATGCGAGGCAGGCCCGCACGGTCACCGCGTACGCGAACCCGATGATCGAGCCGTTGCGCCGGGCCCGGTCCAGCTCGGCGTTCCACATGCGCCACGCGGCGCCGAGGCGGTCGGTAGCCATGAGAACCGCGCTGGCCATCAGGGCCACGTCGGTCTCGCCGGCGTCCCGCAGGTGGTCCTCGCGCAGGGCGGCACTGGCGAGGCGGGTGGCCTCGTCCGCCGCACCCTTCTCCTCGAGGGCGTCCGCCGCGAGGTTGGTCAGCAGCATGCATCCGGCCAGGCTGCCCGGCTCGGCGTACTTGCCCAGCACCTGCAACCGCCGGCAAGCCGTCGCGCGGGTGGCGGGGTAGCGGCGGGCAACGCTGATGTACTCTGCCTCGAGCCGCACGCGCAGCGCCGGGTCGACCTCCCCGACCTCGGCGACGGCGCGATCCAGCACCGCGAGAGCGCTCCGGGTGTCGCGGGCAGTGCACATGACCCGGGCGAGCTCGAGGGCGATTCCGGCGCGGTGCCGGACGTCTACGGCGAGCTCCAGCGCTTGCTCGAGGTATCGGTACGCCTGGTCCATGTCTACCCGCGCGGCGACCGAGCCGAGCTCGAACAGGACGTCGGCCCGCAGGCGAGGCACCGGTGGTTCCTCCAGGGCGCGTTGCAGATGGCGCGACGCCTCCTCGACCGCGCCGCGCGCCAGGGCCTGCTGCGACGCGGCGCGCAGGACTTCGACGACCCACTGGTCGCCGAGGTGTTCGGTGACCACCAGATGCGGCGCGATCCGGTCGGGTAGCGCACCTTCCGCGTCGAGGATCTCGGCGGCCTGCCGGTGCGCGCGATGGTGCTCGGCCGCGGGGAGGCTGTCGTAGACAGCCCGCCGGACGGTGGGGTGCACGAACTCGATCGGGCGGCCGCGGGCGAGGATCCCGGCGGCGGCGAGCGCGTCGGCGGCCCGGGTCGCCGGGCCGATCTCGAGGGCGGCCAGCGCGGCAGCGTGCCGCATCTCGGCGCGATCGCCCAGCACTGCGACGGCCCCTGCGAACGCCGCGGTGTCGCCCGGTAGCCGTCGCAGGCGCGGCAGCACCCACTCGGCGACGACCCGCGGCGCCAGCTCGGCGACCCGCTCCCGGTCAGTGGACGTCGCGTCGATGCCCTCGTCGCGCAGAGCGCGGGACAGCATCCGGAGCAGCAGTGGGTTACCGCCTGTCGCGGCGAGGCATGCGCGGCAGAGCTCCGCGTCCGCCCGCGGCGAGAACGCGGCCCGCACCACGGCGGCCGCGGCCCGCTCCGACAGCGGAGCGGGATGCAGCGTCCAGGTGAGCGGGTTGGCGCGCAGCGCCTCCAGCAGGAGGTCGTCGGTACAGGGCTCGTCGGGTCGCGCCGCGACCACGATCAGGATCGGCAACGCCTCCACCCGGCGCAGCAGGTAAACGAGGAAGCGCAGCGACGCGTCGTCGGCCCAGTGTGCGTCGTCGACAGCGAGGAGCAGCGGCCCGCGTTCGGCGAGGTTGACGGTCATCCAGAACAGCCCGTGCAGTCCGCCAAAGGCCGCGCCGCCGAACGCCGGTGCCTCGTCCTCGGCCACCAACCCGAGTACCGGAGCGGCCAGCGCCGCCGCGCCGGCGAGCAAGGCGGCCCTCTCGGCAGCGGCAGCCCCGCGGACGAACGCCTCGAACAACTCCCGCACGACCCCGAAGGGCAACCCGCGCTCGAGCTCGCCCCCACGCGCGTCGAGGACGGTCATCCCGCACGCCCGGGCCCGATGGCAGGCGGCGCTGACCAGCCGTGACTTCCCGATCCCGGCCGCCCCTTCCACCATCAGCAGGCCGCCGGCACCACCGCACGCCGCCTTCAACCGCTCCGCGATGACGGTGAGCTCGGCCTCACGCTCGAGCAGTGGATCGTCCTCCCGCGGCATCGTCGGGCCTCCTCGAGCGGGTAGGCGTCCACCCAAGGCCAAACCTTGGGGTGCTCGCCCCGATGCGCCCGCATCCGGGGACAGTGAACAGTCCCCCGTGCGACCTGCCAAGCCCATTAGAGCCGGGAGGACCACATGGATACCGCGACGCTCGCCTACCGACCGGCCGACACCTCGGTAGCTCTGCTCGACCAGACCGTGGGCGACGCCCTACGCGCCGCCGCGGCCGAGGCGCCCGACCGCGTCGCGATCGTGGAAGGCAGCCCCGGCCCGGGTCCCCGCCGCGCTATGACCTACGGCGATCTACTCACGGTGGCAGAGCAGGTCGCCCGGGCGCTGCTGGCGCGGTTCCGGCCGGGCGAGCACGTCGCCGTCTGGGCCGGCAACTCACTGGAGTGGATCCAGCTCGAGTATGGCGCCGGCCTCGCCGGGCTGGTGCTGGTCACCGTCAACCCGGCCTACCAGGCCGCCGAGCTGGAGTACGTGCTGCGCCAGTCCCGCTCCTCGGGCCTGTTCCACATGTCGGGATTCCGCGGTAACCCGATGGCGCAGACCGTCGCCGAGGTCCGCCACGGGCTGCCCGACCTACGCGAGGTTGTCGCCCTGGACGACTGGGCGGAGTTCGTGGCCTCGGCCGACCCGGGGATCTCGCTGCCCGGCGTGAGCCCGCTGGACGACGCGCAGATCCAGTACACCTCGGGCACCACCGGCTTCCCCAAGGGGGTGCAGCTGCACCACCGCGGCCTGGTCAACAACGCCCGGCTGGTGATGCAACGGTGGGGCGGCGGCCAAGGGGACGTCGTGGTGTCGCCGATGCCGCTGTTCCACACCGCGGGCTGTGGGCTCGGGGTGCTCGGCGCGCTGTCCGCCCGGGCGACCCTCGTCTGCCTCACCCAGTTCGACCCGGCGCTGCAGCTCCAGCTGATCGAGTCCGAGCGCGCGTCGATCACCATCGGTGTGCCGACCATGCTCGTTGCGCTCCTCGGCCACCCCGACAGCGCCGTCCGGGACCTGTCGACTCTGCGGGTCGTCGTGTCGGGTGGCGCGCCGGTGCCGGTCGAGGTGGCCACCGAATGCGAGCGGCGGATCGGCGCGCGGTTCTCGATCGTGTTCGGCACCACCGAGTGCTCGCCGATCATCACCATGACCGGCCTGGACGCCCCGCCGGACGCCCGCACCGGCACGGTCGGGACCGCGCTGCCGCACACCGAGGTGATGATCGCCGATCCGGTGACCGGCCGTCCCGTCTCAACCGGCACGGTCGGCGAGGTCTGCGCCCGCGGGTACCTGGTGATGCACGGCTACTTCGACGACCCGGAGGCGACCGCGGCCGCGATCGACGCCGACGGCTGGTACCACACCGGCGACCTCGCCTCGATGGACCCGGACGGCTACCTGCGCGTCGAGGGCCGCCTCAAGGAGATGATCATCCGGGGCGGGGAGAACATCTACCCCAGGGAGATTGAGGACCTGCTGCACACTCATCCGGCGGTGGCCGAGGTCGCCGTGGTGGGCAGACCCGACCCCACGTGGGGCGAGACCGTCGCCGCCTTCGTCCGACCGGCGGCCGGCGCCATGGTCACCGAAGCCGAGCTCCACGCCTACTGCCGCGATCGCCTCGCCGCCTACAAGACGCCCGTGACGTGGATCTTCGTCGACGCGTTCCCGCTGACCGCATCCGGCAAGGTCCGCAAGAACGTCCTGCGCGAACGGCTCGCGTAGCGATCCCTCCCTGATCTGATCAGGATTCAGGGCCTCTGACCTGGAATTTCTGGCGCGCTCGGCAGGATTCGAACCTGCAACCTCTTGATCCGTAGGCACTGTGCAGGAACGTTTGACCAGGTGGCGAAGGATCTCCGTCATTTGTGCGCTGGACGAGCCCGGCGCGAGGGGCTGCACGGTGCGCCTTCCGGCTAGCCGGTAGCGAAGTTGGCCGCTTGCCGGAAAGGCCATTCCCCGTCCAGGTGTGATCGTGGGAAGTGGCCACGGTGGCTGTCCCGGCTGCGCCGGGGCCGCTGTTCGTGCCATGAAGGGCCTCGCCCTTTCCGGCTGCGTTCTGTTTCCGAGAGGCATTGCAACTAGTGAGTAGCTTCAGTAATCCGCTCAGCCGAAGGGCGTTCCTTCACGGTGGGCTGGGGCTGGCCGGAGTCGGCCTGCTCGCGGCCTGTGGCGGCCAGGGCTCCGCGCCGCCGCCCGCGGCTGTGCTGGTGACGCCGGACGGGCCGCAGGTGAACGCGGTGGACGCGAGCCGTTACCGGGACGGCGTCACGCGCACGTTCAGCTACACCGCAACGCCCGGCATGGTCGACCTCGGTGGCCCCACCGTGGCGACCTGGAGCTACGACGGCGTGGTCCCCGGGCATGAGCTGCGGGTGAACGCCGGCGACCAGGTACAGGTCAATGTGACCAACCATCTGCCACAGGACACGACCATGCACTGGCACGGCCTGGCCATCCGCAACAACATGGACGGCGTCCCCTACGTCACCCAGAACCCGATCCCGGCCGGCGGGTCGTTCAGCTACCGCTATGTCGTCGACGAGCCGGGTACCTACTGGTACCACCCCCACGTCGGGGTCCAGTTCGACCGCGGCCTGTACGGACCACTGATCATCGAAGACCCACACGAGCCCCTGTCCTACGACGAGGACTGGACCGTGGTGCTCGACGACTGGCTGGACGGCGTTGACGGGCTCACCCCCGAGGAGGTGTCCGCCGCGCTCAGCAAGGGCATGCCCGGGATGGGCAGTGGCAGCGCACCTCCGAGCTCAACGCCGATGCCCGGTATGACCGGCACGACCATGCCCGGCATGAGCGGCATGAACATGCCGGGGATGAGCCCCGCGCCGCCATCACCCGCCCCGATGAGTGGCATGCCCATGGGTGGCAGCCCCTCACCATCGACCGGCTCGATGCCGGGATCCAGCGCGATCCTGATGAACGGGACCAGCCCGCTACTCGGGGGCGACGCCGGCGATGTGAAGTACCCGTACTACCTGATCAACGGCCGGGTGCCGACCGCCCCCGTGACGTTCACCAGCAAGCCGGGCAGCCGGGTCCGCATCCGCTTCATCAACGCCGGCGGCGACACCGCATTCCGCGTCGCGCTCGGCGGGCACCGCATGACCGTCGTGCACACCGACGGCCACCCCATCAACCCGGTCCAGGCCGACACGCTGCTACTCGGCATGGGCGAGCGCTACGACGTCCTGGTCACCCTGGCCGACGGCGTGTTCCCCCTCGTCGCGCTGGCCGAAGGTAAGAACCAAACCGCGCTGGCGCTGGTCCGCACCGGCAACGGCGCCGTCCCGCCGGCCACCGTGCGCCCCGCCGAACTCAACGGCACGCTCGTGGGCGGCAGCCAGGTCGGCCAGCTCACCGCCGCCAGCAGCGAACGGCTCCCCGCGCACACCGTCAACCAGACCATCCCGCTCACCCTGACCGGCGACATGCAGAGCTACAACTGGGGCATCAATGGCAAGCGGTACAGCCCCACGGCACCGCCGCTGGCGATCCTCACCTCAGGACAGCGGGTACGGATGACCTACATCAACACCACCACCATGTGGCACCCGATGCACTTGCACGGCCACTCCTTCGCCGTCGGGGGGCCCGGCGGGCCACGCAAGGACACCGTGATCGTGCTTCCCGGCGCCAGCGTCAGCTGCGAGTTCGACACCGACAACCCCGGGCTGTGGGTCACCCACTGCCACAACGTCTACCACGAAAACAGCGGCATGATGGGCGTGCTCGCCTACCGCACCTGACGGCCTAACCTCCGGGGGCGACAAGATCGACCAGCGCAGATCACTGCTCGACTGGGTCGCGGTGACCTCGGTCATGGGGGCTCACCTCTCCGGATCGGACCAGGCGACGGTCGGTCGCTTTGTGGTTTTCCCGAGCTTGGCTCGGCGAGCGGGAATTCTTCGAGGAAGGACTGGTACTCGGGCTCGACGTCGATGCGCAGCGTGTTGAGGATCCGACTCACCGCGGTGACGTGGCACATGATCAGGGTCAGCTCGACCAGGCGTGCCCGGCCGAGATGGCCGAGCAGGTGGTGCCAGGTTTCCTCGCTCATCCGTGCGTCGGTGGTGATCTCGCGGGCGGCCCGCAGGATCTGGGTGTCGAGGGCGCCCAGTCCGTGCTCCTTGCCAGCCGTGGCGGCGATCAGGTCGTCGATGTCGTTGTCGGAGACGCCGGCCGCGCGGCCGAGCTGGATGTGGTGGCTCCATTGATAAGGCGTGGCGGTGAGGTACCCGACTTGCAGGATGGCGAGCTCACGCAGCCGGGGGTCCACCGCGCTGGCCCGCTGGACCCACTGGCCGAACATGGCGAAGTGGCGAAGCGCGCCCGGACTGTGCGCCAAGGCCCGGTACAGGTTGTAGGGGCTTGCCAACAGCGGTCGGTCGACCTCGTCGAGGTCGGACTCGGACAGGTAGGGCACGAGAGCCATCAGTGGGTGGCTCCGTCCGGTCCGGGCCGGCTGTGAACCTCGCTGACCCGCTCATGGGTCCTGGTGTCCAGGGACATTGGCGCCTCACTTCTTGTTGGTCAGGCCGGCATCGACGGGCAGAGCCACCCCGGTGACGTAGCGGGCCTCGTCGCTGACCAGCCACGCGATCGCGTGCGAGACGTCGACCGGCTCGATCATGGCGATGGGGAGCGCGTTGAGCGCATTTCCCATCGCCGGGTCGGCGATCAAGAACTCCCGGACCGCGTCGTTGACGACCATCGGGGTGTTCACTCCGGTCGGATGCACGCTGTTGACCCGGATGCGGTGGGGCGCCAGGTAGTTGGCGTAGGCGCGCATCAGCCCGACTACGCCGTGCTTGGCGGCTGTGTAGCCCAAGCCGCCCGGTGTGTTCCCGCCGATACCAACCAGCCCCGCGATCGAGCTCGTCAACACGATCGCCCCGCCCACGCCCCGCTCGACCATCGACGGTGCGGCGAGGCGGACTGTGTTGTACACGCCGGTCAGGTTCACATCGAGGACGTCATGCCATTCTTGATCCACCGCGGTGACGGACAGCGGCGCGATCCCGGCGTTCGCCAGCACGATATCCACCGGGCCCAGCCGCGCGACGCCCTCGTCCAGAGCCGCGTCGAGCGCCGCCATGTCCCGCACGTCCGCCTGGCGCGCTACGATCCGCCGGCCCAGCGCCTCGACCTCTTTCACCGTCACGGCGAGATCGTCCGACGTGGCCAACGGGTAGGGCACCGAGTCGATCTGCCCGAGAATGTCCACCGCAATGATGTCGGCACCCTCTTGCGCCAATCTGATCGCATGGCTGCGGCCCTGTCCCCGGGCCGCTCCCGTAATAAAGGCGACTTTGCCGTCCAGCTTGCCCACCGCGTACTCCTCTCCGAAATTCCAGGACCGCCTGACACGCGCCGTGCGCGTCCGCGGTGCCAGTCCTTAGCTATCTGGCGCCCGTCTCGAGTTCGCCGGGAGTCCGGTGAGCAGCGGAGGCTGCTTCAGGTGCCAGTCGGTTTCACGCTGGTAGGCATCGGCGACGCGCAGCACAAGGGACTCGTCGAAGGGCCTGCCCACTATCTGCATCGACAGGGGCATGCCGTCGACTGTGGACCCGATCGGCAGGCTCAGGGCGGGGTGGCCGGTCATGTTCCAGTAACCGGGGAAACTGTCGCCCAGGATGCGAGGTACGACATTCGGGAGCGGCACGTCCGAGCGCGCGGCGCCGCGCGGCGGCCCGGGGGAGACAATCACGTCGACGGTGTCGAACAGCTCGGCGACCCGCCGCTGCGCGAGGTGTCGTAGCCGTTGGGCCTGCACGTAATCCCCGCCGGACACCAGGGTGCCGCAGGCCAGCGTCAGCCGGCCGGTCGCGTAGTAGTCGCCCCAACGCGCGCGCAGATCATCGCGGTGGTAGGCCAGCCCTTCGGCCAACATGGTGGCGAGCAAACCGGCACGCATCTCGTCGAACAGCGGCAGTTCGACGCTCACCAGCGTCGTGCCGAGCTCCTGGAGCGCGTGCACCGCCTGGTCGAAGAGCGCGGGTAAGGCGGGGTCGGCGTGCTCAGCGCTGTGGTGCGCGAGTTCGACACCCACCCGCAGCCCGCGCAGCGGCGCGCTGAGCGCATCCAAGTAGGTGTCGGCCGGAATGTCCACGCAGGACTCGTCGCTCGGGTGGTAGCCGGCGATGACTGACAGGACCGCCGCGCAGTCACGGGCCGATCGCGCGATCGGGCCGAGGCTGTCCAGGCTGTAGCTGAGTGGAACCGTGCCGGACTTCGGTACTCGACCGAAGGTGGGTTTGAGTCCGGTGACCCCGTTCGCGCTGGCAGGCGCCCGCAACGATCCGGCGGTGTCGGTGCCGAGCCCGGCCAGGAACAAGCCTGCCGCGACGCCGTTACCGGTCCCGGCGCTTGAGCCCGACGGTGAGCGTGCGAGGTCCCAGGGGTTGCGTGGGATGGCGAATGGTTTCGTCGGGTCGGGGAGACCGCAGTGGAACTCGGAGGTGGTGGTCTTACCGGTGATGATCGCGCCGGCCTGGCGCAGCCGGGACACGACGGGGGCGTCGTGATCTTTGCCCCATGTCGGGTCCAGCACGAGGCTATTGGCCGTCGTCGGTCCGTCGGCCACCGCGATGACATCTTTGATGCCGACGGGTATGCCGTGCAGGGGCCCCCGGTCGTGGCCCGCTCGGAGCTCGTCGTCGGCGGTTCGCGCTGCCTGCAGAGCCCCTGTGTCGAAGCGGGTGACGTAGGTGCCAAGGACCGGGTCGAGCGCGTTGGCCCGCTCGATGAGGGCGCGCACGAGCTCGACACTGGACAGCTGGCCACCGCGCAGACGTGCCGCGGCGTCGGTGAGTGTGATCGGCAGGTCAGTCGTCACGCTGGGGCCGCCTTGGTGGCGCGGCCGGTGGATGGTGGCGGTGTGGTCGGGCCTGCCCAGTCCTCGGCCCAGTCCACGTACGTGCCCACGGCGGGGAACACCAGCGCCGGCGATTCGTAGCGGGCGTCCGGCACGGCGTGGAGCCGGTCGAGGGCGGCCCGAAACTGCGGATAGACGCGGATGAGTTCGGCCAGCTCATCGTCGCTCGGGTTCAGCCCGGCACCGGCAATCAGTGCCCGCACTGTCCGTTCCACCGCGCCTGGCTCGCCTTCTGGGTGTGTTCCTGTCATTCGGGACACCTCAAATATCGATCTAGTGGAGGCCTGCCATGAGCGCGGCGAGGTCGTCGGGCTCGATCAACGATGACGGCATTGGTGGCCCCCACACATTGGCGGCGGATTCGACATCGAACACGCCGGGGTGCCAGAGCTGGTCGTCGAGGATTTCGTCCATGTCCGAGAAGTACTCGCTGAGATTGCCCGCGGGATCACGTAGGTAGTAGAAGAAGTTCGCGCCGACCCAGTGTCGGCCGATGCCCCAGGTGTGACGCTCCGGATGGCCCTCGAGGACGGCGTGGGCCCCCCGGCCGATCTCGTCGATGTCGTCCACCTCCCACGAACTGTGGTGCAGGAAGTAGACCGGCGCGCCCTGGATCACGAGGTTGTGGTGGTCGGTGGAGCAGCGCATGAAGGTGGCGTGGTCCTTGACCTCGTCGCTGACCTTGAACCCGATGCCGTCGGTGAAGAACCGTCGTGATGCCGCCGCGTCGGGAGAGCCGATGCCGACGTGCCCGAGCCGACGCGGGCGCACCGGGGCGGTCCGCAGCAGGGAAGCCGCGCGGAGGTTGGGTCGCTCGATGTTGCCCGGGGTGTTGTAGGGCGGCGGCGGAACCGGCTGCTGGTTGATCCGGGGCACGATCGAGATGGACACCTTGAGCCCGGTCACGGGTTCGGTTGTGGTGAGCTGGTCGCCGTCGATGCCACTGGATATCCCGAGGCGTTGCAGCGATGCGCCGATGCGGCCCAGGTCGTCGCGGTCGTCCGCGCCGATGCCGACGCACAGCAGCGTGCGGATCGGTGCGTGCACGATTCGCAGCTGCCGCGTGCCGCCGTTCACGGTGCCGAACCAGTGCTCGGCCGGTTGCGCCGCGGGTTGAGGGATCAGCCCAAAAGTGGCGTAGTACTCCATGGTCTCGGCGACGTTCGGGACGCCGAGAGTGATATCGGTCAGGCCGTGTAGTGACATGCGAACTCCGGGACGATCAAGCCGACACAAATCTGTGTCGCATTTGGCCGATTCCCTCGATCTCGGTGACCAGGATGTCGCCGGCCGCGAGATAGAGAGGCGGTTTGCGGTTGAATCCGACCCCGGCGGGGGTTCCGGTGAAGATGACGTCGCCCGGTTCCAGGGTGACCAGCCTCGAGAGCTCCTCGACCAGCACGGGAACCGAGAACAGGAGCTCCGACGTGCGCGCCTTCTGCATTTCTCGGCCGTTCACGGAGCAACTAATTCCGAGATCCGCTGGATCGACGAATTCGTCGAGGGTGACCAGCCAAGGACCGGAGGGACTGAATCCCGGAAAGGACTTGCTTGGCGAGAACTGGGGGTTGCCGTCTCTGAGCTGTACCGTGCGTTCGGTGACGTCCTGACCGGCGGTGAGCCCGGCAACGTAGGCCCAGCCGCGTCCGGCGGGAATGGTTCGTGCCCGTTTTCCGATCACGACGACGAGTTCGGCCTCCCAGTCCACGGTCGCCCCGGGGAGCACGATCTGTCCGACGGGGCCGGTAAACGATGAAGACCATTTGGTGAATACCATGGGATTCTCGGGGACCGGGAAGTCGCCCTCCGCGGCGTGCGCGCGGTAATTCGCGCCGATAGCGAACACCTGACGGGGCCGGGGCGCGGGGGCGCCGAGATCCTCCACGGAGTAAGGTACCGCGTCGGCGGTGTGGCGTGAACTGACGACCCATTCGGTGAACTCGTCCCACCGGTCGTACACGGCCTGCGGGTCCGCACCGAACCGACCACCACTCATCTCCTCGACATCAATGGCGCCGTGGCCGGCGAACAGGGTCAATCTGTTGGAAAGGTTACCAACACGCATTCGGTTCTCCCTGTGACTATTCGATAGCGGTGGTGAGGATCTTGCTGAATGCCGCGGCGAGCGTGGCATGGGGGTCGTCCACCGCGTCGATTGAACGGAACGCGATGTGGCCGTCTGGGCGCACCAGCACCGCGCCGCCCGAGGTGATCTCGCGGTTCTTCAGCCAGGCCAGCCGGATGTCGATCAAGTCGCCACGGTCCACACCGACCCGGGCCGCGTGAAGTGGGATTGCCAGCTCGGCCGACAGTTTCTCGGCCGCCTCGACCCATGGCTGGCCATCTTCGCCGGCAATGAGCGCGAAGTGCCCGCGATGGACCAGTGAGCGCAGCGCCAACCGCTCGCCGGCACGCAGGACCCACGCGTGGGGTAGCGGGGCACCTGGCCGCGTGCTGGGCTCGTAGAGTCGCACCGCGTCCAGCGGGACCGGAGCCGTGGTTCCGTCGTTGACGATCGCCGCCGAGTCGTAGGTGTAGCCGAAGTCGGTGTTGTGCTGGCGGTACTCGAGGGTCCGCTGGCCGAGATACTCACTGAACGCCTGCCGTCGCTCGGCTGAGCCGGGCAGGTCCTCCCAAAACAGCCGCAGCGCCGACCAGTTCTCCTCGACGCTCTTGCCCGGGGCAACCCCCAAGACCGAAGGCATCTTTTCCAGGTTCCTGACGGCGGCGACAGAAGTCTCGATGTTCGCCGCATCCACAGGGCGTCGCTCGGTGTGGTAGGTACTGAGCAAGCCGTCACCGGCGCGCCCAGCGAGGACCGCGGCGATCTTCCAGCAGAGGTTGTAGGCGTCCTGGATCGCCCCGTTGAGCCCAAGCCCCCCGGTGGGTGGGTGCCGGTGCGCTGCATCGCCGAGCAGGAACACCCGGCCGGCCCGAAACTGATCAGCCAGTACAGTTTCCATCCACCACTCCGCCTTGTTGTGAATCGTCGGGTTGAAATCCGGAATCCCCAACGCCTCGCGCATCCACCGCACGATGTCCATGTCTGTCGGCTCGGGGTCGTCCGGGCTAAACGACATGGTGACGCTCCACTCCTCCGACCGATGCCCCCAGTGGTCCGGGCCCATCGCCACCAGCACGATCGCGAAATGCAGATGCTCCGGATACTCGGGGTTAAACACCCAACGGAACTCCGCCTCGGGATCATCGAAATACCGCGAAAGATCAGCGGAGATGTGCACCATGACCATTTTCCTGATCTTGGTGGCGCCCCCCATCGTGATTCCGATCAGATCCCCCACCGTGCGGCCGCCGTCGGCGCCCAGCACATAGGACGACCGAACTCGGTAGGTCTCACTGTTCTCACGGTCCAACACCGTCGCCATCACCCCGCCGGCGTCCTGCGCTAGATCGACCAATTCGTGGTTGAACCGGATCGCCGCCTCCGGGCTCTGCTCCGCGTGCGCCTTGAGGATGGGCTCGAGCCGGATCTGTGGCAGGTTGGCCGCCGGGCATGGACTGGCGGCGATGTAATCCGGGTCGGTGTATCCCGCGCCCCACGCCTCGGCGAACGCCAGCCGGCGCCGATGACCGTCCTCCGGCCCGCCGCCCGCCAGGCCCGAATACCACCCAAAACCTTTGCAATTCTCCGGGGGTGTGCTGCGGGACAAGATCGACGGAGCCACACCAACGTCGGCGAAGATCTCCATGCTCCGCTGATTCAGAATGTGAGCCTTCGGCAACCTGGAGGTCTCCGGAAAGCGAGACACAAGCAGGGACCGAACCCCCAGGTTGGACAACAACATCGAGGAGGTAAGGCCGGCACCGCCACCACCGACGATCAAGACCGGCACGTCGACATCGGAGTTTCTAGACAAATCAGCTCCTGAGTCACTGCGCCGCGCCTCAAATCCAGCGACGGCGTGATCGAACGTGGTGAAGATCGTGTATTGATAGTTCAAGCGCAACGACATCTTGCACACACTTTAAATATAAAGTCAAGTGCTTGCGACGACGCCGGTCGCTGTCAACTCTGGGGTGCGGACCCCCTTCGGAGGGAGGTAGGAGCTCGATCTCGTGCTGGCTTCTGGCGGATCGCCCAGGACAACCGAGGTTCGAGGTGGGGTGGGTCCGAGCGCCGCAACGGATCGTGGCGAGCCGCCAACAGGATTCAGGCCGCTGGCGAGCGAGGCCCACCTCGACGACATGGGCCTGGGGCTCCGCCAGGGCCTAGGCCTGCCTTCGAGGCCTGGTCGGCGAGGACGTTCGACCGGATCGCCCCTATCCGCCGACTAGATGCGCGCCAAGGCGGCGGACTACCCGCACTACGACGGCGACTTCGACGCCGTCTGGCAGGAGCAGATCCATCGGGTTCAGAGTTGAAATATAAAGTTAAGCCGCTAAGCTGAGGCATGACTGAACAGATCGACCTGGGACGCGCTACTCGATGGCTCAGCGACGCCGAGTTGCACAGCTGGGTCCCGTTTAGTGGGATGCTGCTGAATCTGCTCAGTGCGCTAGATGCACAGCTGCAGCGCGACGCCCGGCTGAGCCTGTTCTCGTACCTGGTGCTCGCGGGGTTGTCAGAGGCACCCGAGCACACTATGCCGATGAGCGAGCTGGCGATCTGGGCCAACGGCTCGCTGCCGCGGCTGTCCCACGCGGTGACCTCCCTTGAACGCCGAGGTTGGGTGCACCGAAGCCCCGCACCGGGCAACGGACGGATCACCATGGCCACGCTCACCGAATCTGGCAACGCCAAGCTCGTCGCCACCGCGCCTAAGCACGTCGAGGCGGTTCGCCGGTATGTCCTCGACACCCTCAGCGACGAGCAGTTGAGCCAACTCGGCGAGGTGTCCAGGGCGATCCTGGGCGTAGTTGCGGGCCCACACGCGCTGGAAGTCATAGCTAGCACGCTCGCCAATCGGTCAAAGCACAGCAGTGAGTAACCCTCTTCCTCGCCGACGCCCAATTCCGTTGAGGCTTCGATGACCTCATCGGCTCCTATTTCGATAGTCCACTGGCGTCCGACGTTGTCCTGGGTCTTGCGACCCGGTTGTCACTCAGTTAGTCACTCGCGTACGGGCGACACCAACCCGGTCAAGGGCGGCTGGAACAGCTGGGACAGGGGAAGAACCGTCCGCTCGGCTGATGCCTTGACCACGGGATCGCTTCCGAGGACGGTATGAGGTCGCTCATATCGACTCGGAGAGGGGCGTGTGATGTCGGAGACGATGATGGCCCAGGGTCGCGCCGAGGTGGACGAGGCCAACCGCCGATTCATGGAGGCGTTCGAGCGTGGGGACGCCGCGAGCGTGGCCGCCCTCTACGTCGAGGACGCGGTGGCCCTCCCGCCGGACGCCCCCATGGTCTCCGGGCGGGCGATGATCGAGGACCTCTGGCGGGGACTGATGGCGGCGGGTGCTCGGGGCATCAACCTGGAGACACTGAGGCTGGCCGGCTCCGGGGACGTGCTGCATGAGGTCGGTCGCGCAACCATCACGATCCAGTCGGAGGGTGGTGAGACGAACACACTGACCGTGAAGTACGTCGTCGTCTGGGAGCGCGACCCGGCCGGTGGCCTGGCGCTCGCCGTGGACATGTGGAACGGCGACTCCGCCGGGTGAGCTTGCCATGAAGTAGCTAGAGCCACTGCTCGTCGACGAACAGGCGGGATGTGTGGCTGCGGGTGATTTTCCATTCGCCGTTGACCTTGACGTAGTTTTGGTGGATGTGTCCGTAACCGTTGAATATGCAGTTCTGGGTCTTGACGAGGTCGTGGATTCCCCAGGTGCTTTTGGCGGTGTCCGGTCCGGTGACCGTGATTTCCGGCAGGTACATCCGATGGCAGGTTTGAGCGCCCTTGAGCATTTCGGCCATGCCGCCGATGAAGGTGTCCAGTCCTTGGATGGTCGCGGCCTGGGGTGCGTCGGGGTTGGCTCGCGGGATGGCCTCGAACGAAAACACCGTGTCCTCGACGAACAACGTGCGGAACTCTGCCCAGTTCTTGGTGTCTCCGAATCGCGAGTACTTGGCCATCACCTTCTTGAGGGCTTCGATCTCGGCGAGTTCTTGCAGGTCGGTCATCGTGAGCTCCTTCTCGGTTGGTTTCTGGGGCAGGCGCCGGCTCGGGCGGCGAGCTCGTCGGCGTAGGTCGGGAAGCGGGCGGTGATGAAGCCGGCCTTGTCCGAGGCGAGTAGCCAACCCCAACCCCAATGCCGCGCCAGTAACGATCGCCCCTTTGGCGCCCCGTTCGGCCATGTCCGCTCCTAGTCGCTGCGCATGACGCCGTGCGTCTCGCTGTCAGTCCCCTGACGCAGCACCCGTGCGGCGCCAGTACCAAGAGTATCTCCAAACTTAGAGTTTCTCTAATAGAGTGAGTTAGGATCAAGCTATGACCGACGGGCTGGGCCTTCGTGACCAGAAGAAGCTAGAGACGTGGCGCTCGATCAGCGACGCAGCCGCGACGCTCTTCCTGCAACGCGGCTATGAGGCGGTCAGCGTCGAGGACATCGCCAAGGCCGCCAAGGTCTCGCCCTCGACGTTCTTCAACTACTTCACCAACAAGGAGTCAGTGGTCTTCGACCCCGACCCGGCCGACCTGGTGACGGTGCGCGGGCTGCTCGCCGGGCGGCCTCCCGGCGAGGAACTGTGGACCTCGCTCGGCGAAGTGCTGCTCGGCTACCTGGCCTCCATGGGCTCGCGCCTGGTCACCCAGAAGAAGCTCAAGTCCTCCTCGTCCGCGCTGGCCGACTGCGGCCGGGAACTGGGCGACCGGGTGGGCGCGACGCTGGTCCAATGGGCCGCCGAACGCCACCCGGACGTCCCCGCGCTGCGTGCGCTGCTGCTGACCAACCTGTCGCTGGCCGCAGTACTCACCTCCTTCGCGGCCTGGGACCCCGACACCGGCGTCACCGACTTCCTCGCAATGACCCACGAGTGCCTCGACCAGATCGCGGCCGGGGTCGCGCCCGCCGACCAAGGCGCCCCCGCCAGCGCGGCGGGTCGCCCTCACACAAGTAGAGAAGCTCGAAAGTCCTAGTCCATCCGGCATTCAGATCAACGACGAGAGGCAGATCGCCACCATGCGCATCGTCGGCGTGACTTCCTTCGAACGTCGGCAAGAGCTTCAGGTCCTGGACGTTCCCGGGCCCCACCCCAGCCCCGGGGAAGTGCGTATCCGAGTCCAGGCAGCCACGTGAAGGAACTCCTGGGCGCGCGACGCCTGGACGACCCACTGGCCGCACTGAGCGACCGCGAGCGCGAGGTGCTCGCCTTAATGGCCGAAGGGCGATCCAACATCGGAATCGCCCGCGCCTTGTGGGTCACCGAGACCACGGTCCAAAAGCACGTCCAACACATCCTCACCAAGCTGCAGCTGTCCCCGAGCTCCGACGATCACCGCCGCGTCCTGGCAGTACTCACCTGGCTCAGGGCACGCTAGCCCGTCCTTCGGGGTGTCGCCGTATCGCGGCAAGTAGCCGTGTCCGGGGTTCGGGGGCAGCGGCCGACAGTTGCGCCTGGGGACACTCCGGATCTCGCAGAGCGTGCAGCGAGCTGTGCATCAAGCTGGACAGCCGGACGGTCCCGCTG
>DATHIT010000510.1:0-4091 GCA_035489915.1 Pseudonocardia sp. | reverse complement strand
CATCCGGTTGAACCGCGCCACCTTCAAAGTGGTCGGCGTACTGGGCAACGACGGGCAGAACGACAACGCGGCGGTGGTTCCGTTCGGCGCCGCCCGGTCCTACCTGGTGGGCAACGCCAACCAGGTCAACCAGATCATCGTCAAATCCACCAGCGCGGCCACCGCGGCCGCCGCGCGGGACCAGTTGAGTCAAATTCTGGACACCCGGCACTTCATCAGAAAGCCGGCGGACCGTGACTACGAGGTGCGCGCGTTCCAGAACCTGATCGAGCGGCGCACCCAGTTCATCACGTTCCTCACCGTGTTCACCGCCGCGGTCGCGGCGATTTCGCTGGTTGTGGGCGGGATCGGGGTGGCCAACATCATGCTGGTCGCGGTCACCGAGCGGACCAGGGAGATCGGTATCCGCAAGGCGATCGGGGCACCCCGCCGGGCGATTCTCAAACAGTTCCTGATCGAGGCGGTGGTGCTCACCGGGCTCGGTGGACTGCTCGGCGTGTGTGTCGGGGTGGGCCTCGCGGTCGCCGGCGCAGTCATCCTGCCCAGGGTGGTGGAGTCCTTCCCGCCGCCCATCGTGACCGTACTGCCGGTGCTGGTCGCCTTCCTGGTCAGCCTGGTGATCGGGCTGATGGCCGGGGTGTACCCGGCAAACCGGGCGGCGCGCTTGCTACCCATCCAGGCGCTGCGCTTCGAGTGACCTCGAGCCTGCGGGCCGGCGTGGCTCAGGGCTCGTGCAGCGAGTCCAGCACCTTGGCGATCCGGCGCTCCCGGGTCGCCGCCGCTTTCGCCGTCTCAACCTGGCGCACGTGCTCCTTGCGCCGGCTGTACGACAGCGCCTGGAAAGCTTCGCCGGCGCCCGATTGCCGGGCCAGCGCCGCCGCCAGATCGGCCGGCACGGTGACCTGGCGGGGCTCGGTGTCCAGCTCGATATCCACGTCCACCATGTCCCCGGCGGCCACCCCGGCGGCCGTGCGGTTCTCCGCGCTCAGCGGCACGAAGTACGCCCCGCCCATCGGCGCCACCGTGGTTCGGTAGGTGTGCCCGCCGACGGTCACCCGCACCGAGGGGCGCCGGTGCGAGCCGAGCCCGGTGACCACCTCCGCCGGTACCTGGATCCCGGTCGCGGTCTTGCCGCCCAGCTCGACGGTCGCCCGGAAGCGCATGGCCGGCAGTATTCCCCTCAGCCGCGTGGGAAGCACCGGGAATCACCTGGCGGAGTCAGTGCGGGTGATCCGCCCACAATCCTGTTTGCCCAGCGCAGCCACGGGTAACTCTGCGTCTGCATTCCTGTCTCGGGTGCAGCGGCGCAGGCGGACGCCGCGGCACGGATCCCTACCCGGCCCGGCCACCGGTCCGGCGAGTACCTGGAGGTACGAGCTCCGCGCCATGTAGTGCCATTCGGCGGCCTCCTGACCAGCGCGCCGGACGGTTAACTCTTTGTCCTGTATTTCCCTTCTCAGGTGGTGCGATTCAGTCGATCTTGTGATAGCTAGTCCGCTAACGAGCTGTGGCAGGGCGGCTCGTCGAGTTCCTGGAGGTAGCTGTGATCTGGGCCATCATCTCGTCGATCATCATCGGGCTCATCCTCGGTGTGGTTGCCCGACTGATCCTTCCTGGCAAACAGAACATCCCGATCTGGCTGACCATCGTGGTCGGTATCGTCGCCGCGTTCATTGGCAACTGGCTGGCCGGCCTGCTGGGTGTCCGGGTCACCGACGGCTTCGACTGGATTCGTCACCTGATCCAGGTCGTGCTGGCCGTGATCGGTATCGGCGTCGTGGCCGGGGTGTACGGCAAGAAGGGCGTGAGGAGCTAGCTGCTCAAGCTCTGGAACTTCCTGGCCGCGGCCAGGAAGATCTCGTTCTCGTCCGCGCTGGCGACGGTGACCCGTACACCGTCGCCAGTGAACGGACGGACGATCACCTTTTCCCGCTCGCAGTGCTCCGCGAACCGGGTGGTCAGCTCGCCCAGCGGCAGCCAGACGAAGTTCGCCTGAGTCTCCGACACCGCGAAACCCATCGCGAGAAGCTCGTCCCGCACCCGAACCCGCTCCTGGGTCACCTCCGCGCAGGTGGCCAGCAGCTCCGGCACATAGTCCAGTGCGGCCAGGGCAGCCGCCTGGGCCAATGAGTTCACGCTGAAAGCCGGGTACACCTTCCGCAGCGCGGCGATCACCGGCGGCGCGCCGACCGCGTAACCGACCCGCAGCCCGGCCAACCGGTACGCCTTGGAGAAGGTGCGCGTGACCACCAGGTTCGGCCGGCCTTCGAGCAGCGTCAGGCCGTCCGGCACGTCGGGGTCGGTGACGAACTCCCGGTACGCCTCGTCCAGTACGACCAGCACGCCCGGCGGGACCTCGTCCAGGAACGCGCACAACTCGTCGCGGCGAATGGCTTGGCCGGTCGGGTTGTTGGGGCTGCACAGGAACACCAGCCGGGTGCGCGGGGTAATGGCCGCGGCCATCGCCTTCAGGTCGTGCCGGTACTCCTCGTCCAACGGCACCGGCACGGTCCGCGCGTTGCTAATTCGAACCACAATCGGGTACGCCTCGAAGGACCGCCAGGCATAGACGACCTCGTCGCCGGGGTCGCCGCACATGATCTGGGTGAGCTGTTGGCACAGCAGCACCGAGCCACATCCGACGGCAATCCGCTCGGCCGCAATGCCGTGCCGCTCGGCCAGCCGGGCGGTGAGTCGGGTCACCCCAGGATCCGGATAGCGGTTCCCGGAGACCGCCGCCTCGGCGATCGCGGCGAGCACGGCGGGGGGTGGTGGCAGCGAGATCTCGTTGCTGGCCAGCTTCAGGGAACCCGGCACGGTGCGCCCCGCCGCGTAGGCCGGGATGGCGTCGAGGTCGGCCCGGATCGTGAGGTCCATAGGTACGCACGGTAGTCGGACCTCGGCCACTTCGGCCGGCTGCATCCACGCTTGGGTTGGGCATGGACCTCGGCGACGTGCGAGGCTGGATTCATGACGGACGTCCGCACGGAGACCGTGCCCCTCGACGACGGCAGCGAGCTGCGCCTGACCGTCGCGGAGCCGGACAGCCCGGTCCGCGGCGGGATCGTCGTGTTGCACGAGTCCAGGGGAATCACCGACGCGGTGCGCTGGCTGGTGCACAGCCTCGCGATGGAGGGTTGGCGCGTCGTCGCGCCGCACCTCTACCACCGCGACGGGGCCGACGAGCTGGGCGCCGAGGACTCTGACCAGCAGGTTCGCGACCAGGTCAATCGACTGACCGGGGCCAGCGTGATGGCGGACACGGACACCGCCTTCGGCTGGCTCGCCGAACGCGGGGTGACCGCCGACCGAATGGGCGTGGTCGGGTTCGACCTGGGCGGCTCGGTGGCCCTCGTGGTGGCCGCGCAGCGCTCCCTCGGCGCCGCCGTCACCGTCGCCGGCAACCACATCACCGACCCGCTGTCGGACGACCTGCCGTCGCCGCTGGAGGCCGCCCCCGAGGTGACCTGCCCGTGGCTGGGCCTGTTCGGCGAGCGCTCGGTGGACCCCTCGATGCACGACGTGGAGAAGCTGCGCGCCGCGGTGGCCAGCTCTGAGGTGGCGAGCAACGTGGTGATCTACCCCGACGTGGACCACCGGTTCCACACCGACCCGCAGATCTCGGCCGACGCCTGGCAGCGCACGCTGAACTGGTTCGACTCGCACCTGCGTTAGGACACGCCCTGAGCCGCCTCGGCGGTTACCAGCTGGCGACTCGCGTAGCGGCCGGCGACGGGTCATGCTGAGCGGATGACCGCCGACAGCGCCGCCGAACCGGCCCTCGACGTTCCCGCCGCCGACTCACCCGAGCAGATCTGGACGCCCGATCCCGAACGGGCGCAGAACAGCGGTATGGCCCAGTTCGCCCGATGGGTGGGCGAGCGTCACGCGGTGCAGTTCGCCGACTACGCCGAGCTACATGCCTGGTCGGTGCGCGACCTGCCCGGCTTCTGGTCCTCGCTCGCCGAGTTCGCCGGGATGCGCTTCCACAGCGAGCCGACCGCCGTGCTGGGCTCGCGGGCGATGCCGGGCGCCGAGTGGTTCCCCGGCGCCACGCTGAACTACGCCGAGCACGCGCTCGGGCCAGGCGA
>DATHIT010000509.1:0-2671 GCA_035489915.1 Pseudonocardia sp. | reverse complement strand
GAACTCCGGCAGGTAGGTATCCACCGGTGCGTCCAGCTCCAGGTTGCCGCGCTCGGACTGCTGCAGGGCGGCGACGGTGGCCACCATCTTGGTCATGGACGCGATGCGCAGCATGCTGTCCGGGCCGATCGGGTCGTCCTGGCCGACCACGCGCGGGCCGGCGGCGCCTTCGTAGATGACGCCGTCACGGTCGGCGGCGAGAGCGGTGACGTTGGGGACGTCACCCTCGGCCACGGCGGCGGCGAGAACCTGGTCAACTGCGGTGGTCATTCGTTTGCCTCCGGCTAGGGCGGGGTCACCTCGCTGTGACGGGTCCCACCCTGGCGTGCCTTGGCTGAGCGGTCAACAACGAGGCCGAGCATCGGCTGGCGTGTGGCGGCCGGTCGGGAAGGGTGCGGAACTCGACACAGCGGCGGGTGCGAGGTTAGCTTTCCGGCATGTCGCTCGGTTCCGTGCTCACCGCCATCGTCACCCCCTTCGACGACGACCTCGCCGTCAACGAGGGGGCGTTCGTCGACCTGCTGCACCACCTGGCCGCGCACGGCTCGGACGGCTTCGTGGTCTGCGGCACCACCGGCGAGGCGTCCACCCTGGACGACGACGAGCACCTCCGGGTGATCGAGCTGGCCTGTCAGAACCGCCCGGCGGGCACCACCATCGTGGCCGGCGCCGGCTCGAACAACACCAGCCACGCGGTGCACCTCACCGAGCGGGCCACCGAGCTGGGCGCGGACGCGATCCTGTCCGTGACGCCGTACTACAACAAGCCGAACCGGCGTGGCCTGGTGGCGCACTACCGGGAGGTGGCCAAGGCCACCGACAAGCCGATCGTGCTCTACAACATCCCGTCCCGGGTGGTGCTCGACCTGCCGAACGACCTGCTCGCCGAGCTGGGCCAGATCGAGCACATCGACTACGTCAAGCAGGCCAACAACAACAACCTGGCGCAGGTGGACGGGCTTGGCCTGTACGCCGGCAACGACGAGATCTTCGCCCGCACCCTGGACCTGGGCGGCCACGGCGGCATCCTGGTGGCCAGCCACGTGGTGGGCGAGCACATGCACCGGATGGTCGACGAGCCGGAGCACCGGGCCGAGATCGACGCGTCGCTGCGGGAGATCTACCGGGCGATGGGCGTGACCACCAACCCGATCCCGGTGAAGGCCGCACTCAACCTGCTCGGCCACCCGGTCGGCGGGCTGCGCCTCCCCCTGGTCGAGGCCGACGACGCGGAAACCGCCGCGGTTCGCACCGCCCTGGAACACCTGGGCCTCCTGGACACCGTCCCCGCCTGACCGACAGCCCGAAAATCTTGGCTCCGTCAGGGTTTGAAAGATTGCTTTGGACGGGAGAACTGTCAGTTACAACAGTCTGGCTTCCGCCTTTTGTTTGCTGGGTCGGGGACCCTAGTCGGGGACGGCAGGCGGCCCTGCCAAAGAAAATCGTGGAAAACTTACGTGCCCAGCTTCCGGAGTGGGTTGCCGGCTTCGAAAAATGTCAGACCTGGCTGTCACAATGTTGGTATGCCGGAAAGCTCGTTTGCTCCCGCGCGGCAGGGCGTGCGCACGGAGTTGTCCACGTTGCGGGTGGGTGTGCGTTCGGCGTCTAGGCAGGATCGGTGTGATCAGTTTTGTTTTTGCAGAGCGTGGTGCGTCAGGCTCAGCATGAAATGGTCGAGCTGACAGCCCAGATGGAGAGCAACGGGGAGTTCGCCGAGCTCGGGGTGCGCCCGGCCTCGGCGGTGGCGGATATGTTGCGCTGTAGAGAGTCTGACGCACGCAAGATGGTCGCGGTGGCTCGGGCGGTGTTTCCCACCACGTTGGGTGGGGTGGCGTTGGAGCCGAGGTTGCCGGCCACCGCGATGGCATTGGCTGGCTGGGAGATCGACCAGGCACATGCCGAGGTGATCGAGCGCGCGCTGGGCGGTGAGCAGGCTAGGCGGATCAGCCCGGAGCAGTGGATGGGTTTGGAAGAGCAGCTGGCCGGGCTGGCGCGGGACTACCGGCCCGACGAGTTGGCCAAGTTGGCCGCGCAGCTGCTGGAGGGGTTGGATCAGGACGGCCCGCCGCCGGATGAGGATGAGCCGCAGGTGAACGAGCTGCACCTGTCCGCCTCGGCCGATGGCGCGGGTGATCGGATCAAGGGCCGGTTGGACGCCGCGACGTACGAGGTAGTCGCTCGGGCGGTCCGAGGGGTGTTGTGCCCGGCCGCCGATGAAGGCAAGTCGTTGGGTGAGCGTCAGGCGGATGCGCTCGGGGAAATCTGCGAACACGCCCTGGACGAAGGCCGGCTTCCCCTCGAAGGCGGGGAGCGGCCGCATGTGACCGCGATCCTGGATTACCAGTGGATGCGCGAGCAGGGTCGTGGGCTGATGTTCGACTTCGGTGGGCGGGGTACCGCGGCGGATTTGCGTGTGTTGTTGTGTGACTGTGGGGTGACTCCGGTGGTGTTCGACGGGTTGAGCCAGCCGTTGGATTTGGGTCGGGAGCGGCGGTGTGTGAGTCTGGCTCAGCGTAGGGCGGTGGCCGCTCGTGATCGGGGTTGTGCGCATCCGGGGTGTCACCGCAAACCGGCGTGGTGTCAGGTGCATCATATCCGTGAATGGGTGAACGGTGGCGAGACGAATATCGAAGATCTCGTGATGTTATGCCGCACCCACCATAGGATGATT
>DATHIT010000508.1:0-6613 GCA_035489915.1 Pseudonocardia sp. | reverse complement strand
ACCACTCGATCGGCGCGTCCAGCTGTCGGGCCAGCTCGAGCGCCGCCATCACCCGGGCGCACTCCGGCTCGGCCAGCGCGCCCAGTGCCTTGGTCGGGTCGCCCAGCAGCACCACCCGGGTCATCCCCTCCGGGTAGCGCTCGGTGGGTGTATCGACGACACCCAGCACCAGGTTCGCGGTGTTCGACCCTGGCGCCCGGTCCACCGGTACCGGGCTCCCGGACTCGTCGAGGTCGTACTCGCGGAAGGTGCCAGCCGCGCCGCCCTTGTCGGGTGAACGAGTGATGAGTGGGATGAGCTCGAAGGGGTACATCGCGCCGCGGCGGCGGGCCCTGATCACCTTCTGGGTATAGGCGTCCAGCTCGCGCAGCGGGGCGATCGGCGGGTCGGTGATCCGGATGGTCAGCCCGGCGCCCGGCGGGCGGGACATCCGCAGCATCCGCTCACGCGGCTCGCCGGTCGCGCCGTCGGCGGCGGCCATCCGGAACTGCACCATCACCTGCTCCAGGCCCAGCGCCTCGGTGCGCGGGGCCAGCGTGCGGATCACCGCGTCGAGCTCGGCGAGCGGCACGTCCACCACCGGCCAGACGTAGAGCTTCACCCGGTTCCATTCCAGCTTGGCCGCCGCCCGATCGGCCGAGCGGGCCGCGCGCAGGCTGTCCAGGCAGGCGTCGAGGGTGTGCTCCAGCTGTGGCAGGGCGCGGAGGTGGCCGTTCTCGTCGCGCAGGGTCGTCAAATCGCGGACATCGGCGAGGGCGATGAGCCGCTGGTCGTCGGGGACCTTGCGGCCTTTTGCTCGGAACAGGTGTACGTCGGTGGCCGAGGGCAGTCGGGTCAGCTCGAATCCGGACAGCCGCCACAGGCCCAGCCGCTCGGCGACCATGGGGTGCAGGCCGCGCAGCGTCCGGTCCTCCACGGGCGCACTCGCACCGTCATCCCCACCTGGCTCGCCGCGGAAGGTGAACCAGGTCGGCCCGCTGCCCTCCTCGCCGCCGGGGCGCCGGACCGCGACGGTGACCCGGCCGACCGACTTCGGGATAGCGCCGAGCTTGTCGCGGATGCGCTCAGCGCGCGCGTCCGGGTCGGCCTCGGTGTCGATGTCGGCGTCAGAGGTGACGTACAGGTCGATCAGGGCGGTGCGGCCGGCCGGCAGCGCATCGACGAGTTGTCGCAGGTCGGTCGCGACCTCGGACCCATCCTGGGCATCCGCTCCGCTGGCCAGGGCGGCGATCACCAGGTACTCGTGCCCGTCGTGGGCGTACTGCGCGGTCAGCAGTGGGCGGCTGTCGTGCTCGGCGAATCGGACGTGCTCCAGCGACCGGATCCGGTAGTACCGTCTGGTCATCACCTCGAGCATGGCGGCGTGGTGCCGATCGTCGGCGAAGACGCCGAGGATCGGTACGCCGGATGCCACCATCGCGTCGAGCTGGGCCGCACGTACCTCGGGATCGGGGGAGAGGCGGTCGAGCTCGGCCCGCACCTGCCGCTGGACCTGCGCCCGCTCTTCGGCGATCACCGGCGCGTCGAAGCAGCGGTAGCGGACTTGTCGGGCCAGGTCGCCGATCGCCGGGTGGCGCAGCTGGGTGGCCGACACCAGATGGTCGAGGACCTGCCGATAGCCGTCGCGAGCGTCCTCGGGTAGCGACGACGGGTGGGTCAATCGCCACTGCAGCAAGTCCGATACGACCGGTACGTGCGCGCCGGCGCCGCGGTGGGCCAGGAACATCCGGTAGAGCGCGGGGCCCAGGTCGGGTGTCGGCTCAAGGTCCTTCACCCCGTAGTGGGCCAGGGCGCGGCGCAGCTTGATCCGGAACGACTCCGGCAGCCCCTCGGCATCGGCGTCCCGGGAGCGCAGATAGGCGTAGAGGTACTCCTGCGGATTGCGGGTGGCCTCGGCGTCCACTGCGGACTCGTCATCGACGTCCATCCCGTCGGCCGCTCGGCGGTTGCGAGACAGCGTGCACAGGTCGGCGTAGATCCGCAGGATGGCAATCTCGCCGGGGAGCATCCCCGGGTCGTCAGCGGGCAGGTTCGCCCGTGCCGCGGCCAGCTTGCGCAGCACTGGGCGGGCTTCTCGTTCGTCGATGTAGTAACCCAGCACCAGCGAGCGCAGGGCCGCCAGCGCGTCGTCCGCCGCTGCCGCGGCACCGCGGTCGGCCGGGTCCGCGCTCACCAGCGCGCTCAGGTCGGCCCGGGTGGTCGACGGGTCTCCGGCCGCGTCCCGCTCCGGGTCGGGCTCCATCCGGACCAGCCTGGTGCCGCCCTCGACCTGGACGTTGGGGTCTACCAGTACCTCGGCAATCGTGCCGGCGGCCGGCGCACGCAGGGCCGTCTCCAGCTTCATGCTCTCCACCACGGCGACGACGTCGCCCACCGCCACCACGTCGCCCGCCTTGACCGGGATGGATACCACCATGGCCGGCGCCGGGGCGCGGACCAAGCCGGCCTCGCCGCCGGAGATCCGGTGTACCGCGCCGTCCACCTCGACCAGGTAGTCCGAGCCCTGCACCACCGAGAGCACCGAGTAGGTGGTCGCCCCGACGGTGAGCCTGCGGTCGAATCGGCCGGTCCGTTCCACGTCCACGTCCACCAGGTGGCCGTCCAGCTCCACCCGGTAGCGGTCCGGGCGGGACTGGGCCACCCGCAGCCGGTAGGCCTGCCCGAGGGCGCGGACGTCGACCTGGTGCCAGGTCTCGCGCTCGACCTCGGGGCGGCCCCGCTCGGCGGAGGTGAACAGCCGGGCCTGCTGGCGCTGTTCGTGTGCGTCGTGGGCCTCCACCGCGGCGGCCAGCAGCGCGACGTCCAGCCGGCGCGGCGGGACGTACCCGTCGGCCATCATGTTGTCGAGCCAGTTCGTGTCGACCTGGCCGGCGATGAACTCCGGCCGGTCCAGCAGGTCGAGCAGGAACGCCTTGTTGGTGGTGCCGCCGTCGATCACCGCGGCGGTCTGGCGCAGTGCGCGGGACAGTCGGGCCCGGGCCTCGCCTCGGGTGCGGTCCCAGGCGATTACCTTGGCGATCATCGAGTCGTACTGCGGTGGGATGATGTCGCCGGGTGCCACCCCGGTGTCCACCCGGATCCCGGGGCCGGTGGGCAGTACCAGGTGTTGGATCAGGCCGGGCGCCGGGGCGAACCCGCGCTCCGGGTCCTCGGCGGTCAGCCGGGCCTCGATGGCGTGCCCGGAGGCCGGCGGGGCCTGGGCGGCGATCTCGTCCAGCCGGCCGCCCGCCGCGATGTGCAGCTGCAGTTTGACGATGTCCACGCCGGTGGTGGCCTCGGTGACCGGGTGCTCCACCTGCAGCCGGGTGTTCACCTCGAGGAACGACAGCAGCCGCTCCTTGGGCTCGTAGAGGAACTCCACGGTGCCCGCGTTGACGTAGCCGGCCGCCCGGACCAGGTCGGCGGCGGCGGTGCGCAGCAGCTGCTCCTGTTCGGCGTCCAGCGCGGTGGATGCGGACTCCTCGAGCACCTTCTGGTTGCGCCGCTGCACACTGCAGTCCCGGATGCCCAGGGTCCACACGGTGCCCTCGGCGTCGGCGACGATCTGCACCTCGACGTGCCGACCGCCCCGGACCGCGCGTTCCAGGAATACCGTCGCGTCACCGGCCGTCTTGGCCGCCTCCGAGCTGGCCCGCTCGAACGCCTCGGCCAGCTCGTAGGGGGTGTTCACCAATCGGATGCCCCGGCCACCGCCACCCGCCGTGGCCTTGATCATCAACGGGTAGCCGATCTTCTCGGCCTGCGCGGAGGCCTGCGCGAGGTCGGCCACCGGCCCGCCACTCCACGCCGCGAGCGGTACCCCGACCTGCTCGGCCAGCCGCTTGGACTCGATCTTGTCGCCGAGCCGGCGCATCACCGCAGCGGTCGGGCCGACGAACACGATGCCCAGCCGCTCACACAGCTCGGCGAACTCGGCCTTCTCGGACACGAACCCCCAGCCCGGCCAGACCGCCTCTGCCCGGGCGGCTCGCAATGCACGCTCCAGCTCCGCGTAATCCAGGTATGGGTCGGGCCCAAAGGTGGCGCCGTCCGCCTCGGCCGGCCCGATCAGCACCGCCTCGTCGGCCTCCCGCACGAACATCGCCCGCCGGTCGACGGCCGTGTACAGCGCGATGCTGCGCAGGGGCGGACGCCCCGACGCGTTCCACTCCCGGACGGCGTTGATCAGCCGCATCGCGGGTTCGCCCCGGTTGACGATTGCGAGGCGCTGGAAGGTGGGTCGGGTCGCCTGGCTCACGCGGTCACTCACCGAAGGCGACGCGGACGTCGTCGGTGGTCGTCCCACTCGCCCGGGATACCGAGGCGGATCGGCCGTTGGCGACACCCGCCGCGTCCAGCACCACCTCGTCGGCCACGATCGCGGGGTCGATCCGCATCACCGTGTACCCGCCGACCGCGCCGGCCCCGAACCCGGGTGCGAAGATCTGGGTCGGGCGGTTGATCACGCCGTCGCGGACGGCGTCGTGCACGGCGATGGGGATGCTGGCCGCCGAGACGTTGCCCATCATCTCGATGTTGAAGTACAGCTGGTCGGCGGACAGCCCCGCCTTGTCGGCCAGGTTCAGGATCATCGGTTTGTTGGCCTGGTGCGGCACGATCAGCTCGACACTCTCCAGTAGCGTGCGGCCGGGCTGGTCCGGATCCGACTGGGCGCCCAGCTCGTCGATCATCTGCACCAGGTAGCGCCGCACCAGGGACTTGACCTCAGGGCCGTAGACGGTGAGGTCGTTGTCGAACTCCGGGTTCGGCCAGATGATGGAATTGACCTCGCTGCGCGGCCCGCTCGCATAGGTCTGCACCACCGCGATGTCGCCGGTCGCGCCTGGTGGCGCCGGGGCGATGACCATCGCCGCCGCACCGTCTCCGAAGATCATCCGCGAGGTGCGGGTGCTGCCGATCTTGTCGGAGAACTTCTCCACGCATACGAGTAGGACCGGGCGGTTGACCTCCTGCAGCTGCCGGATTGCCTCGCCAAGCCCGTAGGGCATCCCGGCGCAGGCCGCGACCATGTCGACGGAGGTATGCGTCTGAAGCACGCCCAGCTCACCCGAGAGCCAGCAGGCCACCGACGGGATTGACCGGCTGCTGGTGCAGGTGCTGACCAGGACGGCTCCGATCTCCTCGGGCCCCCGGCCGGACTTCGCCAGCGCTGCCTTGGCGGCGCCGAGGGCCAACTGCTCGAGCCCCAGGCTGGAGTAGCGCCGCTGCTGGATACCGGTCTTGGCGGCGATCTCCGCCGCGCTCATCAGTGACCAGGAGAAGCTGGTGTTGCGGATGACGTCGACGTTGTCGCAGACGTGCTCGCCGCGCATGACCGCCAGCGACTCGAACACGGGCTGGACCGCGAACGCCTCCCGCACCCGCACCGGCGGGTACGGCGTCTCGGGTGCGACGGCCACGATCGGTTCCTGCTTGGCCGGCACGGCGGCGTTCTGACCGGCGGCTCGCTTGCTCTTGACCCGGTCGATGAAGGCCATCACGTCGCGGTTGCGCGGGTGGAAAGCAACCACGAAGTCGTCGTCACCGATCTCAGCGGGCCGGCGCAGCTCGGTGCGGGAGCGTTCCCACGGGTACTGGTTGTGCAGCACCATCGCCCAGCGCATCAGGGCTTCCAGCTCGGGAACCTCCTCGTCGGCGTCGATGATCTGCTCGATCGAGAAGACGGGATAGTCCGGGTCGTGCGTGGGCATCACAAATGTCAGGGCGTCGGGCTGGTCCAGGAACTCGGCGACGGTCGGCTTGATCGCCGGCAGCTCGGTGGCGTGGTGGCGCTTGTGCCGGAACAGGTCGAACAGCAGCGCGAACACCTTGTCCTCGATGGCTGAGTCCCAGGTCGCGGGTAACTCCTGGTAGGCACGCTCGACCGCGGCCACCTTGCGTTCGCCGTCCTCCCACGGCGTCAGCACCGGCAAAAAGACGTCATCGCGATGCTTCGCCACATCGCGCCACCGGGTGGGCCGCTTCTCGAACATGGTGATCGGGAAACGGTTGACCCAGAACAGGTTCTGACCGAGATCACGTAGCAGGTCGAATCGCCCCGGGTAAGCCCCGGACTCGACGCGGCTCAGGATATCGGACCCGGTCGGCGCCTTGGCTTCGAAATCCCTCTCGATCACGGCGGTGAACTGCTCGAGGGTGTCGAGGGCGGAGAAGTCCAGCTCGCCGAGGAAATTCGCCGGGAATACCAGACGACCGTGTCGGTTTATCACGAATGGTTTCACTTGCCTACCTCCGAGCGTCGCCTGATTCCCTAGAGCGCATTTCAGACCTGCCGGAATCGGTTGATCTGTTCCGTGAGCTGATCCCGGCGATGGTTGTCGCTCACCCCGAGGCCCTCGCTGGGCGCCAGGCAGAGCACGCCGACCTTGCCCTGGTGGGCGTTGGAGTGCACGTCAAACGTGGCCTGACCGGCCTCGGCCAGCGGGTAGACCTTCGACAGTGTGGGATGGACCCTGCCTGAGGCGACCAGCCGGTTGGCCTCCCAGGCCTCGCGGTAGTTGGCGAAGTGCGAACCGATGATCCGTTTGAGGTTCATCCAGAGATAGCGGTTGTCGTAGGTGTGTTCGTAGCCCGAGGTCGACGCGCAGGTGACGATGGTGCCGCCCTTGCGGGC
>DATHIT010000507.1:0-7736 GCA_035489915.1 Pseudonocardia sp. | reverse complement strand
GAGATCCTGGAACACCGTCTCGATGCCCAGGCTCCGGGCCACCGAGGGGGTGTCCAGCCGGACCCGCTGGTCGTCCAGCAGGATCTCCCCGCTGTCCGGCACCTCGCTGCCGGACAGCATCCGCACCAGCGTGCTCTTGCCTGCGCCGTTGTCCCCGATCAGCGCGACCACCTCGCCGGCGGCCACGTCGAAGTCGGCGCCGTTCAGCGCTCGGACGTGCCCGTACTGTTTGACAAGCCCCGTTGCTCGCAACAGCGTCATGCCGTCACTGCCTCCTTCCACGGCCGGGCCCGGCCGTCCACCGCGGCGACCAGCTCGGCCAGCCGCGCGGTGGCCACGGTGTTCAGGAACTCGGTGCGGGCCGGGCCGGTCAGCCCGACCGACTCCTTCCAGATGGACCGCCCGGCGATGAACCCGGACGCCCCACCGTCGTCACAGGCCACCCGGAGCACCCGGGAGAACTCGTCGAAGGCCACCCCGGCGGACAGCACCGCCCACGGGCCGGCCACCACATCGGCGATCCGCCGGCAGCCCTTCGCCGAGCCGGGGTACTCCAGCTTCAGCAGGTCCGGGCCGATCTCGGCGAGCAGCCGGGCCGACTCCACGATCATGTCCTCGCGGTGCGCCGAGGTCAGCTCGTCCTCCCCGGGCAGCCGGTAGACGATGTTCTCCACCACCGAGGGCACCCCGTGGGCGCGGCAGTCTTCGACCACCTCGCGGACCACGTTCAGCACGTCTCCGACCAGGTCCGGGGTGCCGGCCGGGTGCGGGCGGTCCGGCCGCAGCTGAACCAGGAACTTCACCGCGTGCCCGCCGAGCCCGCGCACCCACGCCGCGTTCTGCTCCGGGATGCGGTGCGCGTGCGGCTCGCCGTTGAAGTTGCCCCGCTCGGCCGGCTCCGCCGCGACCAGCAGGCCCCGGTCGGCGGGCAGCGCGCCGGCCTCGGTGACCGCGGGCACGCCCCAGGTCGGGTCGAGCAGGAAGCCGCTGGCGATCGGGGCCAGCGCGCTGGCCACCTCCACCTTGATGGCGCGGAACTCCTGGTCGGTGGCGTCCTCGCGGCCCACCGAGGCGAACATCCGGCGCAGCGTGTTGCGCTGGTCCATGGCGACGATGGCGAACACGCCGCTCTGGTCCGCGATGGCGTCCAGGGTGACGGTTCCCGACTGTTGGATCGGCTGCTGTTCGGTCGGCTGGCTCACCAGGTCGTGGCCTCCTCGGGTTGCGCGACGTCGGCCTGGCCGGTCGGGCGCTCCGGCCGCATTCGGTCGCTGAATTTCCGGAAAGGCACGGGGTTTCCCGCGCCGGCCCAGGCCGCGAACAGCGCGGCCCCGAACGCCCCCGGTTGGTCGATCGCGGCGAACCGCAGCCGGGGGATGATCTGGCTCTTGCTGGCCCGCACGCTGGACAGCCGCACCCAGCCGCCGGCGGCCACCGCGTCCTGGTGTTCCCCGACGATCCGCTCGGCGGAGTTGACCAGCGTGGCGGTGACGCTGCCGATGTGTGCCAGCGCGGCGGCCCAGACCGCGTCCGGGCTGGCCCCGTCGGTGATCCGGATGACCACCTCGGCGTCGGTCTGGCCGGCGCCGGTGACCCGGACGCTGCCCGTCGGGGTGCCCGGTCGCCAGCGCCGGTCCAGCTCCAGGCGGGCGGCCAGGTCGGCGCGGCCGAGCAGGTCCAGCACCCGGCCGAGTACCAGGCCGGCCCGCACCGAGCCGATCAGCGCGGCGTACCCGGGCAGCACGTGCGCGCCGGCGCTGTAGCCCGAGGCGACCAGTTGGGCGCGTTCCCCGGTGGTCAGCCGGCGGGGCACCGAGCGCAGCAGCACGTCGGCGGTGCCGGTGGAGTTGAACAGCACGTTGGGCTCGGTGGCGCCGGAGCCGACGGCGGCCACCGGGTGGTCGTGGCCGACCACGGTGATCGCCGCGCCGCGCAGCGCCGCCGGGGCGTCGCGGTGGGTGACCCGACCGGCGGCGTGCCCGGCCGGCAGCACCGGCGGCAGGAACCCCGGCGGCGCCCCGACCTGGTCCAGCGCCGCCGCCCAGGCCAGCCCGGTGGACGCGTCCACCAGCCCGGTGCGGGCGGCCAGCGACGGCTCGGTGACCCGGTCCGCGCCGAGGGTGTGCGCCACGTACTCGGGGATGTTCAGCCACTGCGCGCCCGGCTGGAACGGGATCCCGGTACCGCGCATCCAGAGCAGCTTGGCCAGCGTGCACTGGGCGTCCATGGCCAGTCCGACCCGGCCGGAGAAGGCTTCGGCGAACCCGGGGTCCCGCTCGGCCAGCTCGGTCAGTTCCCCGGCGCCGCGCTGGTCGAACCAGGCGATCACCGGCGAGCCCACCCGGCCGGCCGGGTCCAGCACCACGCCGCTCTCCGCCAACCCGGCCAGCCCGATCCCGGTCACCCGGACCGGGCCGTCCGCCTCGGCACTCTTGACCGCGGCCGAGACCGCGCCGAGCACATCGGCGAACAGCGCCTCGCCGGTGGTCTCCACCCGTCCTCCGGGATGGGTGACCCAGGTGGTGGGGCGGCGGGCGAAGCCGACCCTGCGGCCGCTCGGGTTGTCGCCGCCGGCGTCGATGGCCAGCGCCTTGGTCTCGGTGGTGCCGATGTCCACCCCGACGGCCAGCTCCCTCGGGCTCACCGGGACAGCTCCCCGCTACCTCTGGGGATCAGCCGCAACGGCGCCTCGATCCGCCGGGACGGCTCGTCCGCCCCGGCCATCCGATGGAACAGCCGCTCGGCGGCCAGCTGGCCGATCAGCTCGGGGGAGTGGTCGATCACGGTGACCGCCGGCTGCAGGCTGGCCGCCATGAGGAAGTCGCCGAAGCAGACCAGTGCCACGTCGGTGCGGGACAGCGCGTGCAGCGCCGGGGCCACGCCCATCGAGCTGCGGGTGTTCGCGCTGAAGATCGCGGTGGGCGGGTCCGCCCTGGCCAGCAGCTCGCCGGTCCGCTCGGTGGCGTCGGCGATCTCCTGGCAGTCCGCCGCGACCAGGTCCTCGTCCACCGGGATGCCGGCCGCCGCGAACTCCGCGCGGTAGCCGGCCAGTCGCTGGTCGGCGGTCTCCAGGTTCAGGTAGTCGCCCACGTAGGCGATCCGGCGGTGGCCATGGGCGATCAGGTGGCCCACCGCGGTGCGGGCGCCGTGGTAGTCGTCCACCAGCACCGCGTCCACATCCAGGTCGATCGGGCTGCGGTCGATGAACACCAACGGGCGCGATGCGGAGCTCAGGTAACCGTGGTTGCGGGAGGCCGGCGCCACGATCACCCCGGCCACCTTGCGCCGGATCATGCCGTCCAGCAGCAGCTGCTCGCGCTCGGCGGAGCGGCCGGTGCTGGCCACCGTGACGGTCAGCCCCCTGGCGAAGGCCACCTTCTCGATCTCGCCGGTCACGCTGGCGAAGAACGGGTCGGCGATGGAGTCGACCACCACGCCGATGGTCTCGTCGGTGCCCTTGCGCAGCGAGCGGGCCAGCGGGTCCGGCCGGTAGTCCAGCTCAACGATCGCCGCCTCCACCCGCGCCCTGGTGTCCCCGGCCACCCGAGGGTCCCCGTTGAGTACCCGGCTGGCGGTCTTGGTGCTGGTCCCGGCGGCGGTGGCGACATCGCTCAGGCGTACTTTGCGCGCGCTCACCGGACCGGCTCCCTGGCCTGGTCGCGGACCAGCTCGAGCAGCTCGGCCACCCGTGCCGGGTCCACCCCGCCGGCGCGCAGCTGCTCGCAGGACGCGGCGGCGGTCGCGGTGGCCCGCTGCAACGCGGCCAGCCACTGCTGGGTGGTCGGAGGCGTCACCGAGTCCGCGCCGGCCATGCCGAGCAGCTCGATGGCCAACCCGCCGACAAACGAGTCCCCGGCGCCCACCGCGCTGACCACATCGACCGGCACCGCGGGTACCCAGTGCACCTCGCCACCGGTCGCGGCGAAGGCCACGCCCTGCCCGCCGGCGGTCACCGCCGCGCACCGGGCGCCCCGTGCGCACAGCTCCAGCGCTGCCTGGCCGGCCCGCTGGGGCACGTCCTGGTCACTGGCATGCAGCACCTCGCCGGTGTCCCCGGCCAGCGCCGCCTCGGCCTCCTCCAGGTTGGGGGTCACCAGGTCGGGGTGGAAGCTCAGGGTGGCCGCCAACGGCCGGGGCGCGGAGTCCACCACGGACAGCGCGCCGGCCGCCCTGGCCAGCTCGACCAACTGCCCGTACCCGTCCAGCGGCGCCCCGGGCGGCAGGCTACCGATGCACACCAGCAGCCGCCGACCGGGCAGCTGCGCCCGCACCGCCGCCCGGTAGTCCGCCCACACCGCCGGCGGCAACGTGGTGCCGGGCTCGTTCAGCACGGTGGTCCGGCCGACCCGCTCCTCGATCATGATGATCGCCTGCCGCAGATAGCCGGGCGCGGGCACACCGACCACGGTGGCGCCTTCCTCGGCGAGCAGCCCGCGCAGCGTCGCGCCGTCCCGCTCGGCGACCAGCCCGACGATCGGCGGTTGGTGGCCGAAGGCGCGCAGCACCCTGGCCACGTTCACCCCCTTGCCGCCGGCGGTCACCTCGACCGACTTCGCCCGCAGCACGCCACCGGGGACGACCGCCGAGACCAGCTCGGTTCGGTCCAGGCACAGGTTTGGCGTCGCGATGAGCACAGGTCCCTCATTACGGTGAGCTAGCCAGGCGGAGCTGGGCGTAATCAGCGAACTATCGGAGTCTCACTGAGCTTTGATCAGGAAGGTAATCGATGTCACGGCGGTGTCGGAAGGTTCGCCGCTCAGTGTCGAGTTGTCAAGAGGTTGCGCGCAGAACACCGGCAAGTTGCATCGCGATGTCCTGGGTGGCATCAACCTCGAGGTGCTCGACGGCCGGCGGCACCACCGGGTGTCGGGCCAGGAAGGCGGCCGGGTCGGCGATCTTGGCGCCGTCCCGTTCCGCGCCGCGCGCCCGCAGCCGCCGGAGGAGCTCATCGGGCGGCAGCCGCAGCCACACCAACCTCGGCTCGCCACCTGCCTCGACCAGCCGTCGCCGCACGCTCGCCCAGCGCGCGGCGTCGGTCCGCTCCGTGCTGAACGGCGCCACCAACACCACCGGCGTGCCGACCCGCAGGTTGTCCTCGGCGGTGGCCAGCAGGCACTCGTAGCGGGCCGCCCGGACGTCCCCGGCGAGCTCACGCGCGTCCAGATCGTCGGTACCGAGCAGCCCGGCGATCGACGCGGTGAGCGCCCCGGCCACCACGTCCAGGTCCAGCAGGCAGGCCCCGAGGTGTCCGGCGAGGGCGCGGCCGAGGGTGGTCTTGCCGCTGGCCGGGGGCCCGCTGACGAGCAGCGCGAGCGTGCTCACCCGCCTCCGCCGGGGATGCGGCAGGCGCCGCCCGAGTAGATCGGACCCGACATGACCGGCCGGCCCGGCGGCGGGTTCAGCTCGGCCGGCACCCGCCCGGTGATCGCCGCCATGCAGTCCTGGGTGCTTTCCTCGTCGCCGTCCCGGCCGTCGATCCACATGTCCAGGTGGGTGTCCATGCCGGGGTCCGCGGGGCTGGCCCCGTAGTCCTCCACGATCACGTAGCGCCGCACCGTGGGCAGGTAGAACCGGGTGCCCGCACGCCACGCCATGCTCCCCTCGCCGCCGGGCACCGCCACGGTGATCGGGTCGGCGTACGTGCCCCGCCCACCGGCCTGGTGGTGCAGCACCGAGCAGCACACCTCGGCCGAGCCCGGCGGGGTGTTGTCGTGGAACGAGTAGCCGGTGAGCTCCACGTGCAGCTTCCGGCCGGCGGCCGGCTTCGCCGAGCTGGTCGGCGCGGCGCTGGGCAGGGCCTGCGGCGGCGGGGAGCTGGGCGGGGGCGCGGCGAAGCTGGTCGGCGGCGGCGCACCGGCCGGTGGACCGGGCTCTGGCGCGCTCGGCCCGGACCCACAGCCGGCGAGCACCATCGAGGCCAGTGCCAGCGCCACCAGCGCGGCGGCCGAGGCGAGGTTCGCGCGCACGCATCACCCCCGGGGAGTCGCCGCCAGGTTAGCGAGCCCTTCCTCCGCCCCCGCTAGAGGGTCGTGAGTGGCGATGGTCGCTATAGCGACCATCGCCACTCACGACCCCTGACCAGGCGTTATGGCCTGGGGTTAGAGCTGGTTGCCGAGCTTGACCGAGCGGGGGGTGCCGGCCTCGGTGGCCACGGCGAATCCGTCGGCGCCGACCACCACGCCGGTGCGCTCAGCCTCCCGGACCTCGGACGCGCGGACCGGCACCGGCCGGCCGTCCAGGTCGAGCACCACCGAGCCGTCGGTGTACCAGGACGGCACCACCGCGTGCCCCCAGAACGACCGCCGGCGGTTGTCGTCCACGCTCCACCGCACGGTGGGGTTGTCCGGGTCGCCGGTGTAGTAGTCCGTCGTGTAGATCTCGATGCGGTGTCCGTCCGGGTCGCGCAGGTACAGGTAGAACGCGTTGGACACGCCGTGCCGGCCGGGGCCGCGCTCGATGTGGTGCTCGCGGTTCAGCGCGCCGAGCATGTCGCAGGTGTGCAGGATCTGGTGCCGCTCGGCGGTGGCGAACGCGATGTGGTGCAGCCGGGGGCCGGCGCCGCCGGTGAGCGCGATGTCGTGCACGGTCTGCTTGCGGTACAGCCATGCGGCGTACAGGTTGTCCGCGTCGTCCTCGATCGTCTCGGACACCCCGAAGCCGAGCCGCCGGTAGTAGTCGTGCCCGGCCCGCACGTCCGGGACCATCACGTTGAAGTGGTCCAGCCGGGTGATCGCGTTGCCCGGGTGCAGGTCGTAGCGCTGGGTGAACCGCTCGGTGTGCTCGGCGTCGTAGAAGAACTCGACGGGGAAGCCGAGCGGGTCCACGATCCGGACCGCCTCGCCGATGCCCAGGGTGGCCCCGGCCGGCACCCGCCGCACCGGCACTCCCCGCGAGGCGAAGTACCGCGCGGCGGCGTCCACCTGGGACTGTCCGCGCACCCGGTACGCCAGCCGAGCCAGTGCCGGGACGGAACCGAGGCGCAGCACCAGGCTGTGGTGCAGGTACTCCTCGAAGCCGCGCAGGTACAGCGCGTCCGGCTGCTCGGCGGTGACCACCAGCCCGAGCACGTCCACGTAGAACCAGCGGGCCGCGGCCAGGTCGGTGACCACCAACTCGGCGTACCCGGAACGGATCACATCGGGCGGAGACACAGTCATCGGGACGCTCCGAATCGAGGGGTGTGCACCTCGCCGAGCGCCACGTGCACGATGTGTTCGTCGGTGTAGAAGTCGATGCTGCGGTGCCCGCCCTCGTGGCCGACCCCGGAGTTCTTCACCCCGCCGAACGGGGTGCGCAGGTCGCGGACGTTGTGCGAGTTGAGCCAGACCATGCCGGCCTCGATCGCCCCGGCCACCCGGTGCCCCCGGCGCAGATCGTTGGTCCACACGTAGCCGGCCAGCCCGTACCGCACGTCGTTGGCCAGCGTGATCGCCTCGGCCTCGGAGTCGAACGGGGTGAGCGCCACCACCGGGCCGAAGATCTCCTCCTGGAAGATCCGCGCACCGGGCTTCACGTCGGCGAACACCGTCGGCGCCAGGTAGTTCCCGGACGGCAGGTGCGCCGGCCGACCGCCGCCGGCCAGCAACCGGCCCTCGGTCTTGCCGACCTCCACGTAGGACAGCACCCGCGCGTAGTGCTCCGGGTGCACCAGCGCGCCGACCTCGGTGGCCGGGTCCGCCGGGTCGCCCACCACGATCCGGCCGGCGCGTTCGGCGTAGCGCTCGCAGAACCCGTCG
>DATHIT010000506.1:0-6142 GCA_035489915.1 Pseudonocardia sp. | reverse complement strand
CGGCCCAGTGCCATCTCCCGGTGGTAGACCGCCTGCAACGCGGCGGGCAGCCCCATGCCACCCCAGCGCCTCGGCCACGCCGGGGCAACCCAACCCAGGTCGGTCAGGGTGGCCTGCCAGGCGCGCAGGAACGCCAGCCGGACGCTCCGCTCCCTGGGGGTCGGCCCGGGGTGGTGCTCGCCCAGGAAGGCCCGCAGCTCGGTCCGAAACGCGGCCTCGGCCAACCCGGAACGGTCGGCCAGCGCGGAACGGTCGGGCAGGTCGGCCGGCGCCGCCAACCGGCTCTCGGCCGGCGGCGCGGTCAGCCCGGCGAGGCCGGTCAGCCCGGTACGGCCCACACCAGCTCCAGACGATCGATGCCCATCGCACCGCCGGCGTGCACGGTGATCGCCTGGCCGGGTGCCACCGCGTACTCCGGGATGCGCCGGTGCCACTCCCGCATGGCGGTGACCAGCTCGTCACGGGCCAGGTGGGAACCGGCACAGCGGTGCGGGCCGGCGCCGAAGGCCAGGTGCCGGTTGCCGGTCCGGTCCAGCCGCACCTCCAACGGGTCGGCGAACTCGTCGGGGTCGTTGCTGGCCAGCGCGGTGGAGGCGAGCACCCGGTCGCCGGCCCGCATCCGGACCCCGGCGAACTCCAGGTCGGCGGTGACCGTGCGGGCCGGGTTGATGAAGGCGTGCACCCGCAGCAGCTCCTCCACCGCGCTGGGCACCAGGTCCGGGTCGGCGACCAGTCGGGCGCGGTGCCCGGGGTGCTCGGCGAGGTACCGGAAGCAGAACGACAGCGCGGCCGTGACGGTGTCCAGCCCGGCCACGAACAGCATGAAGGTCAGGTTCTGCACCTCGTCCGGCTCGATCGCCCGGCCGTCCACCTGGCTTTCCAGCAGCGCGGAGACCACGTCCTCCCGGGGCTCGGCACGCCGCTGGGCGATCAGCTCCCGCAGATAGTTGTTGATCTCGTTACCGGCGTCGCGGCGGGCGTCCGGGTCGGCGTGCGAATGCAGGAGCACGTTGTTCCAGCCGACGAACCGGTCCGACTCCTGACTGGGCAGCCCGAGCATGTTGGTGAAGATGGTGGTGGGGAACGGCTGGGCGAACTCGGCGATGAAGTCGCAGCGGCCCTTCGGCAGCAGTGAGTCGATCAGCTGGGCGCAGGTGGCCCCGATGGCCGCCGTGCGAGCGGCCACCGCCTTGGGGGCGAACATCGGGGCGAGCACCCGGCGGTAGGCGGTGTGGTCCGGCGGGTCCAGCTCCAGCGGCAGCATCCGCTCGCGGCGGCTCACGTGCGCCGGAATGCCGGTCGGCCAGTTGGAGAAGTCGCCCGGCCGCTGCAGGGCCTCCCGGATGTCGGCCATCGTGGTCAGCACCCAGTAGCCGCCGTGGTGCGGGCTCCAGAACACCCGGTCCCGCCGAACGTCCTCGAAGGCGGCGAACGGGTCCCGCGCGAACTCCTCCCCGAACACGTGGTCGAAGTCCCTGACCAGGTCCGCGGGCACGTGGTCCGGCCGGGCTTGCCCCATCGTTACCTCCGCACGGTCCGCAAAATTCGTTACAACAATAAACTGCCAGGGCACGCTGAGACAACCTGGACTGGGCCCGGAATGCCCATCTGGTGCATAATTCGCTATCGGTTTTGACGATATTGGGGCGGGATTGGACGGAGGTGGCGGATGTCCGCTGTCGCACCGGAGCTGTCCGGGGCCGGCTGGTTCTCCCTCGGTGACGTACTGACCGGACACGCCGCGGCCCGACCCGACGAGATCGCCCTGGTGTGCGGGCCCGACCGGTTGAGCTGGCGCGCGCTGGACCGCCGGGTGGGCGCGCTGGCGGACACGCTCGCCGCCCGGGGGGTGGCGCGCGGCGACCGGGTGCTCTGGCTGGGGCAGAACTGCCACCGGCTGCTGGAGGCGCTGTTCGCGGCCGCCCGCCTCGGCGCGGTGTTGTGCCCGGTCAACTGGCGGCAGAGCGCCGAGGAGCTGCGATTCGCGCTCGCCGACGCCGAGCCGGCGGTGGTGCTCTGGCAGGCCGAGGAGATCGGCGACACCGTCGCCTCGGCCCGCTCCGCGCCGGGCCAGGTCGACGGCCGGGTCCAGCACTGGATCCAGCATGACGACCCGGGCGAGCACGGCTACGAGGCGCTGCTGGCCGGGCAACTGGCGACCGGACCTCGGGGAACGCGAGCGCCGTCCGGTCCCGTCGACCCGGGCCAGCCGGTGCTGATGCTGTACACGGCGGCCTTCGACGGCCGGCCGAGCGGCGCCCTGCTCTCCCAGACCGCGCTGCTGGCGCAGACCACCACGCTGCGACTGCTCGAGGGCGTGGGCGCGGACGAGGTGTTCCTCAACTCCGGGCCGCTGTTCCACATCGGCACGCTGCGCCGCACGCTTGCCGTGGCGCACGCCGGCGGCCGCAATGTCATGCTGCGCCGGGTGGTGCCGGCGGAGTTGTGCCGACTGGTCGAGGCGGAGCGGTGCACCAGTGCGTTCCTGCAGCGCCCGACCATGGAGCAGCTGGTCGAGCACAACCACGACGGTCGGCACGACCTGTCCAGCCTGCGCACCCCGCCGGGGCCACCGGGGTGGGACGAGATGGTCACCGTGGTCCAGGGCGGGCGGGTGCGCTCCGGCTACGGGCAGACCGAGCTGGCCGGCGTGGTGACCTTCAGCCTGCCCGAGCGGCCCACCATCGGCGGGCTGCCCGGGCCGCTGGCCGCCGTCGAGGTGCTGGACCCGGATGGGCACCCGGTGGGCGCCGGGCAGACCGGGGAGATCGCGGTGCGCGGGCCGATGGTGATGAACGGCTACCACCGGCGTCCCGAGCTGTCCGCCGCGAAGCGCCGGCACGGCTGGCACCACACCGGCGATCTGGGCCGCCGCGAGGCGGACGGGTCGATCTCGTTCGTCGGGCCGCTGCGCAAGATGATCAAGTCGGCGGCGGAGAACGTCTACCCGGCCGAGGTGGAGGCCGCGCTGCGCCGACACCCCGGAGTGTCCGGCGCGGCGGTCATCGGAGTGCCGGACGCCACCTGGGGACAGCGGGTTCTGGCCGTGGTGGTGCCGGCACCCGGGTTGGCCGCCGAGCCCGACGCGCTGGTCCAGGCGCTGGTTGAGCATTGCCGGGGGCAGCTCGCCGGGTATCGGCGGCCCCGGCTGTTCGAGCTGGTCGACCAGTTGCCCACCCGGGGCGGCGGGGTCGACTACGACGCGCTGGACGCCCAGTTCGGCGGCGGCGGTTACCCCGGCGACCGGTGAGCGCAAGCCCGCTCAGTCCGGCGGGCCCGGGGTGGCCGCCACCTCGGCTCGGCTGCGGACCCGGCCGGTGGCGACCACCACCGACGGCCGGGCCGCCCGAAGCCTGGCCCGTCCGAGCAACGCCAGCCGCTGCTCGGCGGCGATCAGCTGCCCCCGGTTCGGGTGCGGCGCGGCGGTCAGCGCGGCGATCTCGGCGCGCACCGCGGCCAGCTCCTCGTCCAACCGCTCGGTGGCCTCGGACACGGTGAGCAGGTCCAGGTCGGTCCAGTCCGAGGCGTTCGGGTCCGGCTTGGGCATCAGACCTCCGCGCGCGGGAAGCTGAACAGCTCGCGGCTGTTCCACTCGACGATCTGCTGCACCTCGTCGTCGGGCACGTCGGCGAACACCTCGACGGCCCGCTTGCGGCTGTTCGGCCAGTTCGAGTCCGAGTGCGGGTAGTCGCACTCCCAGGTGATCCGGTCGATGCCGATCTCGTGGCGGTTGTTCAGCCCGTGCACGTCGTCGATGAAGCAGCCCCAGATGTTCCGCCGGAAGATCTCCGAGGGCTTCATCTCCTGGTTCACGTTCTGGTAGAAGCGGTGCCGGTCCCAGACGTAGTCGGCCCGCTCCAGCAGGTACGGCACCCAGCCGACGCCGCCCTCGGCCAGCGCCACCTTCAGCCGGGGGAACTTGTGGAACACCGGGGAGAACATCAGGTCGGCGGCCGCGAACATCGAGTTGCAGCCGAACAGCGTGATGGTCACCGCGAACGGGGCGTCCGGCGCGGTGACCGGGGCCTGCCCCGACGTGCCGAAGTGCATGCACAACGGGATGCCGGCCTCCTCGGCGGCGGCGAACAGCGGGTCCCAGTGGTCGGTGTGGAACGAGGGCAGCCCCAGCGGCACCGGGTTCTCCGAGAACGTGATGGCCTTGGCGCCCTTCGCCACCGTGCGGTGCACCTCCGCCACGCAGGCCTGAACGTCCCACAGTGGCAGCATGACGACCGGGATGAACCGCTCCGGGGCGGCCGCGCACCACTCGTCGATCATGAAGTCGTTGAACGCCCGCACGCAATGCGCGCCGAGCTCGCGGTCATTGCCCTGCAGGAACACCTTGCCGGCGAAGCCAGGGAAGGACGGGTAGCAGATCGCCGCCTGGACTCCGTCCAGGTCCATGTCGATGACCCGGGCCTCCGGGTCGTAGCAGCCGGGCAGCATGTCGGAATAGCGCAGCGGCTCGGTGCCGAACTCCTCCGGACGCTTGCCGGCCACCGCGTTCAGCCCGATCTGTGGGTAGCGCCGGCCCTCGTAGTACCAGACGTGCGCCGGCGGTCCCCCGTCCGACGCCTCCTCCTCGACGATCTTCGGCCCGTCCTCGAGCCACTTGGCCGGCAGCCGGGACTGCCAGACGTGCGGCGGCTCGACCAGGTGGTCGTCCACGGAGATCAGCTGCATGTGGTCCTGGAGCGGCATCGGGATCACCTCTGCGGGATCGGGTGGCTGGGCAGGCATGGAAGTTGACGCTTGTAATCACTCTAACTTAGAACGAATTATTCGGATACGATTCGGGCCACCCCAATCGAGGCACCCAATCGAGGCACAGGAGGCCGCGTGTCAACGCTGGAGAACAAGGTCGCACTGGTCACCGGCGCCGGGACCGGCATCGGGCAGGCCTCCGCGCTGGCCTTCGCCCGGGCCGGCGCCAAGGTCGTGGTGTCCGACATCGACCCGGACGGCGGCAAGGCGACCGTCGAGGCGATCCTCGACGAGGGCGGCGAGGCGTCCTTCCAGCAGGCCGACGTCACCGACCCCGGCCAGGTCGAGGCGCTGGTGGCGCACGCCGTGCGGACCTTCGGCGGCCTGCACTGCGCACACAACAACGCCGGAGTGCTCGGCCCGTCGGCAAAGCTGGTCGACGTGGCCGACGCCGACTGGGCCACCGTGCTCTCGGTCAACCTGACCTCGGTGTTCCTCTGCATGAAGCACGAGATCGCCGCGATGCTGGGCGGGGGCGGTGGCGCGATCGTGAACACCGCGTCGTTCTCAGGGCTGGTCGCGGTGCCGTTCGCGTCCGCATACGTGGCCTCGAAACACGGTGTCGTCGGGCTCACCAAGGCCGCCGCCGTCGAGTACGGTCGCAAGGGCATTCGGATCAACGCGGTCTGCCCGGGAACCACGAGGACTCAGATGAACATCCAGCGGGCCGAGTCGAGCCCGGAGATGGCGAAGGCCATGACCGACATCACCCCGATGCGCCGGTTGGCCGAACCCAGTGAGATCGCCGCCTCGGTGGTGTGGCTGTGCTCGGACGCCGCGTCGTTCGTCAACGGCCACGCGATGCCGGTCGACGGCGGCGCGGTGGCACAGTAGGCCGACCCTCACCCCCGGGGGAACGCGGCACAACGCAGGAGCAGAAGGCACCCACATGGTCACCAGGCTCGAGGCGGTCCAGCTCCCCAAGGCCGCCGAGATCGTCGCCAGGACGCTGCGCCGCAAGATCGTCACGCGGGAGCTCCAGGCGGACGATCCACTGCCGCCCGAGGACCAGCTGATGGCCGAGATGGCCGTCGCCCGGACCACGGTTCGGGAGGCGCTGCGGATCCTGGAGTCCGAGGGGCTGATCGTGGTCCGCCGGGGCGCCGGGGGCGGGGCGCGGATCAGGACGCCCGCCGTGCCGATGGTCGCCCGCTACATCGGGCTGCTGCTGCAGTACGAGGGCGCAACCCTGGAAGACGTGCACAACGCCCGAGTGATGCTGGAGGCCCCGGCCGCCGCGCTGCTCGCCGAGCGGACCACCCCGGAGATCGTGGCGCGGCTGCGCGAGGCGCTGGCCGACGAGGCGGACGCGCTGGACGACCCGGTCCGGCTGGCCCGCGCGCACGGGCGCTTCCACCAGCTCGTCGTGCAGCTCACC
>DATHIT010000505.1:0-3830 GCA_035489915.1 Pseudonocardia sp. | reverse complement strand
CTGGGCCATCTACACCGCGCTGGCCTCGGTGTTCGCCGGCCAGTTCTTCCCCAGCGGAGACCGCACCGCGGGGCTGCTGGCCACCCTGGCGGTGTTCGCGGCCGGCTTCCTGATGCGCCCGATCGGCGGCGCGGTGCTGGGCGCCTACGCCGACCGGCACGGCCGGAAGAAGGCGCTCACCCTGACCATCGGGCTGATGGCCGGCGCCGCGCTGGTGATCGCCGCGTGCCCCACCTACCAGGCGATCGGAGTGGCCGCCCCGATCATCCTGCTGCTGGCCCGGCTGGTGCAGGGCTTCTCCGCCGGTGGGGAGTTCGCCTCGTCCTCGGCGTTTCTGGTGGAGTCCTCAGCGCCGGGGCGCCGCGCGTTCGCCGGCTCCTGGCAGCAGGTGTCGGTAGGACTGGGCACCCTGATCGCGGCGTTCATGAGCTTCGTGCTGACCTCGACGCTGTCCGACGACGCGATGGCCGCCTGGGGCTGGCGGCTGGCGTTCGCGATCGGCGGGCTGCTCGGGCTGGTGGGGCTGTGGCTGCGCACCGCGGTGCCGGAGACGGAGAGCTTCCGCCGGATCAGCGAGGGACGCACGGAGCCCGCCCGCGGGCCGATCCTGGGCATGCTCCGCGAGCACCCGAGGGCGGCGCTGCGGGTCGTCGGCATCACCATCGCCGGCACGCTGACCTACTACATCTGGATCAGCTACATGCCCGGCTACGCGCACACCGCCACCGGGATCCCGCTCAACGAGGCACTGCTGGCGAACACCCTCGGCATCGCCTACTTCCTGTGCCTGCTGCCCTTCGTCGCGCTGCTGTCCGACCGGTTCGGCCGCAAGCCCACCCTGCTGACCTTTGCCATCGGCTTCGTGGTGATCGCCTACCCGGCGTTCGCGCTACTGCACCTCGGCGGGTTCTGGCCGCTGCTCGGCGCCGAGTTGATCGGGCTCACCTTCCTGGCCGGCTACTCGGCGAACTGCGCCGCGGTGCTGGCCGAGCAGTTCCCCGCCGAGGTGCGCACCACCGGCATCGGGCTGCCCTACGCGCTGGCCGTCGCGGTGTTCGGCGGGACCGCGCCGTACCTGACCACCTGGATGAGCGCGCACGGGCTGAGCGGCTGGGTGTGGCTCTACGTCGCTGCCGGGGCGCTGGTCGGGGTTTGGGTGTACGCGGTGATGCCGGAGACGAAGGATGTGGAGCTGCGATGACCCGGATGTCCGGCCTGCCGTTGCCGGCGGCGCTGGCCGAAGTGGACGTGCCCGGGCTGCACCACTGGCTTGCCGGGCACCGGGCCGAGATGGTTGAGGACCTGGTCCGGTACGCCGGGTTGGAGACGCCCAGCGACGACCTTGAATTGCTCGGCGAAGGCCTCGAGTACCTGGACAGCTGGGTGGCCGAGCGGTTGGGCCCAGCGGCTGGCCGGGCGCGGCACAAATCGGACGAGCACGGCGACGTCCTGGTGCTGGAGTCCCCCGGCGATCCGACCCTCACCCTGCTCGCGCACTACGACACGGTGTGGGGCGCAGGCACCCTGGCCGACTGGCCGGTGCGGGTGGTGGACGACACGATCAGCGGGCCGGGCGTGTTCGACATGAAGGCCGGCCTGGTGCAGGCGGTGTGGGCGATCCGGGCGCTGCGCGCGGCCGGCCTGCCGGTGCCCGGGCTGCGGCTGGTGCTCAATGGTGACGAGGAGATCGGCAGCCCGTTCTCCCGGCCGATCATCGAGCGGGCCTGCGCCGGCGCGGCGGCGGTGCTGGTCTTCGAAGCGAGCGCGGACGGCGCGATCAAGACCAGCCGCAAGGGGGTCGGGCTGTTCGACATCGAGGTGCGCGGAGTGCAGGCGCATGCCGGGTTGGACCACGCCGCCGGGGCCAGCGCGATCGACGAGATCGCCAGGCTGGTGCGCACCCTGCACGCGGCCAGCGACCCGGCGGAGGGCACCACGGTCAACGTCGGGCTGGTGTCTGGTGGCACCCGGCGCAACGTGGTGGCCGGGCAGGCCTTCGCCGGGGTGGATGTGCGGGTCAGCAGCGCGCGGGCGCAAGAGCGGATCGATCAGCTGCTGGCCGGGCTGCGCACTTACGACCCGCGCACCGAGCTGACCGTGCGCGGCGGGTGGAACCGGCCGGTGATGGAGCGCAGCGAGCCGATCGCCGCGCTCTACTCGCTGGCCAGCGCGGCCGCCGCGGAGCTCGGCGGGAACCTGCGGGAGACCGGCGTCGGCGGGGCCAGCGACGGCAACTTCGCCGCCGCGATGGGGCTGCCGGTGCTCGACGGGCTGGGCGCGATCGGCGCGGGGGCGCACGCCCGGCACGAGCAGGTGAGCATCGACGGCATGCTGGAGCGCGCCGCGGTGGCCGCCGCCGTGATCACCGCCTTCGCCCTTTAACCACGGAAACCGCTGGTCAGGCCCCGTGAGTGGTAAGTGGTCCTATGAGACCATTTACCACTCACGGGCTTTGAGCTGGGCATAGGCAGCGGACGCAGGCCTCGCTGAACACCCGGACCGCCTCCCGGTGGTCGTCCCGGCGCCAGGCCACCGCGAGCTCGCTGGGGGAGAGCCCGGCCACCGGGCGGCAGACCACGTCGGCGCGCTGGTAGATCTCCGCGTTCCCGGCCGACACCAGGACCACGCCCAGCCCGGAGGAGACCGCCTCGAAGGTCTCGTCGGCGGTGGTCACCTCGGCGGCCACCCTGGGCGGCGTGCTCCGCTGGTCGGTGGCCAGCCAGTAGTCGCGCAGCACGCCGGCGCTGGCCGGCAGCGCGATGAACGGCTCGTGCACCAACTCCTCGAACGGGATCACCGCACAGTCGGCCAGCCGGTGCCCGGCGGGCAGCGCCACCCAGCGCTCCTCGCGGGCGACCACGTTCCACGCCAGCTTGTCGCCGGCCGGCAGCGGCAGCCAGACCACCGCGACGTCCACCTCGCCGGTGGCCAGGCCGACCGTCGGGTCAGCCCAGGTCACCTGGCGGAACAGCAGCCGCCAACCGGGCAGCCGCTGCTCCATGCGGGCGGTGACCGACGGGATCAGCCCCCGACCGATCCTGGTCTGGAAGCCCACCGTGAGGGTCTGCGCCGATGCCGCCTCGGTCACCGCCCGCCGGGCACCGGACCAGGACTGCAGGATCTGCCTGGCCAGCGGCAGCAGCGCGACCCCGGCCGGGGTGAGCGTGATGCCGCGCGGGTCGCGGTCGAACAGGGTGACCCGCAGATCCCGCTCCAGCTGGCGGATCTGCTTGCTGAGCGTGGGTTGGGAGACGAACAGCCGATCGCCGGCCGCCCTGGTGAAGTTGAGCTCCTCGGCCACGGCCACGAAATAGCGCAACTCCCGCAGGTGAACGTCCATAGATAGAGGCTATCGCGGCAGGTCTTGGAACCTCGGCGCGCGCGAGACGAGCATGGACTCCATGGAGCTGGGAGTAGCCGGGCTGAATGCCAAGGCGACACTGCGACCCGAGGACACGGTGCGGCTGGCCCGCCTGGCCGAGGAGCTGGGCTACCGGTCCTGGTGGGCAGGTGATCACGTGGTGCTGCCCAGCCCGCGTACCTCCGACTCCCCGATGGCACCCACCGACCCGATCCTGGACCCGCTGGTGCACCTCGGCTACGTCGCCGCGGTCACCGAGCGGATCGAGCTGGCCACCGGGATCGTCATCCTGCCGCAGCGCAATCCGCTGGTGCTGGCCAAGCAGGCGGCCAGCCTGGACGTGCTCAGCGGCGGGCGGCTGACGCTCGGCGTCGGCGCCGGCTACCTGGAGCCGGAACTGGCCGCGGTGGGCGTGTCCCTGGCCGAGCGGGGCCGGCGCACCGACGAGTACCTGGACGCGATGACCGCG
>DATHIT010000504.1:0-6053 GCA_035489915.1 Pseudonocardia sp. | reverse complement strand
CAGCGCGCTGTGGTCCAGCCCGCCGTGGCCCTGCGCGCGCAGCGCCCCGACCAGCTGCGCGACGGCCGCGCCGAGCGGGATCGCCACGCCGGCCTCGCGGGCGGCGGCGGTGACGATGCCCAGGTCCTTGTGGTGCAGGTCGACCCGGAAGCCCGGGGTGAACTCGCGGGCGCGCATGTTGGCGGCCTTGCGGTTCAGCACGGCGCTGCCGGCCAGCCCACCGGCGAGCACCTCGGTGGCCGCCTCGGTGTCCACCCCGTGCGCCTCGAGGAATACCAGCGCCTCGGCGACCAGCTGGATGTTGCCCGCAACGATCAGCTGGTTGGCCGCCTTGACGGTCTGCCCGGAGCCGGCCGGCCCGACGTGCACGATCGTCTTGCCGACCACGTTGAGATACGGCAGCGCCGCTTGGACGTCGTCCGGCGCGCCGCCGACCATGATGGACAACGTGGCTTCCACGGCGCCCGCCTCGCCGCCGCTGACTGGCGCGTCCACCACTCGGATGCCCTTTTCCGCGCCCGCCTCAGCGATCTTGCGAGCCACGTCCGGCCGGATGGTGGAGCAGTCGATATGGAGCAGGCCGGGTTGGGCGACGGCGTAGAAGCCGTCCTCGCCGACGGTGATGTCCTCGACGTCCGGACTGTCCGGCACCATGGTGATCACCACGTCGGCCCCTCGGACCGCCTCCGCCGCGCTGCCGGCCGCCTTGGCGCCCTTGGCCACCAGCCGGTCCACCGCCGGACGGGACCGGTTGTAGCCGATCACCTGGTAGCCGGCGTCCAGCAAATGCCCGGCCATCGGCGCACCCATGATCCCCAGCCCGATAAACGCCACCGTGGTGTCGCCAGGCTTACGCTCTCCGTCGGCGCTCATCGCTCCCCTCCACCCTTGTTTCCGCTGCTCAGGCCTCGTGAGTGGCGAGTGGTCCTATAGGACCACTCGCCACTCACGGGTTGTGACGTGCTCATTAGGCGTGTTCCTTCCGGGTGCCGCGCAGCTCCGGGGGCAGCCATTCGAAGGCGGCCGAGGAGTCGGTGCTGGGCAGGTACTCCAGGCCGACCCAGCCGGTGTATCCGGCGGCGTCGAGCGCGGTGAGGTGGCGGTCGAGGGGGATCCGGCCGGTGCCTGGCTCGTGGCGGCCCGGTGCGTCGGCGATCTGGACGTGCCCGATCCGGGCGGTGTGGCGGTCGATCACCTCGGCGAGGTCTTCACCGTTGACTGCCAGGTGGTAGAGGTCGGCGAGCAGCGCCAGGTTGGGCGCACCCACCCGGTCGGCGACCGCGAGCGCGTCGGCGGCGGTGAGCAGCGGGTAGCGGCTGGCGCCGGAGAGCGGCTCGAGCACCACGGTGGCGCCGATCTCGGCGGCGGCGGCCGACGCGGCGGCGAGGTTCTGGGTGGCCAGCTCGTCCTGCTCCTCGGGGCTGGCGCCGTCCACCCGGTTGCCGTAGAGCGCGTTGAACACACCGGTGCCCAGCCGGCCGCCGATGCCCACGGCGATCGCCACCGAGTCCTGGAACTCCGCGCCGCGCCCCGGCCAGGACACCAGACCCCGGTCCCCAGAGGCCATCTCACCGGCGGCGAAGTTGAGCCCGGTGAGGGTGAGCCCGGCGTCGGCCACGGCGGTGACAAACGCGTCGACCTCGGCGTCGGAGGGCGCCGCGTCCTGGAACGGCCACCAGAACTCCACGGCATCGAAGCCGGCGGCGGCCGCGGCGGCCGGGCGCAGCAGTATCGGGAGCTCGGTGAACAGGATCGAGCAGTTCACCGTGTAGCGGGGCATCAGGCGTCCCTCCGCTCGGCGGCGCTGGCTGGCTCGGGCAGCGCGTCGCGCCAGCGCCGGCCCAGCTCGTCCCGGCCGGCCGGGGTGAGCGAGCCGTACAGCCGCAGCCGGGCCATCCCGCCGTCCGGGTAAACGTCCATCCGTACCTCGCTGACCGGCGGGGTGTCGGCAAGGGTGAATCGGTGCCGGGTGTCCGGCCGCAGCGGGGTGCGCCCGAGCAGCTCGACCCACTCCCCGTCCGGCCCGGACCGCCCGCGCAGCGACGCCCAGCCCGGCGCGTTGTGCAGGTTGTACGAGGTGTCCAGCTCGGCGATCCGGATGCTGGCCTCGCCGGTCAGCTTGACCTGGATCCAGTCGTTGCCGTCGTCACGGCGCCGGGCGGTCTCCCAGCCCTCCCCCATGGACCGGGTCGGCCCGGGCAGCAGCAGGTTGTTCGGCGAGCTGTAGAAGCGGTTCGAGCAGTCCAGCGCCACCCCGCCGTTCTCCAGGGCGGCCAGGTCGAACACGCCGAGCGCGTCCAGCAGGGCCGGGTCGGGCAACGCGACGCCGTGCACCCGCAGCCGCGCCACCCCGCCGTCCGGGTAGATGCGCAGTCGGACGTGCGTGCACCGCTGCCCCGCGCCGGACGCGCCGGCGGCCACCGCGAACTCGTTCGCCGTGTCGCCCTTCACCGGGCTCCGGGGCACCAGGCTCAGCCAGCCGTCGGCGGCGAGCAGCTCGTCCACGTCGGGATGCCCCTCGATGCTCAGGCCCTCGACGGACACCTCCGGCGGGTAGTTGCCGGTGAACCAGGCGGTGTCCACCACTAGGCCGTGCACGATGCCCGGCGCGCCCAGTCGGACGATCGCCTCGTCGTGGCCCGGTTCGCGGCGCCGCCGGGTCTCCCAGCCGTCGTAGACCTTGCCCTTCGGCCCGAACAGGTCGCGGTCGTGCCGGGACGGGCCAGCGGTGATCAGGTTCTCCCGCTGGGCGAACGCCTCGTCGTTGGCGTACACCACGCTGCCGCCGAGGGGGCGCACGGCCAGGTCGGGTAGCTCTTGGAAGTGCCCGTGGTCCATCAGATCTCGTCTCTGCTCAGCAGCCGGCCGCGTGGCTCGGCGTCCAGGTCGATCGGCTGGCCGCGCAGCCAGGTGCCGCGCACCACGCCGGTGAGGGTGCGCCCGGCATACGGGGTGACCGGGTTGCGGTGATGCAGCCGGCCCGGGTCCACGGTGAACGGCTCGTCCGGGGCGAACACCACCAGGTCCGCGTCCGCGCCGACGGCGATCCGCCCCTTACTCGCCAGCCCGGCCAGCGCGGCGGAGTTGCCGGCCATCCAGCGCACCACGTCGGCCAGCCCGTGGCCCCGCTCGCGGGCCTGCGACCACACCACCGGCAGCCCCAGCTGCAGCGAGGCGATGCCGCCCCAGGCCGCCCCGAAGTCGCCGGTGTCCAGCCGCTTCAGGTCCGCGGTGGACGGCGAGTGGTCGCTGACCACGGCGTCGATGGTGCCCTCGGCCAGCCCTCGCCACAGCGCGTCCCGGTTGCCGGACTCGCGCACCGGCGGGCAGCACTTGAACCGGGTGTCCCCGTCCGGCACCTCTTCGGCGGACAGGGCCAGGTAGTGCGGGCAGGTCTCGGCGGTGACGGGCAGGCCGGCCGCCTTGGCCTCGGCGATCATGGGCAGCGCATCGGCGGAGGACAGGTGCAGCACGTGCACCCTGGCCCCGGTCTGCCGCGCCAGCTCCAGCAGGCCGGCGATCGCGGTGTCCTCGGCGGCCCTCGGCCGGGAGGCCAGGAAGTCCGCGTAGCGGCGGCCGTGGGCGTCGGTGACCAGGCCGGGGTCCTCGGCGTGCACGATCATCAGCGCGTCGAGCGCGGCGACCTGCTCGAGCGCGGCGGCCAGCTCGGCCCGGCTCAGCGGCGGGAACTCGTCCACCCCGCTGGGCAGCAGGAAACACTTGAACCCGAATACCCCGGCGCGGTGCAGCGGCGCCAGCTCGGCGCCATTGCCGGGTACCGCGCCGCCCCAGAAGCCCACGTCGATGCTGCACTGCCCGTCGGCGGCCTTCCGCTTCACCGCCAGCGCCTCGGCGTCGGTGGTCGGCGGCAGCGAGTTGAGCGGCATGTCGATCAGCGTGGTCACCCCGCCGGCGGCCGCCGCCCTGGTCGCCGAGGCGAACCCCTCCCACTCGGTGCGCCCCGGCTCGTTCACATGCACGTGGGTGTCCACCAGGCCGGGCAGCAGCACCTCATCGGCGGCCAGCACCAGCTCCCGGTCGGCGGGTGGGTCGACCGCCGCGTCCCGAGGCAGCACGGCGGAGATCCGTTCGCCGTCCACCACCACGACCGCCGGGCGTACAGAGCCATCCAGCACCACCCTGTCGGCCCGAAATACGGTTCTCACCGCTGGCCGTCCAGATAGGCCCGCCAGCTGGCCAGGGCGGAGATGTCCTCCAGTGGCGGCAGTTTCGGGTACTCCCGGCGCAGCACCATGGCCAGCGAGCCGCTGCCGTCGGCCAGCTCGATCACGCCCAGCTCCAGGCCGTCCGGCTCGCCGGGCAACAGCACCTCGCGCAGCTGCTCGTAGGACAGCTCGTACACCTCGCCCTCGACCGCCGCGCCGGCTGGATCATCCGGACCCACATCCTCCAACCCCGGGTAGCGCCCGCCCACCGCGTGGAACCGGTACCGCTTCGCGGTGGTGGTCCGGGCCACCAGCTCGGCGCCGCCGACCAGGTGGTGGTCGGCGCCGCCGGACATGGCGGTCCCGTTGAGGAACATGCGTGGCATCTCACACTCCAGTGATGTGCTCGGGCCGGATCGGCACGCGGCGCAGCGCCCGACCAGTAGCCTGCCGGATCGCGGCCGCGACGGCTGGCCCAGAGGAGATCGTCGGGGGTTCGCCCACCCCGCGCACCCCGTACGGCGCGTGCGGGTCGGCGTACTCCAGCACCTCGATCTTCATCGGCGGCATGTCCAGGATGGTCGGGATCAGGTAATCGGTGAACGACGGGTTCCGCACGTGGCCGTCGGTGACCACGATCTCCTCCATCAGGGCCAGCCCCATGCCCTGCGCGCTGCCGCCCTGGATCTGCCCGACCACGGCGTCCGGGTTGATCGCCTTGCCCACGTCCTGGGCGGTGTCCAGCGCGATCACCTTGACCAGGCCCAACTCGACGTCCACGTCGACCACCGCGCGGTGCGCGGAGAAGGCGTACTGGACGTGCGCATCGCCCTGGCCGGTTTCCGGGTCGATCGGCTGAGTCGGCCGATGCCGCCACTGCACGGTCTCGTCCACCGGCTCGTCGCCGAGCACCTCGACCAGCGCGGCGACCACGTCCCCGGCGGCGGCCACGATCTTCTCGCCGTCCAGCCGCAGCTCCCAGGCTGGCCGGCCGACCAGCACGGCCGCCCGGTCCAGCACCCTGGCCCGCACCGCCTCGCAGGCCGCCTTGACCGCACCGCCGGTGACGTAGGTCTGCCGGGACGCCGAGGTGGAGCCGCCGGAGCCGACCGTGGTGTCCTTGGGGTGCACCACCACCCGCTGCACGCCGAGCTCGGTGCGGCAGATCTGCTGCTCCACGGTGATCAGCCCCTGGCCGACCTCGGCGGCCGCGGTCTGCACCGTGGCCACCGGCTCGCCGGCGACCGCCTCCAGCCGCACCCGGGCGGTGGAGTAGTCGTCGAAGCCCTCCGAGAAACCGACGTTCTTGTAGGTCACCGCGTACCCGATGCCCCTACGGACGCCCTCGCCGTGCGTGGTGTTGGAGACGCCGCCGGGTAGGTCGCGGAGGTCGGGTTCGGCGGCGCGGTCCGGTGGCAGCGGCATGTCGCGGACGATGTCCAGCAGCTCAGCCACCGGCGCGGCGGAGTCGATCAGCTGGCCGGTGATGTTCCGGTCGCCCTCCCGCATGCCGTTGAGCTGGCGGATCGCGATCCGGTCCACGCCGATGGTGTCGGCCAGCTCGTCCATCAGCGCCTCGTGCGCGAACGCGGCCTGCACGCAGCCGAAACCGCGCATCGCCCCGCATGGCGGGTTGTTCGTGTAGACCCCGTAGCAGTCCACCTCGACGCTGGGGATCCGGTACGGGCCCAGCCCCATGGTGCCGCCGTTGCCCACCACCGCCCCGGTGGAGGACGCGTAGGCGCCGCCGTCGAACAGGATGTCCGCCTTGGCGTAGACCAGGGTGCCGTCCGGTTCGGCGCCGAACTCGTAGCGCATCCAGGCCGGGTGCCGGTGCACGTGGCCGAAGAACGACTCCTCCCGGTTGTAGGACATCTTGACCGGCTT
>DATHIT010000503.1:0-11186 GCA_035489915.1 Pseudonocardia sp. | reverse complement strand
GGTGTACGGGTCGCCCCTGGTCAGCGGCTGATCGACGGCGACGCTGCCCCACAGCTGGCGCACCTGCCGGCCGTCCACGAGCACCCGCACCGGATCGGTGGCACGGAGCGCGCCCTGCACGGTGTACACCAGCTGCCGGGTGGCCCAGCCGGCCCGAGAGGCGTCCGGCCGGCTGCCCCCGCCCTTCGGCTCGGCCAGGTCGACGGTGATCGCACCACCGGCCCGGCGGACCGGGGCGCGCAGCGTCCAACCGGTCGGCCACACCGAGCGGTAGTTCGGGTCCACCCCGGTCGGGTGGGCGAGCAGCTCGCGCACCGCGGCCGAGCCGAGGTCGTCGGCCGCGGCCACCCGCACCTGGTGGAACTCCCGGTACAGCCGGTCCCCGGCCGGCGTGTGGCCGAGGTAGTAGACCGGCACCGCCCTGGTCCCGGGGGCGGCTTGGCCCGGCGGGCTGGCCAGTTGCGGCGCTCCCGGCGCCGGCTGGGCCTCACCCGAGGGCACGGACGGCGGCGCGGCTTCGGCCGAGGGGGAACTCGACGTCGGCGGTGTGGACGGGCCGCACCCAGCCAGCACCGCGGCGGCCAGGACGGCACCCAGCACGGCCGAGGGCGATCTCCGCGGCGGCCGACCGTGGGAGCGCTCGTCTGTACCGGGCACCCGCAAAGGCTTACCAGAGACCGGTGGCGCAGCGGCGGTGCCGCACCCGACCGGGTCAGTTGGTTGAGGTGGACTGTTCGGCTTGGTGCGGCTCGGCCCACTTCGCCCCGGCCGGACAGGGCTCCGCGGCGGCGAGTTCCGGCGCCGATCCGTTGGTCCCCTCGCCGAGCAGGTCGGCCAGCTCCCGGTTGCTCCCGCCGGCCAGCCGGGCGATCTGCGGAGCGGTCAGCCCGGCCTCACGCAGCCGTCGGGCGGCCCCGGCCAGCTGCTCACGTTGCTGGTCGATGGACTCGCGCAGTTGGGCCAGTTCTCCCTTGCTGGAGTCCAGGTCACCGACCGCGTGCAGCGCGCGGGCCGGGTCGGCGAGCAGCACGCCGAGCAGCCTGTCCTTCATCGACCCCCGGTCGGGGCCGGCGTAGCCGTTCCGGTGGCCGTTGGACGACGGTTCATCGGCCGAATGGGGCGCGACCAGGTTGGTCGGCGTGGGGACCGGCATGGCGTCGGGGCCGGGCGCGGGCGCCGACACCGGGATCTCAAGTTCGATCGGGGCTTCCTTGCCCTGCAGCGCCGAGGCCAGCGCCCCGATCAGGGTCAACACCAGCGCGGCCAGGAATGCCGCGAACAGCCCGTGCTGGAACGGCTCGGAGATCAGCCGTGGGAAGAACTCCGTGCCGGTCAGGGTGGCCACGTTGGCCGGCGGCAGGGTGTTCAGCACACCGCTGGGGGTGAGCAGCTCCTGGATGGGGTTGAAGCCGAGGAACGCGGCGAACAGGCTGCCCACCGGGGGCAGGCCGGCCACCTGGTCGGCGATCGCGCCGGGCACGCCTTGCCCGCGCAACCCGCTGCTCAGCGCACTGGGCAGGGTGCCGGCCAGGCCGACGATCATGAAAGTGAAGAAGATGCCGATGGACAGCGCCGAGCCGGAGTTGAAGAACGTCGCCCGCATGCCGGACGCCGCGCCGCGCTGGTTGGCCGGGACCGCGCCCATCACCGCCGACGTGTTCGGCGCGGTGAACAGACCGGAGCCGACACCGTTGAGCACCAGCACAGCGGCGAACAGCCAGTACGGGAAGTCCACCGGGATGAGCATCAGGGCGACCATGCTCGCGGCGACCAGCAGCAGGCCGACGGTGGCGAACGCGCGCACCCCGAACCGGTCGGAGAGCACCCCGGAGACCGGTCCGGCGACGAGGAAGCCGACGGTCAGCGGCAGCAGGTAGATGCCGGCCCAGAGCGGGGTCTGCTCGAAGTTGTAGCCGTGCAGTGGCAACCAGATGCCCTGCAGCCAGATGATCAGCATGAACTGCAGGCCACCCCGGCCGATGGAGGTCATCAGACCGGCCAGGCTGCCCAGCGCGAACAGGCGCCCCTTGAACAACTCGATGTGGAACATCGGCTGGGCGACCTTGGTCTCCAGCACGCAGAACGCGGCCAGCACGACCACCCCGCCGATCACCGCGGTCAGCACCCACGGGTTGGTCCAGCCGGTGGGATGCCCGCCGTAGGGGTTGATGCCGTAGACGATGCCCGCCAGCAGCACCCCCAGCCCGACGGCGAAGGTGACGTTGCCCCACCAGTCGATCTTGCCGGCCAGCCGCTCACCCAGCTCGTGCAGCGAGCGGTACGACCAGATGGCGCCGACCACCGCGATCGGCACGCTCACCCAGAACACCGCGCGCCAGTCCCACTCGGCCAGCACGCCCCCGAGCACCAGGCCGAGGAACGAACCGGCGATCGCGGAGACCTGGTTGGTGCCCAGTGCCATGCCGCGCTGGTGGGCCGGGAAGGCGTCGGTCAGGATCGCCGTCGAGTTGGCGAACAGCATGGCGCCGCCGACACCCTGGACCACCCGCCAGCCGATCAGCCAGAGCGCGCCGCCGCCCCCGCTGAACGGAACCAGAGCCAGCGCGACCGAGGAGAACGCGAAGACCACGAAGCCCAAGCTGTAAATCTTGACCCGGCCGAACATGTCGCCGAGCCGGCCGAGCGTCACCACCAGCACCGCGGAGATCAGCAGGAAGCCCATGATCATCCACAGCAGGTAGCTGAAGTTGCCCGGGGCCAGTGGGTCCAGCCCGATGCCTCGGAAGATCGCCGGCAGGGAGATCAGCACGATGGATGAGTTCACCGTCGCCAGCAGCATGCCCACCGTGGTGTTGGACAGCGCTACCCATTTGTAGCCCGGGTGGTCCTTGGACCACCGGCGTGGGGTGGCGCCAGGAGTGGATCGGGGTTGCTCGGCCAAGCCGCTGGACATCCGCAACCTTTCTCTCGGCTGCGGACAATGTTAGTTGCGCAACGCAACATGAGCTACCCGATTGAGTTACCACTTGTGTCTCCTGGATCACCCAGATGCCGAGATCACCCGCGAAGGCCCGGCGTCGACAACCCAACAGAGTGATCGTTAGGTTCACCGTTCGAGTTGCTCACACCCGACCGGACCGGCGGGTGGCGGGCGGAGGCTAAGGTCACCGCGTGACGTGGGACGAGGCCCGCGAGAAAGAGGTCGACCGCCTGGAGGAACAGCTCAGCGTGTTCCACCGGCGGTCTCGCCGCTTTCTGCGCACTTTCGCCTCCCGGGTGCATCCGGGCATCGACGCGGGTACCTACGCGGTGCTGCTGGTCATCGCGCAGGCCGGGCCGCTGCGGTTGAACGACCTGGCCGAGGAGTTCGGGCTGGACAAATCGACCATGAGTCGGCACGTGTCCACGTTGATCCGGCTCGGCCTGGTGCAACGCGACCCAGACCCGCTGGACGGGCGGGCGTTCCTGCTCACCCCATCTCCGGACGGGCTGCACCGGCTGGCCGCCGCGACCGATGCCCGGCGCGGTGAGTGGCGCGGCCGCCTGGACGGCTGGGGCACCGGCGAGCTCGCCGAATTCGTCACCGCGCTGACCCGCCTCAACACCGACCTGGAGCGCCGCCGCCCCACCCCGCCGCCCCTCCGGCCACTTGTCGTTGGAAATTGACACGACAACTGCCACTTGTCGTTCGCAAAAGACACGACAAGTCGGGCGGACCCCTTGGGCGGGGCAGTCGGGCGGACCCCTTGGGCGGAGCAGTCGGGCGGACCCCTTGGGCGGGGCAGTCGGGCGGACCCCTTGGGCGGGGGCGGGGGGCGGACCGCTTGGGCGGGGGTCAGTCGATGGCGGGGCTGGAGGCTTGGGCCCAGTAGCGGCGGGGGATGCGGCCGGCCAGGCGGGCCGCCCGGCCAGCCTCGACGGCCAGACGCATCGCGTGCGCCATCCGCTCCGGGTCACCGGCCCTGGTCACGGCGGTGGCCAGGAGCACCGCGTCGCAGCCCAGCTCCATCGCCTGCGCCGCCTCGGACGCGGTACCGATCCCCGCGTCCAGTACCACCGGCACGCCGGCCGCCGCCACGATCATCTCGATGTTGTGCGGGTTGCGGATGCCCAGCCCGGTGCCGATCGGCGAGCCCAGCGGCATCACCGCCGCGCAGCCGGCCTGCTCCAGCTTGCGGGCCAGCACCGGGTCGTCGTTGGTGTACGGCAGCACGGTGAAGCCGTCCGCGACCAGCTGCTCGGCCGCGTCCAGCAACTCGATGGGGTCGGGCAGCAGGGTGCGCTCGTCGGCGATCACCTCGAGCTTGACCAGGTCGGTCTCCAGCGCCTCGCGGGCCAACCGGGCGGTCAGCACGGCCTCCGCGGCGGTCCGACAGCCGGCGGTATTGGGCAGCGTCTCGATGCCAAGGCGGCGCAGCAGCTCCAGCACCCCGGTGCCGGCGGCCGCGTCCACCCGGCGCATCGCCACCGTGGTCAGCGCGGTACCCGAGGCGACCAGGGCGCGCTCCAGCACCGCCAGGTTGGTCGCCCCGCCGGTGCCCATGATCAGCCGGGAGGCGATCTTGCGGCCACCCACCACCAGCGGCTCGTCCACAATTCCGTCAGTCATGATCACCCTCCTTGCACGGCGGTCAGCACCTCGACCTTGGCGTCGGCGGCCAACCGGTAGCGCGCCCAGTCCGCCCGGGGCACCAGCTCGTCATCCACCGCGACGGCCACTCCGGTGGACGGAGCACCCAGCGCGGTCAGCACGTCGTGGACGCTGGCCGGCTCGGGCAGCTCGTGCGACTTGCCGTTGATCCAGATCCGCATCGGGTTACCTCCTCGCGCTCTCGGCGGGTGCCAGCCGGGTGGGCTCGGCGGGTGCCAGCCGGGTCGGGTCGGCCACCGCTACCGAGGCGGGTACCCGTTCGCCGGCCAACAGGGCCAGCACCGCGGCGACGGTGACCGGGGCGAGCAGCATGCCGTTGCGCCCGTGCCCGGTGGCGACCAGCGGCCCCGGCTGGCCGGATCCTCCGCCCGATCCCTCGCCGGGGATCACGCCGATCAGCGGCAGGTTGTCCGGGGTGCCAGGGCGCAGCCCGGCGGCGGCCTCCAGCAATGCGTACTCGGCAATCCCCGGCAGCACCCGTTCGGCATCCCGCAGCAGGTCACGCACGCCGCCGACGGTGGGCTCGGTGTCGAACCCGGTTTCGTACTGGGTCGCGCCGATCACCAGGCCGCCGCCGTCCCGAGGTACCGCGTACACCGGCCGGCCGTCCACCACCGCGCGCACCGTCCGGCTCGGCGGGGGCAGCGCACCGGCCCGGTGCCGCAGCCGCAGGATCTCCCCCTTCACCGGCCGCACCAGCCCGGCCAATCCGGGGTGCAGCGCCGCGCTGTGCGCCCCGGCGGCCACCAGCACCGCATCGGCGGCCAGCCACCGCCCGTCGGCCAACTCCACGCCGTCCCCGGCCACCCGGCGGGCCTCGGCGTGCACGAACTCGGCGCCGGCTCGGGTCGCGGCGGCGCGCAGCGCGGCCAGCAGCACCCGGTTGTCCACCGCCAGGTCGCCCGGTACGGACAGCCCACCGCGCACGTCCGGGCCGATGGACGGCTCCAGCCGGCGCAGCTCCCTGGCGCTCAGCAGCGACACATCCCTGCCGAGCCGGCCCAGGTAGTTCGCCAGGTCGTCCAGCTCGGCGCGGTCCCCGGCGGCGGCGGCCACCACCACCGTGCCCTCGGTGCGCAGCCCGGCCGGCGCGTCGGCGGCCAAGGCCAGCGCGGTGGCGAACTCCGGCCAGCGCCCCAGGGACTCGGCGCCCAGCTCGAGCAGCTCCTCCTCGCCGGGCCAGGCCTCGGTGACCGGGGCGAGCATGCCTCCGGCCACCCAGGAGGAGCCGCTGCCCGGCGCCGGGTCGATCAGCTCGACCGCCCAGCCGGCCTCAGCGGCCCGCCAGGCGCAGCTCAGCCCGATCACGCCGGCGCCGACGATCGCGAGCCGGCCCTGAGGTGTCGCTTCCTGTTTCGTCATCACTCCCGCTCCCTGCGCCGGCATGACCCGGATCAGGTTCGACGGTCGGGACCGCGATAGTCCCCTCTCAGCCCGGTGCGATGGCATTTGGGTATGCCCCGGGCTCCCGTGCGCAACCGCCCCCCACGATACGCGCCAACGCCCCCCAGCGTTACCGCCCCGCCCGGCCGGCCGCCCCTCGGGCACGTACCGTCGGGGGCGTGCCCGATCTGGACGGTGGAAAACTTCGCGCCCGGCTCGCCGAGGCCCGGCTGTATCTGTGCACCGGCGCCCGCCAGCGCACCGGTGACCTGGCCCAGTTCGCCGACGCGGCGCTGGCCGGCGGCGTCGACATCCTGCAGCTGCGGGACAAGTCCGACAACGGCGCTCCGCTGGAGGCCCGCCAGGAGATCGCCGCGTTGGAGGTGCTCGCCGAGGCCTGCGCTCGACACGGCGCGCTGCTCGCGGTGAACGACCGGGCCGATATCGCGCTGGCCGTCGGCGCCGACGTACTACACCTCGGGCAGGATGACCTGCCGGTCGCCACGGCGCGCCGGATCATCGGCGACGAGCCGCTGATCGGCCGCTCCACCCACGCGGTGAGCGAGGCTGCCGAGGCCGCGGTGGAGCCCGGCGTGGACTACTTCTGCACCGGCCCAACCTGGCCGACCCCGACCAAGCCCGGACGGCCGGCACCGGGTCTGGACCTGATCCGCACGGTGGCCGGCACCGGCACCGCGCGGCCGTGGTTCGCCATCGGCGGCATCGACCGGGCGGATCGGCTGGACGAGGTGCTGGCCGCCGGCGCCCGGCGGATCGTGGTGGTGCGGGCGATCACCGAAGCGGAGGACCCGACCGCCGCCGCCCGCGCGCTGGCCGACCGGTTGCGCGCCACGCCCTAGGAGGGCCCTCGGGGCCCCGGGCCTAGCGAAGCCCGCCGCTCAGCGATCCTGCTGGTCCTGGTCCCGCTGCTGGAACAGCCCGCTGTTGGAGTCCGACGGACCGATCCTGGGCAGCAGGTTCTCGGTCGGGCTGGGCGGGCTGGAGCTGTCGCTCGGCGAATCCGACGGGCTCGGCCTGGACGAGCCAGAGGGCAGCAGGTCCTCGAGCTTCTTTCGGCTGCTCTCCCGCTGAGAGGATTCGTCCGAGTCAGACGAGTCGCTCGAGTCGCTGCTCGGTTCCGAGCTGGACGAGTCCTCCGGCTGCGGTGTGACCTCGCGGTGGGTGGTCGGCGGCGCCGGGCGCTCCAGCACGCGCCCCACGCTGGTGCCGCCGGTGCCACCGGAGAGCGGTGAGCCCTTGGCCCACTCGATGCCGGTGACCAGCGCCAAGCCCACCAGGAAGATCAGGAAGGTGCCGGCGACGACCAGCCGGACGGGGCGGCGGGCCGGCCGGGCCTCAGCCGGTGCGGCCCGACCGGCCTCGAGCCGGACGGTGCGCTCGTCCTCGACCGGTACGAACTGTTGGACCTCGTCGTCGCCGCCACCTCGACCGGTCACGCCCAGGACCTTGGTTTTGACGGTGTCCCGGGTCCGCTCGATAGAGCGCTGATAGATGCTGGTGGCCACGGTGGTGGCGATCGAACCCACCGCCGCGCCGCCCACCGTGCCCAGCGTGCCGAAGTAGGAGCCGAACACCGCCGAGGTGGCCGCGGCCATGCTCCCGGCCAGCACCTTGCTCATCGATAGCTTGTCGGCCGCCTTCTTGACCGCACTGGGCTCGTCGGTGGCCGTCGGCGGCGTCGGGCTGATCACCTGGTTGACCACCGGGACCGGCGGCAACGACACCTGTGGCACGCCTGGTGGAAGCCCCAGTGGGGTGGCCGGCGGCTGCAGTTGCGCCGGCGGCCGCACCGGGCCCCGACGGTTTTCCGGCCAGCGGCGGGGTGGTCCCACCGGCGGAACCGGGGTTCGGCTGGGCTGCGGGCCGACCGGAGACGGGAACGGCTGGTTGGGCAGCGCGCCCGGCACCTGACCCGGGCCTGGCCAGCCCGGCGCGCGCACCGGGCGCGGCGGCGGGTTCGGGACCGGGCCGGGCCGAGGGCGGGGCGGGGTCGCGCGGCGACCGCGGGCGCCGCGGAAACGCGGGATGACGTTGGTAATTTCCTCCGCGGTCGGGTCCGGCTCGGCTGCTCCGTCCGGCTTGGCCGCGGCTCCGGTTGTGGCCGGTGCGCCGTCGGTATCCGGGTCGAAAGCGGCCGCCCGGGTATCGAAGACCATCGTCGCGTCGTGGTCCAGCGCCGGCGTCGCGCCAACGTCCGGCTCCGCCTGAGCGGCCGGCTCCGCGCGAGCGGCTGGCTCGGCCTCAGCGGCGGGTCCCAGCTCAGGGGCCGGCTCCACGTCAGCGGCCGGACCCAGGTCAGCGCTCGGCTCCAGGTCAGCGGGCGACTCAGCGGCGGGTCCCAGGTCAACGGCCGGACCCAGGTCAACGGCCGGCTCTACGTCAACCGCAGGCCCGGCGGCCGACTCCGCGGCAGCGCCAGGATCCGCCCCGGCCGGTTCTGCCTGGACATCCGGCTCGGCTTTGCCCTCGGGCACCGGCGCGCCGTTCAATTCCGGCTTCGCCTCACCAGCCGGCACCTCAACCCCAGACCGCTCGGCCGCCGATCCGGCTTCATCGGCCTGATCCGCCTGTCCCGACGCCTCCGAAGTCCCTGAAGCCCCCAACGCCGCTGGTGGTGCGGTCGACGTTGGTTCGACCGTCTCGGCCGAGGTTTCCTTCGATTCCTCGGCCTTGCTGGGGGAATGGGCGGCTGGGTCAGGTTTCGCGGTCATAGCTCCGGGTCGAGGGTGGGGTTGCACTTCCTGTTGTCAACGGGCCGGCTGGCCAGAAAGATCCAGATGATCACTGATCGTGAGCGGCTTCACCCGACCGTGCTCGAGGGTAACGGATACCTGGATGGTCATCCGGCAGGGCCGTGCGCATTATCGGCCAGGACAGCGCCACACACACCACCACAGGTACCCAGGTGAGCGCACGGGCAATACCCAGCGCGAAAACCTGATCGGCTCGGTAGAGCGGGATGAACACCGCCAGCCGAACCAGGTACTGCGCCGCCCACACCCAACTCGCCCTGGAATAGGCACGCACCAGGTCGGGATCGGCCCGCCACCGGGTCTTCTGCCCGAGCGCCAAGCCGACTATCACGCCCAGTAGCGGCCACCGGACCGCGATGGAGGCGACCCAGACCAGTGCGCTCGCCGCGTTGGAGGCGATCTGCAGCAGGAAGAAGTCGGCCGCCCGCCCGGTGTGCAGCACGACCAACGCCGCCACCACCACGCCCATCAGGCCCAGCGCGACCCCCGCCGGCCGCTTGCCCCTGGCCAGCCGCACCCCGGCCAGCACCAGCCCGGCCAGGAACGCGGCACCGGCCCCCCAGAGCACCCCGGCTGTGGCGTGCCCGTCGTCCGGCGGCACCACCGCGTTGACCACTGCCCATGCTGTGACAAACGCCACAGCGGGGATCCCTGCGTCGACTGCCCCGGTCCGACCACCCAGTACTTCGGTGAGTGACGATCCGGAAACATCCGGTTCGCGAGTCATGCCCTCACTGTGCCCTACCCGACCCGGCAGACATCAAGAACACCTGGCGTAAGCGCTCCGGAAGAGGAATCCTGGATAGCCAAAGGGCGACCGGTCGGTGAATCGGTCCTGAACGAGGGGGAGGCGAGGGTGGTGGTGCCCGCCTGGACAAGCTTCGTCGCGCTCGGCGACAGTTTTACCGAAGGACTCGACGACCGTCGCGACGACGGCACTCCCCGAGGCTGGGCTGACCGGGTCGCCGAACGGCTGGCCATGGACGTCCCCGACTTTCGCTACGCCAACCTCGCGGTGCGCGGCAAGCTGCTGCACCAGGTGGTGGCCGATCAGATCCCGGTGGCCGAGCAGCTGCGCCCCGATCTGATCACGTTCAGTGCCGGTGGCAACGACATCATCCGCCCCCGCTGCTCGCCGGACTGGGTGGCCGAGCGGTTCGACGCCGCGCTGGGCCGGGTGATGGCCACCGGCGCCGAGGTGGTGATCTTCGCCGGGTTCGACACCCGCCGGGTGCCGGTGCTCAGCCGCATCCGTGGCCGCATCGCCACCTTCAACGAGCTGCTGCGCACCATCGCTGACAAGCACGGCTGCAGGCTGGTGGACCTGTGGGCGATGGAGCCGTTGTCCGACCCGCGCTCCTGGGGCCGCGACCGGCTGCACCTCACCACGGACGGGCACCGGCGGGTGGCACTGCGCACCCTCGAGGTGCTCGGCGTGCCGGTCACCGAGGACTGGCGGGAGCCGCTGTCGGCGGAAATCCCCCGCCCGTGGCAGCACCGCCGGCAGGAGGACCTGTCCTGGGCGCGCGACTACCTGGTTCCGTTCCTGCGGAACTGGGCCAGCGGCCGGCAGACCGGCGAGGGCTTCGCACCGAAGCGCCCCGAGCTGCTGCCCTACGTGGAGGCCATGCCGGGGACGAGTACCCAGCTCAGCTGACCGGCCGGTCCGCACCCGGCAGGCCGATCGCGCTGGCCACCCGGTCGGTGTGGAAGTCGCTGTCGCCGAAGCTCAGCGCCGCGCCCATCGCGTGCGCATTGAACAGGTGCAGGTCGTGCTCCTCGGTGAATCCGATGGCGCCGTGCACCTGCTGGCCGAGCGCACAGACCCGCTGGTAGGCGTCCGACACCCAGGCCTTGGCCGCCGATACCGTCAGGGCAACCTCGGCGGGCGGGTCGACGCCGGCGGACAGTCGCCAGATCGCCTCGTACGCGATGAGTCGGGAGCCCAGCACGTCGATGGCCATGTCCGCGCAGTGGTGCTGGACGGCCTGGAAGCTGCCGATCGGCCGGCCGAACTGCTGGCGCTGGCCGGCGTACTCCACGGTCAGCTCGAGCACCCGCTGGGCGCCGCCGACCATCTCCGCGCAGCTGGCCGCCGCGCCGAATGCATCCGCCGCCTCCACCACCTCGCGGCCGCCGCCCGCCGAGCCGAGCACCGCGCCGGCGCTCACACCCACCTGGTCCAGCCGCACCCGGTACCGCGGCTGCGGCCCGACCACTTCCAACGGTTCCGCCGAGATCCCTGGCGTGGCCGCGTCCAGCAGGAACACGGTGAGCCCGGCCTCGCTGCTCGCGGCGACCAGGAAACCGTCGGCGGCAGCCGCCCACGCCGCGAACATCGCGGTGCCGTCCAGGGTGAAGCCACCGTCGTCGGCCTCGCTGGCCAGCACATCCGAGCCGGTCGAGCCCCAGCCGCC
>DATHIT010000502.1:0-4083 GCA_035489915.1 Pseudonocardia sp. | reverse complement strand
GCCGCTTCCTTCGGCCTGGTCGCGGCGCACCGGGTTGTGCGCCGCGACGTGCCCGGCACGCTGATGGCCGCCGGCATGGCGGTCATGTCACTGGGCATGGCCGGGGTGGTGCCCGACTCGGTACACGGGCCGTGGTGGGCCGTCGCGTTCGCGGCGGTGGCGATCTGGCCGCTGATCCTTCGGCACCGGGGGGCGCCGGTGTGTGGTGGTCCGCTCGCCCACGTGCTCGGCGGGGTAGCCATGGTCTACATGTGCGCACTGCCCTCGATGCGCGGCACTTCGGGCACTTCAGGCACCGGCGCCGCACTCACCGCGAACGCCAGCGCGCTGCCCTCGACGACGGCCCACCTGGGCCACCATGGGATGGACATGGGGTCGATAGACCTGCCGGGGGCGGCACCGTTGGGTATCCCCGGACCGGTCGGCGCCGTGCTCGCCGTGCTCGGCTGGGGGCTGGCCTGCTACTTCCTGCTCGGCACGGTGACCGTGCTCACCCGGCGGAACGGGGACGGCGCACTCGCCGCGCCCCGGATAAGCGTGCTCGGCGAGGCGCTGATGGGCTTCGGCACCGTGGTCATGCTCGTCGCGCTCACCTAACCGCGGCGGCGAGGCCGGCGGGCCAGCCAGGCGCCCAGCCCGGTCACCTCGGGACGCAGCGGGGCCAGCGTGCGGCCCCGGTAGGCGCCCCACCACAGGCCGACGCCGTAGCCCAGGTCGTCGGCCCGGTGCGCCAGCAGGTACCGGCCGGGGTCCAGTGCGGGCTGGCCGTCGCGCGCCCGGTGGCGGTACCAGTCGGCCAGCCCCTCGCCGACCGAGGCCACCAGCACCGCCCGACGCACCCGCCGGGACAGCAGAGCGCCCACCGCCGCCGCTGGCCACCAGTGTCGGACCAGCAGCCCGGCCGCCTGGTTGGCCGCGCTGACCAACCCCAGGCCGACCAGCAGGGCGGCCACCCGGCCAGGCTGGCGCAGCCGTGCCGACGGGGTGGCTGAGCCCGCGGCGACCGGCGCCTTCGGGCCCGCGACCGGCGCCTTCGGGGACAGGGTGTGGCGCACCCGCCACCACGCGAACGCGGTGACCGCGGCAGCGGCCAGGACCCCGGACCTGCGTTGCGCACCGACCAGCACGCACACCGCCGCCGCCCACGGGGCCAACACCAGCGGCGGCACCGACCCCGGATGGCGCAGCGCGAGCGGAGCGGCGCCGGTGCCGTAGAAGACCTTGCGGGTCCACCAGTCCAGCGGGCGCACCCGGTGCTCGTGGGCAACCAGGGCGGCCGGCTCGTAGCGCAACCGGCAGCCGGCGGCATGCAGGCGCAACACCAGGTCGACGTCCTCGGCGACCCGCATGCCCTCGTCGAAGCCCGCTCCGAGCGCGGCCCGACGCACCAGCAGCGCCGCGCTGGGTACGTAGGCCACCCGGGTGCGGGGCACGATCGGACCCGGATCAGGGCCGAGGTCGAGCGACGAGCGCAGCCCCTCGTAGCGGTCCAGCCAGCTCTCCCCGGCACCGGGCAAACCCACGATCCGGGGTGCGGCCAGCACCGCCGCCGGGTCCGCGAGGTGCGCCCGCAGCGGTGCCGACCAACCCGGCTGGGGCACCACGTCGGAGTCCAGGAACGCGACGAATCCGGTGCCGGCGGCGGCGAGCCCGGTGTTGCGGGCGGCGGCCGGCCCCCTCGGGCGAGGGTGTCGCACCAGCCGGACCCGGGAGCCGAGGCGGGAGTCCGCGACGACCCGGCGGTGCGCGTGCGGGTCGGCGGAGCCGTCGTCCACCACGATGACCTCGGCCAGCTCCGGGGCGGTTTCGGCGAGCGCGGCGAGCAGCCGGGCCAGCCCGTCCGGGCGGTCCCTGACCGGCACCACGACGGTCACCTCGGACTCCGAGGGACCGGACAACCCGCCGGTGCTCACCGGGTGCGCCACCCCGGCGTCCAGCAGCCGGCGGGCCAACCGGGCGCCGGTGTGGTCCCGCACGACCAGATCGCCGCTCGCGCCGAGCAGCCGGCGGGCGGCCGGCGCCAGGTGCAGCAATCGCCCCGGGGAGAGCCCGAGCAACGCGGCGCCACCGTCCAGCCACCGGGTCCGACGGTCCAGCCGCACCGCGAACCCGTCCGGCAGCCGATCCGCTCCGCTCACCCGATAAAGCCGCCGTCCGCATGCACCACGGTGCCGGTGACCGCCGACGACTCGGGCCGGCACAGCCAGCACACCGCCGCCGCCACCTCGTCGGGGTCCAACACCCGGTCCACCAGCTGGTGGACGCTGAGCTCGGAGGGCGAGGCCAGCCCGTACAGGCCGGCGGTCGCGGCCAGCATGGAGGTGTCGGTGGATCCCGGGGACACGGCGGTGGCGGTCACCCCGGTGCCGCGCAGGTCGGCGGCCAGCCCGCGCACCAGGCCGAGCACCCCGTGCTTGATCGCGCAGTAGGCCGCCAGGTGCCACAGCCCCCGGTGCGCGGCGGCCGAGGTCAGCGCGACGAACCGCCCGGTACGCGGGTGCGGGCGGTCCAGCATCGCCGGCACCGCCGTCCGGGCCAGGTGCAGCACGCCGCGCAGCCCCGTCTCGTAGAGCGCGTCCCACTGCGCGTCGGTGGTCTCCCAGAGCGGCTGGCCGCCGGTCATCACCGCGGCGGCGGCCACCGCCGCGTCCAACCCGCCGAATTCGGTGACCGCGGTCCGCACCGCGGCGGCGAGCGCCTGCTCGTCCCGCACGTCGGCGACCACCGGCAGCACCGCGTCCGGGTGCTTGGCGGCCACCGCGTCCAGCTCGGCACAGGTACCCAGCGAATAGCCCAGCGCGGGGTCGTCGGCGCAGACGTCCACCGCGACGACCCGCCAGCCGTCCCCGGCCAGCCGGTGCACCACCGCCGCGCCGATGCCCCGGGCCGCCCCGGTGACCAGCGCGACCCGAACCCCAGCCGGGGCAAGCTCAGCGGACATAAAGGCGATCGTGTCACGCTGGGCGCATGTCCGACATTCGGCTCGACCCGGCATCGGTGCTCCCCGACGCACCGGTGCTGCCCGCCTACGGCCGGCGTTCGCTGGCCGAGCTCACCCCGTCGCTGTTCGCCGCGCTGGGTGTGCCCGGGATGGCCAACCCGCTGGGCATCCAGCCGGCCAACCGGGTGTGCCTGTTGCTGGTGGACGGGCTGGGCGCCGAGCAGCTCGCCGCGCACGCCGCCGACGCGCCGTTCCTGGCCGGGCTGGCCGCATCCCCCACCGAGGCCGGCGCCGGCCAGCTCACCGCCGGCTTCCCGTCCAGTACCCCGGTCAGCCTGAGCACGCTGGGCACCGGGGCGCCGCCCGGGGCGCACGGCATCCTCGGGGTGAGCTTCGAGGCCGGCCACGGGGAGCTGCTGGACGCGCTGCGTTGGACCACCCACCGGGGCGGGCAGGTGGTGGACCAGCGCGAGGAGCTGCCGCCGGAGCTTGTCCAACCGCTGGACACCACCCTGCACCGGGCGACCGAGGCCGGCGTCGAGGTGCGGGTGGCCTCGGCGCCCATGTTCGACGGTTCCGGGCTGACCAGGGCGGCGCTGCGCGGCGGGCGGTACCGAGGGGTGCACGCCCTGGGTGACCTGGCCGCCGAGCTGATCACCGCGCTGGGCGAGCCCGGCCCGGTGTTCTGCTACGGCTACCACGCCAACCTGGACGCGCTGGGGCACGTCTACGGCCCCGGCTCGCTGGCCTGGCGGCTGGAGCTGGCCGTGGTGGACCGGGTGGCCGCGTTGGTCGCCGAGGCACTGCCGCCGGACGGGCTGCTGGTGGTAACCGCCGACCACGGCATGGTCGAGGTGCCCGAGGGTGAGCGGTTCGACGCGGACACCGACGGGGTGCTGCGCGCCGGGGTGCGGCTGCTCGGCGGCGATCCCCGGTCCCGGCACGTGTACGCGGAGCCTGGCGCGGCCGACGACGTGCTGGCCGCTTGGACCGAACGGCTCGGTGCGCATGCCTGGGTGGTCCCCGGCGAGCGGGCCATCGCGGACGGCTGGTTCGGCCCGGTCGAGTCCGCCGAGGTGCGCGCCAGGGTTGGCGACGTGGTGGTGGCGGCGCGAGGGACGGCGGCGGTGATCCGCTCCAAG
>DATHIT010000501.1:0-16089 GCA_035489915.1 Pseudonocardia sp. | reverse complement strand
CGGCTGGACAGCTTCCTGACCTTCCTCGGGCCGGCCGGTTTCGCCACCCCGGACGACGTGGAGGCGCTGGAGTCCTGCCAGCAGGGCTTCAACTCCGGCGGGGTGGAGTGGAACGACATCTCCCGGGGCATGGCCCGCGAGCCGCACGACGGCAACGAGGCGCAGATGCGGGTGTTCTGGCGCCGCTGGGCGGAGCGGATGGGCTCGGCCGGTCACCTGGCGGTCGGCCGGTGAGCGCCGCGACGGAGCTGGACCTGGCCACCCTGGACCGGGCGGCGGTGGAGGACTTCCTGTACCGGGAGGCCGCGCTGCTGGACGAGTGGGACCTGGACGGCTGGCTGACGCTGTGGGCCGAGCACGGCACCCGGTATGTGGTGCCGTGCAACGACACCCCGGACGGCGACCCGGCCCAGGACCTGGTGCTGATCGACGACGACGAGCTGCGCATGCGGCTGCGGGTGCAACGGCTCAACAGCCGCAAGGCGCACCGCGAGTACCCGCACTCCCGCACCAACCACCAGGTGTTCAACGTGGCCCTCGGCGAGGTCGCCGGCGAAGGACCCGGCGCCGAGCTACCGGTCACTGCATCGTTCACCGTGTGGCGGTTCCGCTACGGCAAGGCGTCCTCCTACGTGGGCCGCTACCACTACCGCCTGATCACCCAGGACGGCCGCCTGCGCATCCGATCCAAGCAGGCGGTGCTGGACATGACCGAGCTACGCCCAGCCGGCGACCTGGCGATCATCCTGTGACCGGCCGCTGGTCGACCGCCTCCACGAGCCCATGCCGCCTGAGATTTCGAACACGATCTGCTGGCAGGTCTGCACAGAGCCGTCGGCGAGGGTACGCACCACGCGCAGCCGGACCGAACAATAGCCGTGAGGAGACCACCATGGGCACCGCCGCCGTTCAGTACGAACTGGCCACCACCTTCCATCGCGCGCTGACCACCAGGGACTGGGCGCTGCTGCGCGAGATCATGGCGCCCGATGTGACCTGGACCCTGCCTGGCGACAACACGATTTCCGGCACCGTCACCGGCGTTGACGGGGTCATCGCCCGCGCCGAGCTGATTGCCAGCTTCGGGCTCACCTTCACCCTGGAGCATGTGCTGGTCAGCCGGGACAACGTGGCCCTGGGGCTGCACAACACCGCCCGCAGGGGGGATCTGGTGCTCGACGAGCACCTGGCCACCGTGTGCTTGCTGCGGGAGGGCCAGATCGCGGCCATCGAGACCTACCTGTCCGATCTGGACGGGATGAACACCTTCTTCGGCCGGGACGCGCACTCGTAGGAAGCGGGTTCGGCTGCTGTCCGCGCTCCCCACCGCGGTCAGGCGGGCCGCAGACTCAGTGCTCTCCGGCCATCCAGGTCGATGGTGAGGCGAACCTGGCCGGCCCGGTCCGCCACGGTTTCCCGTTCCCGGGCACCTTCGACGACATACCCTTGGCCTGGCCGGAGCCGGTCGAGGAGGGCGACACGCCTGCCTGCCGCCAGTCCGGGGTAGAGCACGAGGTCGCATCGCCGCCTACCGCGCCGGGAAGAGCGTTATCGGGGTCAGCAACCTCGCCGCCGTACTCGAAGCGAAAGGTCTCGTCATCGACGAGTAGTTGTCGGGGTGCCCAATGGCCGACCTGCGACTACATCAACTCGCTTCTCGCTGTTCCGTCCTTCCGGTCGACGGTCTCGGCACGCCGCCCTGCTCTCCACCGCCGGGGGCATCGAGTCTGGGCGGTCCCCAGGCCACAGCCAGTAGGAGCGCGGCGCGACTTGCTGGGTCCTGGAGGCGGTCGCCGAACAGCTCACGTAGTCGAGCAAGGCGATAGCGCACCGTTTGGGGATGTACGTGCAATTCCCGCGCGGTTGCCTGCTGGTTCCCCATCTGGACCAGCCAGGTTCTGAGAGTGTCTTCGAGCCGCTCGCGGGCCGCTTCGGGCAGATCCCGCAGGGGTCCCAGGGCGTGTTCCCGCAGCGCGACCAGCAGCGGCTGGTTGTGATGAACGATCAGGGTGTCGAGGTGCTCGTCGACGAACAGCGGGTCACCCGCGATACTCCGCTGCCCCAGCAAAGTCCGTGCGAGCTGGGCCCTTGGCAGGCAGCCGGGCAGCCGATCCAAGACGACGGCCTCACTGACCACCGCGCCCGCTCCGGACAGCGCCGCGGTCAGCCATCGCCGTCTGCCCGGCCCGTCCGCATCGGACACCACGGCGACCAGGGAATCGGCTCGGCGTACCCATGGCACTGGCCCCAGCCGGGCGAGCAGACCCGGTGCCAGTGCATTGTCATCGGGAATCAGCACCAGCGCCGCCCGTGCGGGCAGTGGCCACTGCGCACGGGCGGCAAGAGCCCGCACCGCCGCGGTGTCGGCCCGGTCACTGACCAACAGCTCGGCCAGTTCCTGTAGTTGGTGTTCGCGGTGGCGGCTGGTGTTCGATTCCTCGTCCAGATAGCCGCGTAGCGACGCCGCCGAGAGTTGATCGACGGCATTGAACAAGGCGGTGGCCAACGCCGCCAGCGACTCGGTGGGTAGCGACATTCGCAGCGACTCGTCAACGATGTGGCGCCAGGCCACCGTGGCCCCGATCCGATACGCCGCCAACAATCCAGCGACTTCCCGGCCCTCGCGGGAATGCTCGCGCCCGATCTCCTGGAACAGGGACTGTTCGCGGCTGTCCGCGGTCAACACCGCGGTGTGACGCCCAGACTCGGCGTTCTCGACCAACCCAGCCAGGAATCCCTGGGTGGCCTCCACAACTCCAAAGAACTCCGAGCAGAGAAATTCCCGGTAATCAGGGTGATCGTCACGCAGTGCACCCATAACCTCGGTCAAGATCGCGGGGAGCCGAGCGGTGATCGCGGGCACTAGGCTTCGCGACCGGCCCCGCACCCGCGCCTCGAGTTCGAGCACTGTCCTCCTCGACCGGGCCACCGGATCCGGATTCCTCAACGACTGCCTCGCTTCAGCCGACTGCGCACCTAGTCACCATCGCTGGTATCTCGAGACATTTCTCCACAGCCAGTGCCCAACTCCATTACCTGCCAGCAGGAACCCAAGGCCTCCAGCCAGCGCCAAGGCGTGAGGGCGGGTGGCAGCGATGCACCTGGTGGGCGTTGACGTGATGCTGGCTGCGGCCCCGGCAACGACGCCTCTTGTGCCTGGAGTTACCGCGACGAGCACCACGCCGTTGACGTGGCCAGCCCAAATCGACGTACCTCCGGCCCGCTGGACATCACGAGAGAGGCACCCATGCTCGTCGTCGAGACCATGCCGCGGCGCTGGAGCCCCACCCGACCGCGGAGGAGTCAATGAAGTACGTGCTGCTGGCAGTGGCCTCGGACGTCGAGGCGCAGCGCCTGATCGAGGACGTGACGGAACATCCGGGCGAGCCACTGCGGACCCCGCGGTGGGGCAACGCCGTGCACGCAACGCTGACGGCCCAACCGGCTCCGCACCGGGACACCAGTGATGGTGTCGTTGCCCGGGAGGTACTGGCATGAGCACTCATCCATTTATGGACCTTGACGAGATGAAACGGCTGCGAGCCGCGGCATTCTGGGCCAAGCGCATCTACCCCGGCCCGGTCGGTGAGCTGCTGTCCCGCGAGCTGAGGTCCTGGGAGGAGTTCGGCTACCGGCTTGGCACCCAAGGGATGATCATCGGGATCGTGGACGCAGTGCTGAAAGCGCGGGACCAGCAGTCCGAGGCGGCCTGAACCGGCTCGCGGGTTGCAACCCGAAGTTCCGACTGAAAGCGGTCTGAAACACGCGCATGGAAGTATGCGGTACAGGTTCTCGTGAGGCTCACTGAAAGGGATGCGTCTCTGTTGCCCGGAAAGGTCGAACTGGCCTTCCGGGTCATTTGCGTGCCGTAAATAGATCCGGCGGGTAAACCCTACCGCGACTATCGGGCTCTCACCTTTATCCCGTCGGGATCGCCCCCTGGATTAGCGATATCGATATCTGCCATATTCGCCATGTCACCTTACTGGCGATGGCTGTGGCCGACTCGTCCTGTCGCGTCATTACCGAATTACGAAAAGCACTCGATCCTAAGGGGGATGACCGTGAACACGAATACCACAGCACGTATCCTGCGAGCCGCTCCGATCGCGCTTGCGGTGGCATTGTCGGTCGGCGCGTGCGGTGCCTTGCCGTGCACGTCCGGCTCGAACAACAGCAGCGCGCCGTACTCGAACAGCTCGGCCACGTCGAACAGCGCTGGCAGCGGCTCGGCGTCGGGTCCGCTGTCCTCCTCCGGTTCGGGGGGACAGAGCGGGGCCTCGAGCGGCTCCGCCGGCGGCGGTGCGCTCGGTTCAAGTGCGCCGGGCGGAATCTCTACTGGAGGCGGCTCCGGTGTTTCAGGATCCACCGCGGGGATGTCGGCAGATGACGTGGGTCAGTACTGCAAGTACTCCGGAAACCTCCACGACCCTGTTTCCGTTAAAGACCTCATCTCGCTTGATGTTGACAACCTCACGCAGCTAAGGCCGCACACGCCAGTCCAACTTCAGCCAGACGTCGAGTTGCTCCTCACCGACACTAAGGCGATCGACAGCCAAACTCGGGTCTATGCGCAGGTCAAGGACGAAGTGGACCCCGCCTACCAGCGGCTCAAGGATTTCCATGACCAGATCTGCGTGGTGAACTAGCCCGCGGTTGCGTGGGTCGTGAAAGCGATTCAGGGAGCGAAATGATCATCGCGATCAACAGGATCGTGCGCGCGCCCGCGCTTGCGGTAGTGCTCGCCCTGTCCGTCGGGGCGTGTGGCACGCCGTGGGCGAACGTCGGTGGGGCCGTGTCACAGTCCAGTGCCCCGGACCCCGGTCCCAGTGTGGCGTCTGGCCCGTCGCCGGTGAGCGCGCCGGCTCGGGACGACGGGATCATGGCCAGGGGAGAGTCCGCCTCGGAGGCATCTGAGGCTTCGGCCATCCGGCTGGTCCGGAACGGCGCCGACGAGCTGGCCCTGCAGTTCGAGCTGCACAACGGCGCCGCCACAAGCATCTCGCCGAGTGGCTGGATTGATCCGAGGGAGCGGCGGTTATTGTTGTTCGACCTGCCCCGTGGGACCAGCTACCAGGTGCTGACCGAGTCGAGCGATGCCGGGTTCAAGGGCACCTGGGGCCGGCTGAGTGGCAATTGGATGAATCCGGTCGGCCCGGATCAGTCGATCACCCTCACCGCGGTGTTCGCCGCGCCGCCGCCCGAGGCCACCAGCATGCTCGTCGCGCTCGGTGACCTGCTGCCGGTCCAGGTGCCAATCACCCCAGCCGGCTCGGCAACGCTGCGGCCCGACCCGATCCTGTTCGACCAGCACCGTGACCCGAACGCCGGGCCGCTGGTGTGCGCCTCGGCGCGTCAGGCGGGGCCGACCCAGTTCCGGCTGCCCGCCGACGTGCTGTTCGCCTTCGACAGCGCCACCCTCTCACCCGCCGCGCAGACCGCTCTGACCGTGCTGGCCAAGCAGGTCAACGGCACCTCCGGCACCGTTACCGTGGCCGGCAACACCGATGCCATCGGCTCCGACGCCTACAACCAGACCCTGTCCGAGGGGCGCGCCTCGGCGGTCGCCGACGCGCTAAGAGGAACGCTTGGCGGCAAGTTCACCTACTCCTCGGTCGGATTCGGCAAAACCAAACCGGTCGCCCCGAACACCAACCCGGACGGCAGCGACAATCCCGACGGCCGCGCCCAGAACCGGCGGGTCGACATCAACGTCACCACCACCGACGCGGCGCCGCAGGCCCCGCCGAGCCTCACCTCGGGTGCGGTGTCCAGCGACCTGCGCGTCTCCGTAGCCAGCGCGAGTCGCATGGGTGGCTACCTGATGACCACCCTGCGGGTCAGCAACACCGGGACCGCGCCGGCGACGTTCCCCTACGTCAACATGGCCACCGCCGACGCGGCCAAGGGCGGGCTCTTCGCTGGCGAGCTCGCCGTACTCGACACCGCGGGTGCCTCCCGCGACAGCCTGTGCATTCCCGGCGGCAACCCCAACACACATTTCTCCTACGCCGCCACCATGACCAGCTACCAGGCCATCGATCCCGGCCAAACGCTGACCCTGTGGGGACTCACTCCGGCCCCACCCAACGACGTGACCACCGTCAACGTTCAGGTCGGCGGATTCGGCCAGCCCATCCCAACCCAGATCACCCCCGGGCCCTAGGAAGGGTCCTGAATGATGCCGCCCGTCGCAGGAGGCGAGTCAGGAGCGGGACGCGGTCATCGAGCCACCCTGCGAGTCGGTAGCCGCTGCTACCGACACAGGGGGCGACAAAATCTGGCTCAACACGTCAGTCAATTCGCGCGCCGCCTCGGTGGTGTAGCGCGCGCTGCGCCAGGCGACGTGCCGGTCCGGGCGGACCAGCACCGCTCCACTGGTGTCGGTCCCTCGGAGTCGGGCCCAATCGCCGTAGCAGTCGAACAGTTCGTCGCGGGTGCCGATGGTGTGTACGTCGACGTCGATTCCAGTGGCCTTGCGCGCGGCACTTGCCGCCTCGGCCCACGCCTCGCCGCCGGGTCCGGTGAGCAGGCTGAACCGGGTGCCGGTGACCAGATCCAGGGTGGACAGCCGGGTTCCGGCGCGGTCCAGCCAGGCGTGCGGCAGGTAGGCGCCCGGCCAGGTGGCGGGCTGGTGGTAGAGCTGCGGGTCGCGGGTGGGCGCCGGTTCGGGGGTGCCGTCGGCCACGATCGCGCCGGCGCGGTAGCGGTAGCCGAGATCGATACCGTGCGCGTTGAACTGGTAGTTCATCAGCTCGATCGCCCGGCGTAGGTCGCCGCGGCGCGCCTCACCGTCCGGCCCAGGCTGATAGAGCTCGTCGAGGGCAGCCCATCCGTCGGACTCGGACTGGTTGGCGCGCAAGCCGAGCGCCAGGTGGACCTGCTCCATCTCGACCAGGCTCTGAATGGCACGATCGACTACCTGCCGCCCGATCGGTTGGCGTTCCACGCTGTAGCTGTTCAACAGCGTGGCGTCCGCCTGGCCGTGGTGCACCAGGGCGAGCTTCCAGCCGAGATTGAAGGCGTCGGCGATGGAGGTGTTGAGCCCGACCCCGTTGGTCGGCGGGTGCCGGTGCACCGCGTCGCCCATCACGAACACCCGCCCTGCCTGGTACTCGGAGGCCACCTGGTGATTGATTGTCCAGCTGGCGAGACCCTTGATCACCGGCTGGAGCGTCGGGTCACCGACCATCTCCCTGATGCACCGGACGGCGAACTCCTCCGTCTCAGGCCCGATCTCGGCGGCCGGGTCGTGAGACACCGCCATGACGAACTCGGTCCACGGCTTGTGGCAGATCAGCGTTCTCGGGCCGACGGGGAACGGGGTGCCCGGCGCGGCCTGCCAATAGAGCACCCCGGGCCGGTGGGCGAGGTACTGCGACAGGTCAGCCTCGAACCACACGTTGAGCGCCGTCCCAAGGCCCGACTCCCCCTCGATCGGCAGCCCGGCCTGCTCGACCACCCGGCTGCGTGCGCCATCGGCTCCGACCAGGTACGCGCACCGGACCTCGAACTCCGCGCCGGAGTGCCGGTCCCGGACCCGGGCGGTGACGCCGTCGGCGTCCTGGGCGAACGACAAGAACTCGTGCTCGAACAGCAACTCGGCCTCGGGGTGCTCCCGTGCGGCCTCCCACAGCACCGGCTCCAGCAGCGTCTGTGGGCAGTTGACCATCGAGCAGGGGCTGGCCCCGTGGTAGTCGCTCGCCCGGTCCGGTCCGGTGCCCCAGGCCCACAGCCGGGCGAGTTCGGTGCCGGCCAGGCTGGTGTGCCAGACGTTGTTGGCCATCAGCTCGTTCGGCGTGGCCACCGCGAGCAGCCGCTCCTCCAGGCCCATGTGCCGGAAGATCTCCACCGTCCGCTGGTTCACGATGTGCGCCCGGGGCGTGTGCGCCGTGCCCGGATGCTTCTCCACCAGCAGATGTCGAACCCCGTACCGGGACAACAGGTTCGACAGCGTCAACCCCGCCGGACCCGCGCCCACGATCAGCACGGGGACCTTCCTGTCTGCCGTCATACCCTTCACCCTCTCTAGCGATGTCAGTCATTGATATCGATATTTTAGGATAATATCGTTGACAAAGCGATCCCTCCGGGTAATCTATTGAGAGTTCAACCGTTAGGTGGAGCGCCGGGAGCAGCGCTCCGCGATCGTGAGCGCCGGCGGAGGCCGCCGGGGCGTCGAACTTGATTTCCGTGAGGAGCTGACTAGAGATGCGGGTGGCCAGGGTTTCTGGGCGACTGTCGTTGTTGACCGAATCGGGGGCGGTGGATGTCGAGTCGACCAGTGATGGCCGCTTCGGCGCCGATCCGGACACCGCGTTCGCCCGGTGGGACGAGCTACGTGACTGGGCCGAGGACCGCTCGGACCGTGACGCTGTGCCCTACCCGGACGAGCAGTTGGGTGCTCCGGTGCTGGCGCCGTCGCAGGTGTTCGCTATCGGGCTGAACTACCGCGACCACGCCGCCGAGTCCGGTGTGGCAACCCCGAGCACGCCGGCGGTCTTCACCAAGTTCGCCTCGTGCCTGACCGGCCCGTACGAGACGGTGCGGCTGCCCAGCGACGGGGTCGACTGGGAGGTCGAGCTGGTGGTGGTGATCGGGCGTCACGCCGAGGGAGTCGCCGAGCAGAACGCCTGGTCGCACGTCGCCGGGCTGACCGTGGGACAGGACCTCTCCGAGCGCGCTCTGCAACTGGCCGGGCCAGCGCCGCAGTTCTCCCTGGGCAAGTCCTATCCCGGTTTCGGACCTCTCGGACCGGCCATCGTGACCCCGGACGAGCTGGCCAATCCGGACGATCTCGAACTGTCCTGCTCGGTGGGCGAGGAGGTACTCCAGAAGGGCCGCACGCGCGACATGGTGTTCTCCGTGCCCGAGCTTGTCGCCCGGCTCTCGGCGGTGTGCCCGCTGCGACCCGGCGACCTGATCTTCACCGGCACCCCGCCGGGCGTCGGTATGGCGCGCAAGCCACCGCGCTTCCTCGCCCCGGGCACCACACTGATCAGCACCATTGACGGCATCGGCCAGCTGCGCAATCCCCTCACGGCCCGGTGAGCGAGGGACACGAGATGAACTCGCCGCTGAGCTGCCAGATCCTTCCGCTAGTGCCGTTCGCCGAGGCGGCGGAGTACGCCCGCCTGGCGGAGGAGCTGGGATACGACTCCGTTCTGTGTTCGCACATCGCCGCCCGTGACTCGTTCACCCTGCTCGCCGCGCTGGCGATGCACACCGAGCACATCCACCTCGGCACCGCTGTGGCGCCGATCTACCACCGGTCACCGGCGTCGATGGCGCAGACCACCGCGACGCTCGACGAGCTGTCCGGTGGGCGTTTCCGGCTCGGTCTGGGCACCGGCCACCGGGTGACCATGGGTGGCTGGCACGGTCAGGAGATCGGCAAGCCGGTGCCCGAGATGCGCGAGTACCTGGCGATTGTGCGCGCGATTCTGGCGGGCGAACCGCCGCCGGAGGGGCAGCGCTGGCGTTCCAACTTCGCGTTCATGGGGTTCACCCCGCGCGCGGACATTCCGATCCACCTGGCCGGGCTGTCCCCCGCGATGCTGCGGCTGGCCGGGGAGCACGCCGACGGGGTGCTGCTGTGGGCGACCCCCGCCGACTACGTGCGCGACGTAGTGGTGCCGGAGGTCACGGCGGGCCGCCGGCGCGCGGGCAAGGACCTTGATGGGTTCGCCATCAGCGCCGCGGTCCCGGCCGCGGTCGGGAGGGACCGCCGGGCAATGCTCGACGGGGTGCGTAACGACCTGCACCGGTATTTCGGGCTGCCGTTCTACCGCACCATGTTCGAGGCCGCCGGATACGACAAGGACCTCGCCGCCTACGACGCCGCCGCGCCCGACCGGGACGCACAGAAACTGGCGATCAGCGAGGAGTTCATCGACAGCCTGTGCGCGCTCGGCGACGTCGCCGACGTGCAACGCGGCATCGAGCGCTACCGGGCAGCCGGCGCCACACACCCAGTGATCATGGGCGTGCTGGGCACCGACTACGCCGCCACCCTGCGCGCCGCCTCGGCGGCCCTCTCGTAGACCGCACGCCCGGCGACCGGCGGCTCCGAGACGGTCCCGGGCGCCGACAACTCGACAGCTACCGACAGGAAGCGATCATGGCCGAACACACCGGTCTGCACAGTGAGCAGGGCGCTCGCCCCGGGGAGCATCCCGGTCGGGCGCGGAATCCGATCGTGAAGGTCCACGATCTGGCGTGGGTGGAGTTCCAGAAGCCGGATCTGCGGCGCGCAGAGCGGTTCGCGCACGCGTTCGGCTTCATCACCACCACCCGCACCGACGACGAGCTACACCTACGGGGGACGAACCCCGGGGCCCCCTGTGTGATCATCCGCAAGGGACCCCGGACGCGGTTCCTCGGACCCGCGTTTCTGGCCGTCGAAGCCGCCGACCTGCACCGGCTGGCGGACCAGGTCGGTCGGCGCGTCACCCAGCTGCCGGAAGCGCTGGGCGGAACAGGCGTAGAGCTCACTGACCCGACCGGCCTGAAAGTGAAGGTGGTCGCCGACGTCGGCCGGCTCGACGGGCTACCCGAGCAGGCGCCGCATGCCTTCAACTTCGGCCATGAACTGACCCGCGCCAACGCCACCCAACGCCCGCCCCGGGAGCCGGCCAAGGTGCAACGAGTCGGGCACGTTGTCCTGCAGTCCACGCGATACCGGCAGACTCTGGACTGGTACCTCGAACACCTAGGGCTGATCGTCAGCGACTTCCAGTACTACGAGGGGCAGCGGGAGCGCGGCCCCACCATGAGCTTCGTCCGCTGCGATCGGGGCGCGACGCCGACCGACCACCACACGCTGGCCATGGCCCTGGGCCCGGCCAACCGTTACCTACACTCGGCCTACCAGGTAGCCGACCTCGACGCGCTGGCCGCCGGTGGCCGCTACCTGTCGGACGAGGGCTACCACCACTCCTGGGGCGTCGGCCGGCACGTCGAGGGCTCGCAGATCTTCGACTACTGGCGCGACCCGGACGGCTTCCTCGTGGAGCACTTCAGCGACGGTGACATGTTCGACAACAGCGTCCAGCCCGGCTGGTCCCCGTTCACCGCCTCCGGTCTCGCCCAGTGGGGCCCGGCGGTGACCAAGGACTTCCTGGGGCTCAAGCCCGGCCGGGGAACTCTCGGCGAGATGCGATCGGTGCTCGAGGCGCTCCGCGCGGATAACGAGTTCGATCGCCAGCGCCTCCGCGGCCTGGTCAACGTGACCCGGACATGAAGCCCTCCGTCCCGGCGCCCGCCGCACCCGACACCCTCTGGCCGGACTATCAGCACCCCGACGACCTGCAAACGATCGAAGCCGTCCCACTCGCTGAGCGCGGGCTACCGGAATCGACATATGCCCTGCTGGCCCGCGCGGCCGCGTTGTGGCCAGCCCGAACCGCACTCACCGTGCTGCCGGAGGCTGCCCGCTGGCATGAGCCGGTGCGGCGGACGTTCACCGAACTGCTCGGCGACGTGCACCGCGTCGCGAACCTCCTGCACACGCTGGGAGTCCGCCGGGGAAGTGCCGTCGCGCTCATGTCGCCCAACTGCGACGAGCTCATCACGGCCACGCTCGCCGCACAGACCGCGGGCATCGCGGCGCCGATCAACGGAGGGCTATCCAAGAGGCACATCGAGGAGCTGTTGCGCCACTCCGGAGCCCGGGTGCTGGTGGTAGCCGGCCCCGAGCTCGACGCGGCGCTCTGGGAGTCCGCGTGCCAGCTGGCCACCGGGGGCGCGCTCGACACACTCCTGGTTCTGCGCCCGACCGGAGCGGTCGGGCGCAGCCCCGCGCTCTCCCCCGTGCCCGGGGTGCAGCTGGGTTACCTGTCGGAGCTCGCCACGATGCAGCCGGGCGATCGGTTCCTTGCAGTTCCCCCGCGTGCGGATGACCTGGCCGCCTTGTTCCACACCGGCGGGACCACTGGGACGCCGAAGCTCGCTGCCCATTCGCACGCGAACGAGGTGGCGGATGCGTGGATGATCGCCGCCAACTCGATGCTCAACGAGGACGCGGTCGTGTTTGCCGCGTTGCCGTTGTTCCATGTCAACGCCCTGGTCGTCACGTTGCTCTCGCCTCTCCTGCGTGGCCAGGCGAGCCTGTGGGCAGGCCCGCTCGGATACCGCGACCCCGGGCTCCACGACAAGTATTGGAAAATCGTCGAGGCATACTCGGTGACCGCGATGAGCGCGGTGCCCACCGTGTACGCGATGTTGGCACGGGTACCGGTCGATGCGGACATCTCCAGCCTGCGTTTCGCGATCGTCGGCGCCTCGCCGCTGCCGGCCTCGGTCCGTGCCGAGTTCGAGCGGCGCACCGGGATCCGGCTGGTCGAGGGATACGGACTGACCGAGGCCACCTGCGCGAGCGCACGCAGCTTCCCCGACTCGCCACGGCCGGGCTCGGTCGGCCAGCGTCTGCCCTACCAGCGCGTCAAGGTCGCACGCGTGGACGACGCCGGGGTCTGGCACGACTTGCCGGCGGGCGACGTCGGGGTGTTATTGATCAGCGGTCCTACCGTCTTCCCCGGCTACGTGACCGGCCACGACGGGCACAGGCACATCCTCGACGGCTTGGGCACAGTGCGCGACGGGTGGTTGAACACCGGCGACCTCGCCCGGCTCGACGCCGACGGGTTCGTCTACCTCACCGGGCGGGCCAAGGACCTCATCATCCGGGGCGGCCACAACATCGACCCGGCCACCATCGAAGACGCGCTGCTCAGTCACCCCTCGGTGCACGCCGCCGGCGCGGTCGGCCGTCCCGACCCGCACGCCGGCGAGGTACCCGTCGCCTACGTCGCCCTCAGCCCCGGCGCGACCGCGACCGAGGAAGAACTGAGGATATGGGCGGCCGAGCACGTCAGCGAGCGCGCGGCGGCGCCCAAAGCCGTGGTGATCCGCGACTCGCTGCCGCTCACCCCCGTGGGTAAGCCGTACAAGCTGCCGCTGCGCGCGGACGCTACCCGCCGTGCGGTCGTGGATGCCCTCTCGGCACTGCCCGGTCGGATCGTCGTCGACACCGTTGAAGAAGGAGGCTCGGTCATGGTCATCCTGGCCGCCCCTGGGGTCGACCCGGCGGAAGTTGAGCGGGCGCTCGCTAGCTACGCCATTGCCTGGCGGCTGGAATCGAATGCGCCATGACTTAGGGCCGCCGAGACAGGTTATTGGTCCGTTTGGCGGTGGCTAACTACCTCCGGAACGACACCATTGGCGATGTCTTTCTGGCACGGTTCTCAACGGCCTGGTGCTCCCCACCTCGCTCGCCGGTCAACCCGAACCCGGGCGGGTGGTGCGGCATGAGAAAGAACCTCCACGGAGCGCCAACGATGTTCATTCCTCACCAGCGGCGCCGGCAGCGCTCGGAGCTGGGCTCTCAGCTGATCGTTTCACCGGGTGCCCTGAGCCTGGGCAGCATGGGTGGGCTGGCGCTGCAAATCCTTCTGGTGGCTGCCGCCTACTACCTGGCCGCCATGGTCGGGCTACAGCTGGCGCTCGTGCGCGGGCAGGTCACCCCGCTGTGGCCGCCGACCGGAATCGCCCTGGTCAGCCTGCTTCTACTGGGCCCGAGGGTCTGGCCAGGCATCACCATGGGCGCGTTGCTGCTCAACGCGCAACTCGGCCCATCACTGCCGGCGGCGGCGCTGATCGCGGTGGGCAACACAATCGCCCCGTTGGCAGGCTATCTATTGCTGCGTCGGGTCAGATTCCGCACCCAATTCGACCGGCTCAGAGACGTGCTCGCCCTGGTGTTTCTCGGCGCCCTGACCAGCACACTGGTGAGCGCGAATGTGGGCGCGAGTGCGCTGGTGCTCGCCGGCGGGGTGCCGCAGTCGCGGTTCCTGGCTACCTGGTCGGTGTGGTGGACCGGGGACGCGATGGGCGTGCTGGTCGTTGCGCCGCTGCTGCTGGTCGCCCGCCATTGGCGGTGGCGGCCCCGCGCGGCGCGGCCCTATCGGTGGATCGAGGGGGCGGCATTGCTGGTGAGCACCTCCCTCGTCACCGCGTTCGTCGCGGGCGGCACTTTCCAGCTGCTCTTCCTGGTATTCCCGTTCCTGGTCTGGGCCGCCCTGCGGTTTCAGGAGCGCGGCGCCACGGTATGCGTCCTGATCGTGTGTGTGATCACGACCCGCGCGGCGGCCATCGGCGCGGGCGAGTTCGGCCAGCACGACCTGTTCACCAACATGGTGATCCTGCAGGCCTTCAACGGCTCCGCCGCGCTGACCGCGCTCCTGCTCGCGGCGCTCATCCACCAACGCAACCAGGCACATCGCGACCTCAAACAGGCCTGCGCCCAACTCGCGGAACTGGCCACCCAACTGGATCAAAACTCCCTCCGGGGTGACCAGCTGCTCGACGCCCTTCGACTGCCACTCACCAGCGTTAGGCAAGCGTTAGCGAGGCCCGCGCTGGGCAACGAGTCCAAGCACGATCCGGAAGGGATCCGAAGCTCGGGCTCATAGTCGTCCTCGAGGCTTGGCGGCGAGCGCGAACGATGGGGTCAGTCACAGAACACGGCAGCTTCCATTGCGCCGTGGCGAGTGCGTCGTTGGACAACAGGTGAAGCTGATGCACTCCGCCGCCGCCGTCGCGGTGCTACTCATGCTCGCCGGAGCCGTCATGGTCGTTGTCCGGCTGGCCGGGGTGCACACCGTCGCCGCCCCGCCCACGCCGGCGTTGCCAGCGCCCGCGCCGGCATCAACGGCGCCATCGAGTCAGGTCCCGGCACAGGCGTCGCCGCCGGACACGTCTTCGGGCGGATCGACGCGGCCGGATTCGTCGACCGGGTCAGGAGCCGGGTCACCACGTCCCCCAGCTGAGGCAAGAGTGCCATCGGCGCCGCGGGGCACCACCTCAGGGGCGGACAGTCATTCGCACTCCGACTATCTGGGCCACGACAGAACGGATGGCACCACGACCGAGAGCGAACAGCGGGTGCGGGAACAAGCACGACGGGAGATGGCCGACGCGGTCTGCGACCGCCTCGGCGTCCCACGCTCTCGCTGTGAATCTGAGTCACCCGAATGACGTCGTCCGCCTCGGTAGGTCGCGCCAGTTGACCAACGCCGCATGTCGGCGCCGAACGCGCGGCCGAGCGCGCTGTTGCGCTCTGCTCCTACGCCGACTCGCACTCTGCCGACTCCGCCCAGACCGAGATGACCATGGCGCGCAGCCACTCGTTGACCAGCCCTGGGCGCTCGAGCATGAGGATGTGTCCCGCGTTCGGCACCACCACGAGATCAGCCCCGGGCACCGCGACGGCGATCCGCTGGCTGTAGCGGGGCGGGGTGATCGCGTCGCGCTCCCCGACCAGCACCAGGGTGCTGACCCGGCGCAGCGCGTCGAGCGCGACGAGCTTGTCGTGTGACCGGAAGCACGGCAGCACATCCGCCAGCACCTTGATCGGGATGGCCGACATCATCTCGACCACCATGTCGAGGACCGATTCGGACACCTGCGAGGCGAACCCCAGCCGTCTGATCAACTCCCGGAGCACCAAGGCGTTGCCGGGCAGGCGGAGCAGCAACCGAATGGCCGGTTCCAGCGCTGTCGCCGCCTGCCCAGCAGCCCGGTAGGCAGCGGCGCCGGGGAGCAGGCCGAGGCAGGAGATCCCTACCGGATCGGCGGAGGTGGCAATCAGGACCACGCCGAGCACCCGCTCGCCGAACAGTTCGGGGTGTTCGGCGGCCAATGCCATGATCGTCATACCGCCCATCGAATGGCCGGCCAGTACCACCGGGCCCTCGGGGACGCAGTAGTCGAGCACCGCGCGCAGGTCCCGGCCGAGCCGCTCGATGGACGCGATGCCCGGCGGGCCGTACCCGGAGCAGCCGTGCCCGCGCTGGTCCCAGGAGACGACCCGCGCCGTGCGGGCCAGCACCGCGCGCTGGAAGCACCAGCTCGCGCTGCTCATCCCGAAGCCGTGGCATAGCACGACGGTGACGGCGGCGTCCCGCGCGCCCTCGATCCGGACCCGCAGTGGCACGCCGTCGTCGGTGCGGATCTGCTGGTCGACGGTGTTGGCGCGGATCAACGAGCACACAGACCGCTCCGGTCCGTCCCCCGGTTGACATCGAGGAC
>DATHIT010000500.1:0-5241 GCA_035489915.1 Pseudonocardia sp. | reverse complement strand
CATGGCACGCGAGGCGTTCTGCTTCCTGTGCGAGCAGTACGTCCTCGCCGGACCGGACGGACGGTTCCGCGACCACAGCCCGAGAGACCCGAGGGGCAGCAATGTGGTCGCCATCCGGCGCTGCCCCGGCTCCGACCTCTCACCAGACATGACCAGGGGAATCGCCGCGCACACCGCGTTGCGCGGGAACCGCCGCGAAACGCCGGACAACTAACCAACTCGCCGGCGAGCGGTAACTACGCAGCGGCCCACACGGATCGGAGCGACCGGCATGCCGGAGAGCACAACGCGTAGCGCGGCCAGGAGCGATCCGCCGCGCGCCGAACGGACGAAGTACCGCCGCACCCCCTACCTGGTCGTGTCCCGAGAGGCGTCGGCGCGCAAGGACGTCTACGGGTCGATCGATGACCACGTGGTCCGACAGGCGCAGCTGCTGCGCGGCGAGCAGGACGCCGACACGGTGGTGATCGCCATGCATCCCATCGGCTCGCCGGCCTACCTGCCGCTGTTCCCGGAGCTGGCCCGCACCGGGCTGCACGTCATCGGCTGCGCCAACCGCTACTCGATCGGCGATTCCGCGCTGCAGATGGAGAACGTGCTGCTCGACCTGGGCGAATGTATCCGGGATGCCCGGCAGCGGCTGGGCTACCAGAAGGTGGTGCTGGCCGGCTGGAGCGGCGGCGGCTCGCCGATGATGGGCTACCAGGCCGAGGCGGAGAAGCCGACGATCACCCGCACGGCGGCCGGCGAGCCCACCCTGCTCGCCGAGACCGAACTCCCCAGGGCGGACGGCGTACTGCTGCTCGCCGCGCCGCGCAGCCGGCACCGCCTGCTCACCGACTTCCTGGACGCGTCGGTCACCAACGAGCTGGAGCCGGAGCGCGGCCGGGACACCGAGTTCGACCTCTACCACCCGGCCAACCCGAACCAGCCGCCGTACTCCGCCGACTTCCTGGCCGCCTACCGCGCCCGGCAACGCGCCAGAAGCCAGCGGATCACCGAGTCCGCCCAGGCCAAACTGGCCCAGTTCCGGGCGGCCGGCCGCCCGCACGACGAGCACGCGTTCGTGGTGCACGGCACGATGGCCGACCCGCGCTGGCTGGATCCGACGGTCGACCCCAACGGCCGCCGGCCGAGGTGGAGCTACCTGGGCGATCCGTCGGTGGCCAACACCAGTCCGGGCGCGCTGATGCGGTTCACCACCGCGCGCAGCTGGTTGTCCCAATGGAGCCTGGACACCGCTCAGGTGGATGCCGGTGACGCCGCGCCCCGGGTGTCCGTCCCGGTACTGGTGCTGATGAACGGCCGGGACGACGCGGTGCCGCCCAGCCACCCCAAGCAGGTGTTCGAGGCGGTGCCACACGGCGACAAGGAACTGGTCGAGCTGCCCGAGGCCAACCATTACTTCAGCGGCGCCGACCAGAAGTCACACCTGACCATGGCGGCCGACCTGGTGCACGACTGGATGCACCGGCACGGGTTCACCACCGGTTAGCGGTCCAGATCACCCAACCTGGGTGGCGCCCGCCGTAGCTAAACCAAACGTTGTTTGATACTTTCTCCGTGAGCACACGGATAGCGGGAGGGCAGCACGATGAAGCTGAGCCTGATGACCCTCGGCGACCTGGTCACCGACCCGGTGACCGGAACCCGCGAGACGCCCGCGCAGCGGCACCGCGCGATCGTGGAAGCCGGCGCGGTCGCCGACCAGGCCGGGTTCCACGGCATCCACATCGGCGAACACCACGGGCTGGAGTACATCTTCTCCGCCCCGCCGGTGATCCTCGCCGCGATCGGCGAGCGCACCCGGCGGCTGCGGCTGTCCACGGCGGTCACCCTGGCCGCCAACCTGGACCCGGTGCGCGCCGCCGAGGACTACGCCACCGTGGACGTGCTCTCCGGCGGGCGCTGCGAGGTGGTGGTCGGCCGGGGGAACTTCTTCGTGTCCACCTACACGCTGTTCGGGCAGCGGATCGAGGACTCGCACCAGCTGTTCCACGACAACGTCGAGCTGCTCGTCGCGCTGTGGAGCGGCAAGGAAATCAACTGGCCGGGCTCGGCGCACCGCGCGCCGATCGAGGAGTTCGTGCTGCAGCCGCCGCCGGTGGGAGTGCTGCCGCTGTGGATCGGCGGCGGTGCGTCGGACTCCACCGCCGAGCTGGCCGCGCGGCTGGGCCTGGACCTGATGCTGCCCAGCGCGTTCGGCAACCCGGAGATGTTCAAGCCCGTGGTAGAGACCTACCGGGAGCGCTTCGCCTCCTACGGGCACCCGCACCAGCCCCGGGTGGGCGCCTGCTGGCACGTCAACGTCGCCGAGTCCAGCCAGGCCGCTCGGGCCCGCTGGGAACCCCGCTACCGCGCCTACTTCGAGCTGATGAAGGAGGTCATTCCCCGGGTCAACCCGGACCCGCCCGCCTTCATCCGCAAGCCGTTCGACTTCGACTTCCTGACCAGCAGGGGGCCCGCGCTGGTGGGCAGTCCGGCCGAGGTCGCGGACCGGCTGAACACCTGGGCCGAGGTGCTCAGCACGGACACCAACCTGATCTACGTCGACATGGGGGGCCAGCCGGCCGGCGAGTTCCGGGACATGGTCGAGCTGATCGGCTCGCGGGTCCTCCCCCAGCTGCACTGACCATGCTGCCGGCTTCCGCACTCACCGTCGATCCGGCGCATTTCCGCCGGGTGCTCGGCCACTTCCCCACCGGGGTGGTGGTGATCACCGCGGTGGACGCGGCCGGCTGGCCGGCCGGTATGGCGGTCGGGTCGTTCACCTCGGTGTCGCTGGATCCGCCGCTGGTGGGGTTCCTGCCCGACCGCTGCTCCACCAGCTTCCCCCGCATCCGCACCGCGGCGTCGTTCTGCGTGAACGTCCTCGCGGCCGACCAGCGGGAGGTCTGCCAACGGTTCGCCAGCCGGGGCGGTGACAAGTTCGCCGGTCTGGACTGGGCGCCGACGGCGTCCGGAGCACCCCGCCTGGCCGGCGTAGCGGCCTGGATCGACTGTGGCCTGGTGAGCGTCAGCGAGGCCGGCGACCACTACTTCGTGCTGGGCCGGGTGCGTGAGCTGGACGCCCGGGTCGACGCGACGCCGCTGGTGTTCCACCGGGGCGGCTACGGCGGCATCGGGCCGCTCCCGCCTCCGACACCCCCGCTCCCGCCGGAGCTGGCCAGCTGGATCGAGCGGGTCACCGGTGGGCCACCCCGACGGGTCCGACGGGTGGACCGGTGGCGGTCACACCACGTGCTGGAGGTCGATACGCCCGGCGGCGCCCGGACGATGGTGGTCAAGGCGCCGAGGGTTCCGATGCCCGTGCAGTCCCGCTCCCTGGCGCTGTCCGGCTACGGCACGCACCGGGAGTCGGTGGTGCTCACCGCGCTGGCCGGCAGCGGCGTTGCGGTCCCGACGGTGCACAGCTACTCCGTCGAGCACGGCACCCTGCTGCTTGAGTGGATGCCCGGCCGCACCGCGCTGCCGGACGATCCGGCCAGGCGCGCCGCGCTGCTGCGCGGGTACGCGCGGCAGCTGGCCGCCTTGCACGCGCTGGATACCGGCCGGTTCGCCGAGGTGGCCGCCCTGGACGCGGCGGTGGCATCCGGACCCAGCTGGCCGGGGGGCGCGGCCGCCGGATCCGGCCCCAGCTGGCCGGGGCCGTTGGCCGCGGTGCTGGCCGACTACGACCGGCGGCCGGGCCCGGGCGACCCGCTGGTGGACCTGGCCCGCTGGTGGCTGACCCAGCATCCGGTCCCTGGCGACGAGCGATGCCTGCTGCACGGCGACGCGGGCGCGGGGCAGTTTCTCGCCGAGGACGGCCGGATCACCGCGCTGCTGGACTGGGAGCTGTCCCACCTGGGCCACCCGATGTCCGACCTGGGCTATGCCCGGTTCCGCGAGGGGCTCTACCCGAGTGGGGCGTTCGGCGCGCTGGTGACCGAGTACTCGGCCGCGTCCGGCCGCCCGGTCGACCGCCCGGCGGTCGATTACTTCACCGTGGCCGCCGGTCTGCACATGCTCGCCGGGGTGAGCGCGGACGTCCGGCGCCCCCGTCCGCATCACCCGGAGGCGTTGCAGCGGTTCTGGTGGGACGCGGTGGCCAGGGTGGCGATCTGCCAGGTGCTGGGCGAGTCCTTGGGCCACCCGCCGCTGGGCCCGGCAGCCGAGCCGGGCGGCGGCGATCTGGCGGTGCTCGTCGGGCTGCTCCCGGCGCGGCTGGAGCGCTCCGCCGCCGGTGTGGGTGTGCCCGGCGGCGCCGAGCACACCCTGCTGCTGGCCCGTGCGCTGGAGCGGGCAGTCTCGAGAGGTGGCTCGGGGTGCGGCACGCCGGATACCGAGGCCGACACCGCCGAGCTGCTCGGCCACCACCAGCCAGTTGCGGGGCGACGCCAGGCCGAGGTGAGCGCGCTGGTGCGTGAGCACGCCGCCGAGCGGCTGGACGAGCTGGTGGGCTACTTCGGGCGACGGGCGGTCGGCCGGCTGGCCGCGCTCGCGCCGCTGGCCGGCACCGACACCTGGGACGGCGGCCCGGCGCCGACCGACCGCGCGCCCGGTCCGGTCCTGCCGGATTTCAGCCTGGGGTCGTGAGTGGCGATGGTCGCTATAGCGACCATCGCCACTCACGACCTACCGCGAAGAAGTGCGAGCGAGCATGGTCCACGAAGCGCATTTCGTCCTCGGTGGCCGCGCGGCGTACCGCCTCGGAGGACCGCGCTTGTGACATGGCGGCCAGGTCGGCGAAGTAGAGCAGGCCGGCCCCGTCGAACGTGGCAGCGTCGAACCAGGGCAGTCCGAGCTCGGTGGCCACCGCCGCGCTGAGCGCCGGCTGGGCGTGCACCTGGCGGTAACCGTTCGCGCCGGTCACCCGCCGGGCGAACGCCACGTGCCGGTCCCGCCAGTGCGCGGTGAACTCCGCTGGGCTGAGGTCCTCGTGCCGCCGGATCAGCCCGACCGCGCACGCCGCGCCAGACCCGGGCAAGACGCTGTACTCCAGCCCAGCCAGTACGGCGGAGCGCGCCGGATCGGCTGTGGCCGGCCCGAGCGCCTCGCGCAGACGCCGCCGCACCGGCTCGGCCAGCCCGGACCCGGACAGCGCGGACCCGGGCAGCGGCGGCTCGGTTCCTGGCAGGCGTACCTCGACCAGCACGTCGAAGGGCGCGGGCGGCACCGGCAGCCGGGCGCCGTCCGGGCCGAACTTGGCCAGCGCGGCGGACGCCACCCGACGCCAGCGCCCGGCCGGCGGCGGGCCGT
>DATHIT010000499.1:0-15983 GCA_035489915.1 Pseudonocardia sp. | reverse complement strand
TTGAAGGTCCTGAACTCCGGCAACGCGTCTTCCAGCTCGGTGTACATCGCCTCGAGCACTTCGGCGAACCGGGGATCGACCTTCTCGATCGCCATCATGTTGATCCAGATGCGGCCGCCCCGGACGGCCTCCAGCACACGGGCCCCGGGCAAGCCGGCGCGGTCACAGTGCCCCCAGGTCGACACATCGTCATCCATGGTGCTGATGTCCATGTGCCTGGGCTCGATCGTCTCGATCAGGTTGGCCAGGGACTCGTCGGAAAACATGTCCCGCTCGGCCAGCGTGTGCCGCAGCTTCACGGTATGCCTTCCCCATAGGCTCCTAGCCCGGGAGTCGACACCCTCAAGCACAGGTTCCACGATGCAGTCCCTCCATCGCACGCCTCGGCCGACGTTGGTCCAAGGTCTCACCAAAACCAACGACCTTCGGCCAGATTGGCTACGCCAGCCTGTGATGCTGTTAGGGCAGGCTGTCCTGGCCGACTAGCCGTCCGCCGGCTCCTCGCGGCCAACCTGAGCGGCCCGCTCGTGCAAACGGTCCCTGATCTCTTCCGGCGTGTAGGCCCGCCGCTGCCGCTCCGACCGGGCGAGCACCACACCCGTCGCGGCGACCCCGGCCAGCCCGGCCAACCCGACTACTTTCCACCAGCGCATGGCGCGCAGAGTAGAACGATCTATCCTGGCCGCCGTGCCCAGCACCCCCATCGAGCTCGACGCGGCGCTCGAACTCACCCGCACCGGCGACATCTGGCTGTTCCGCGGCAGCTCGGTGGCCGACCGGGCGATCCGCGTCACCACGAACAGCCCGGTCAACCATGTCGGAATGTCGGTGGTGCTGGACGACCTCCCGCCGCTGATGTGGCACGCCGAGCTGGGCCGATCACTGCCGGACATGTGGACCGGCACGCACCAGCGCGGGGTGCAGCTGCACGACCTGCGGGACGCGGCCGTCGTGTGGGCGAACCGGTACGGCCAGCGCGGTTGGCTACGGCAGCTGGACACCCCGATCAGCCGGGAGATGGAGGACGGAGTGCTGCGCGCGATCGCGCGGCTGGACGGCACCCCCTTCCCGACCACCACTCGGATGGCCTCCCGGTGGGTTCTCGGCCGGCTGCCCCGGCCCGGCCGGTTGCCCCGCCTCGAGCTGTCCGATCGCGACCGGTCGCCTGGCGCGCGCTGGCTGCCCGGGCGCGCTCGGCTGCCCCGGCTCGCCCGTCGACCGCGTACACCGGCGGAGAGCGCCGAGTTGGAGACCGCATACTGCGCCGAGGTCGTCGCGCTGACCTACCAGTTGATGGGCCTGCTCCCCGGCGACCGGAGGCCGAGCTACTACGACCCCGGGCGGTTCTGGAGCGGTGACGACCTCGAGCTCGCCCCCGGGTACCGCCTTGGCGGCGAGATCCCCATCAACATTCCACCGCCCGCCGCCAAACCCGGCTGACCCGGGGGTTGACCTCAACTGTGGTTGATGTTCCACGCTGGTGACCTGGTTACCGAGCCCGCGAGGAGCGCCGATGGACACCGTCCGCCAGTCCGTATTTCAGGATGCGTACCTGCGCCGGTCCGCGCCGTGGGTGATCGGTGAGCCGCAGCCGGCGATCGTCGAGCTGGAGCGGGCCGGGTTGATCGGCGGCTCGGTGCTCGACGTCGGGTGCGGGTCCGGCGAGCACACCATCCACCTGGCCCGGCTGGGTTACGACGTGCTCGGGGTGGACTTCGCTCCGGCCGCGGTCGAGCAGGCCAGGGAGAACGCGCTGCGCCACGGTGTGTCGGCGCGGTTCGCGGTGGCCGACGCGCTGCGGCTGGACGGGCTGCGCGGCTTCGACACGGTGGTGGACAGCGCGCTGTTCCACGTGTTCGACGCCGGCGACCAGGTCCGCTACGTGCGCTCGCTGTACGCCGCCACCGGGCCGGGCGCGGTGGTGCACGTACTCGCGCTCTCCGACGTCGAGCCCGGGTTCGGGCCGAGGATCAGCGAGGCGGCCATCCGGGCGGCGTTCCGCGACCCCGGTTGGGTGCTCGAGGAGGTCACGCCCAGCCGGTACCGGGCCATCCCCAACGACGAAGACCGGGCCAACCTCGGCCTACCCGCCACCGGGCCCGCCGACCTGCTCGCCTGGCTGGCCCGGGCCCGCCGCTGCTGATCAGTGCGTCAGCGGCTGAACAGCGGCACCACCTTGATCAGCAGCTGCCAGACTCCGTAGAGGAACGGGACCAGTACCCAGAGCCAGGCGATCGCGGTCACGACTAGCCGGACGGGCGAGGTGGCCTCCGGGGTGCTCTCCGACATGTGCTACTCCGCCCTTCCGGCCGAGGCGAGGTTTCCGCTGACTGGTTCGTGGAACTTGGGATCGACGGGTTTGATCAGCTCGTTGCAGATGAACCCGACGATCAGCAGCGCGATCATGATGTCGAAGGAGAAGGTGTAGAGCACCGGGCCGGACAACCCCGCCGCCTTCTGCCGGTCGGCCAGGGCGTCCACGATGATCGGGCCGAGTACCCCGGCGACCGACCATGCGGTCAGCAGCCGGCCGTGGATGGCGCCTACCTCGTAGGTGCCGAACAGGTCCCGCAGGTACGCCGGCACGGTGGCGAACCCAGCGCCGTAGAAGGACAGGATCAGCATCGCGCAGATCAGGAACAGCGCCTTGTTGACGTTGCCCACGAACAGCAGCACCAGGTACAGCACCGCCCCGACACCCAGGTAGATCCGGTAGATGTTCTTGCGCCCGATCAGGTCGGAGGTGCTCGACCAGACGAACCGGCCCAGCATGTTCGCCAGCGACAGAATCGCGACGAACCCGGCGGCGATCGTGGCCAGCGTCTTCGCCGGCGCCTCATCCCGGAAAAAGTCCTGGTAGAGCGGCGCGGCCCGCTCCAGGATGCCGATGCCCGCGGTCACGTTGAAGCAGAGCACCACCCAGAGCAACCAGAACTGCGGGGTCTTGACCGCGTTTTTGGCCGACACGTTCGCTGTGCTGACCAGCGGCCGCTCGCGCACCGAGGCGGGGTCCCAGCCGGCTGGGCGCCACCCGTCGGCGGGTACCCGGATCAACAGCCAACCCATCGACATGAAGATCGCGTAGCCGATCCCCATGATCAGAAAGGTCTTGGCGATCCCGCCCGGTGCCGCGTTCGGCCCGGTCGCGCCGAACGCGCTGAGCATTGAGCTCGACCACGGGGAGGCGATCAGTGCGCCGCCGCCGAAGCCCATGATGGCGATCCCGGTGGCCATCCCCGGCCGGTCCGGAAACCACTTGATCAAGGTGGACACCGGCGAGATGTACCCGATGCCCAGCCCGATACCGCCGACGAACCCGTAGCCGACGATCACCAGCCAGAACTGACCGAGGGCCACACCCGCCGCGGAGATCAGGAAGCCGGCCGAGAAACACGCCGTGGCCACCACCATCGCCCAGCGCGGCCCTCGGTGATCCACCGCGGTACCGAACAGCGCGGCGGACACCCCCAGCATCACGATGCCCAGGGTGAACGGCAGCGCGCTCAGCGTTCCCGACCAGCTCGAACCCTTGAGCATGGTCGCGCTCAACGGATCCTTGAACACGCTCCAGGCGTAGGCCTGACCGATGGCCAGGTGGATCGACAACGCGGCCGGCGGAATCAGCCAGCGGCTCCAGCCAGGCGGCGCGACGATCCGTGAACGATCTAGGAACCCAGCAGCGGGCATGAAGCCGCTCCTCCTTCTTCCGGCGCAACCCCGCGCCGATCAGTCCTGCTCGGCAAACTATGCACTGGGTCACTACTCGGCAACCGAGCAACTCAGCATTTCGTCAGCTCAGCCGACCCAGTGGGGCCGGCCGAGCTGACGGTTCTGGACGATCTGTGGTCAGGTCGGCAGGCCCGAGCCGATCCCGGTGAGCGCCCGAACCTCCATCTCGGTCTGCTTCGCCGGGTCCGCCCGGGACCCGACTAACGTGGCGACGAAGCCGCAGATGAAGGACAACGGGATCGACACGATGCCCGGGTTGCTCAGCGGGAACACGTGGAAGTCCATGTTCGGGAAGATCGCGTCCGGGCTGCCGGACACCACCGGGGACAAGACGATCAACAGCATGCAGGACCCGAGCCCGCTGTAGATGCCGGCCAGCGCGCCCGCTGTGTTGAACCGCCGCCAGAACAGCGAGTACAGCAGGGTGGACAGGTTCGCCGACGCGGCCAGCGCCAGCGCCAGCGCGACCAGGAAGGCCACGTTCTTCCCGTTCACCAGGATGCCGCCGAGGATGGCCAGCACGCCCATGGTGACCGCGGTGAGCCGGGCGACCCGGACTTCCTTGCGCGGCTCGGCGTCACCGCGCTTGATGATGTTGGCGTACACGTCGTGCGCGAAGGACACCGACGCGGTCAGGGTGAGCCCGGCCACCACCGCGAGGATGGTGGCGAACGCGACCGCGGACACCAGGCCGAGCAGCACCGGACCGCCGACCGCGTAGGCCAGCAGCGGCGCCGCCGAGTTCTCCTTGCCGGGGGCGTGCAGGATGGCGTCCGAGCCGACCAGTGCGGTCGCGCTGTACCCGACGATCAGTGTGCAGAAATAGAAGCCGACCATCGACCAGATAGCCCAGACCAGCGAGCGCCGGACCTGCCTGGCGTTGGGCACCGTGTAGAACCGCATCAGCACGTGCGGGAGGCTGCAGATGCCCAGCACCAGGGCGAGCGCCAGGGACACGAAGTCGAGTTCGTTCTTGCCGTAGAGGGTGCCCGGGGCGAGGATCGCGCCGGCCAGGCTGTTGTGTTGGGTGGCCTGCCCGAGGATGTCGGAGAGGTCGAAGCCGAACCGGCCCAGTAGGAAGACCGTGATCAGGGCCATGCAGAGCAGCAGCAGGGTGGCCTTGATGATCTGCACCCAGGTGGTGCCCTTCATCCCGCCGATCAGCACGTAGAGGATCATGATCGCGCCAGCTACCACGATGGCGAGCGACTGGCCCAGCTTGCTGGTGATGTTCAGCAGCAATGAGACCAGGCCACCGGCGCCGGCGATCTGGGCGAGCAGGTAGAAGTAGGAGATCAGCAGCGTCGAGGCGGCCGCCGCGACCCGGACCGGGCGCTGGCGCATCCGGTAGGCCAGTACGTCGCCCATGGTGAACCGGCCGGTGTTGCGCAGCATCTCGCCGATCAGCAGCAGCCCGACCAGCCAGGCCACCACCCACCCGACCGAGTACACGAAGCCGTCGTAGCCGTGCACCGCGATCATGCCGGCGATGCCCAGGAAGGACGCCGCCGACAAGAAGTCCCCGGACAGCGCGATCCCGTTCTGGCCACCGGTGAATTCGCCCCCGGCGGCGTAGTAGCTGCTGGTGGTGGTATTGCCGCTGCTCACCCGGTGGACGACGTAGAGGGTGACGGCGACGAATCCGACGAACATCCCGAGGTTCAGCATCGGGTTAGCGCCTACCGCGGTTGTGGATGGCGCGGTGGCAGCTGCCGCCATGTTCAGCACATGCGCACCGGTCATGACGCCCTGCCCGCCCTGGCCCGGACCGCCTCCAGCGCCGGGTCCAACTGGCGTTTGGCGTACCGGCAGTAGAGCAGCATGATCACCACGGTGCTGAGGAACTGGGCCAACCCCAGCACAATGCCCATGTTGATCAAGCCCAGGACCTGGATAGACATGAATGGATGGTCATAGGCGGCGAGTAGCACGAAGGTCATGTACCAGGCCATGGCCAGCGCGCTCACCGGAAAGATGAACCGACGAGATCGCCGGCGCAACAGCGCGAACTCGGCACTCCCGCGAATTGCCGCAAAATCGGGCCCGCGACCGCCATGCTCGTCCGTGTCAAACAGATCCTGCTCGTGGCCCGGCGCCACCGAATGCCGACCGGGTGAATCAGTTGCAAGCGTCATTCGCCCCCCGTCCGAATACTGGCAACAGTCACCGCGCTCGCCGGAATTCGGATCCTTCCTGAGAACACCGATTGAGCGTCGGCGGGGAGATGGCCCCGTCTGGCCAGTTGATCGGCCGGTGACGGGTCCTCCAACGAAGCCTGGCTACTCAGGTTTCGCGTGGGAATCCCCGCTGTCTCAGCTAGTTGCGCCATAAAGCAACGCTTTCCTGAGCTGAATCAGCAGGTAGCGCCGCCTATATCAGTCCGTGAGGCGATCTTCAGAATGCTGAGAACGCGCCGAACCTCGCGGATCTCAGCCAGGCTCAGCCTTGTTCGGCACGATCACTCTCGCGGGTTGCCTTCCCGGCGATCCACCTGGTCGGGCGTCACCTAGTCGATCGTTTCACGATCTTGTGCGTGATTGCAGCGCCTAGCGTGTCCGGCAACACACGCAACACCGGTAGTCACGGCCGGCTAACCCACCAGGAGAACGCGTCATGACCACCTCGACGTCGCCCTCGCTCCTCGATTGGATCATGAAGCTGCTCGGCGACCCAGACGCGCGCGCCCAGTTCACGTCCGATCCTGACGGGTACGCCTCGCGGTACGGCTTTCCCAACCTCTCCAGCGGAGACGTGCACGACGCGCTCTGTCTCGCGGCCGACTGCGCACCCGCGCATGCGGACAAAGAGTTCCACCTGCCGTCCCCGTCGCGTGACCACGACCACGACGACGACCACCACGGCGGTGGCTCGCACTATCTGAAGCACTACATCAACAACTACGAGACCGTCGTGCACCGCGAGACGATCATCGACAACTCGGTCCACCAGAAAATCGACACCGACGGCGGCGACTTCGACCAGCACCTGGACATGGACCCCGTGGTGGCCTCCGGGGACGGCGCCGTGGCCACCCACGGGGACATCCTGGGCAGCACGATCACCCCGGGCAACGGGAACGTCATCGGCGAGAACCTCCACGCGGTCACCGGCGACGACAACACCACCGCGTTCGGCACCGGGGCGGCGAACACCGCCGACCTGGGCGACAGCAAGTTCGGCGACGGCGGGTCGCTGTCCATCGGCGGCAACGCCCTCGGCAGCAGCACGGAGAGCGACACCCGCACCGACGTGCGCAACTCCGGCGACGGAGCCACCTCGGTCAACGCCGCCGGCCCGGACGGACACGCGAACAGCTACGCCGACCAGCACGAGGCGGACACCAGCCAGCACAGCAGCTACGAGGACGCCTCACGCGAGGACAGCCACGACTCGTTGAACTCACACAACGACAGCCAGTACGACGACAGCCACAACTACCAGTCACACATCCACTAGGGCGTGGGACCCGGCGGTCGGTCCGGCCGCCGGGTCAGCTCTGGTTTCCGGTCGCTCCCCGGCGGCGGGCCCGGAAGCCGGTGCGCAGCAAGGCGATCCCGGCGAGCACCACGACCACGCCGATGAACAACCAGAGCTTGCTGCCGGTCATGAAACTGCCGCCGACCACGCCCACGCCCTGCAGGAACCACAGCCCGCCGATCAGCACGCAGATAATCCCCACCACGATGGCACCCCAGACCCGCATGCTCGCCCCCATCCGCGTCCCCGGCCGGCGCACCGGTCGAATCCTGCCTCCAGCGTCGCACGTTTTGGGCGAACCGCCGGTGTGAATCGCTCGCCCGGTGCCCGTCTCCGCTCGCTGGGATCCGGCCGGTGGACGCCGCCAAATGTCGGGTGATAACGCGATCCGACGGGCCGGCAAAATGGGAAGCAAACATCGCTCGGAAAAGCAAAATCTCAGGATCAGGCGTTTATCAGTATCCGACGGTGGTCTTCGTGTGAATACCGCGTCCATTTTCCAACGTACGCGTTGGGGGATACATGAGACTTCACAAGGGCTCGCTGCTGGTAGTCGGTGGGCTGATCGTGCTGCTGGCCGGTTGCAATAACGGCGGCTCGACAGCAACCCCGGCCTCCGAGTCGGCGTCCCCGACTGATTCGAGCTCAGCGTCGGCGGACTCAGGCACCGACTCCGGCTCGACGACGACCACGGTCGTCGTGCCGACCACCGTGGCCCAAGCGCCGGCCACGGTCACCCAGGCGCCCGTCACCACCACGGTGACCCAAGGGCCGGACGGGGGCGGCAACGAAAACCGACGCAGCGGTAATGGTCATGAAGTTGGCAACGCCAATGACAATCGCGCTGGCACTGGAAACGGCAATCGCAATGGCGCCGGCGGCCTGCGCGCGATGAACAGCAATGAAAAGCAGATGTTCCAGCGCTGCCAGCGGGACACCAGGCAATCCGGATGCAACGAGTACACCAGCGACTCGCTGCGCAAGCGTGGCATCGATCCCAACAGCTGAGCCTCGGACGCCGGCCGAGGTGGTGGTGTCCCCGCCGATATGCAGCGGTCATCACCTGGCGGGCGTGCTGCGACCACGGCCTGCCCGCCCGCCGCGCCGAACGCGGCCAGCTCGGCGGTGGCCGCGTCCGGGTCGTCGAGTTCCTGACCGGGCAGCAGCTGGCTGCTCAGGAACAGGTGGTCATGCGCGTCGCGGACGCCGAGCTGGTCGCCGGTAGGTCGCCAAGGACCGTCCGGACGACGCCGTCGCTCATCCTCAGGCTTCCTCGGCGAGCGCGGCGGTAGCCACCCGCAACCCGGCCAGCGTCTTGGGCATGCCGATGTAGGGCGCCAGGTGGACGAACACCTCGAGGATCTCCTCACGGCTCATCCCGATCCGGACGCTGGTCTTCACGTGGCCGGTCAGCTGGGGGTCGACTCCGCCGAGGGTGGCCAGCGTGGCCAGGTTCACCAGCTGGCGATCGCGCAGGCTCAGCCCGTCGCGCTGGTAGGTGCCGCCGAACAGCGCGGTGATCACCCAGTCGGCGAAGCCGGGGACCTCCCGCTCCAGCATCCCCGACCAGCCTTGCAGGGTCTGCTCATCCTGCAGCTGGTCGAGCAGCTGGTAGCCCGCTTCCCGGTCCAGCGTGGCCGGCCGCAACCCCGAGTCCTTGGCGTCCATCGTGTCCCAGTCCCCTCCGTCGTTGTGTCCTGACATCCGCCAAACCTACAGATGTAACGGCTGAGGCGTTACCATTTTCCGGTGAGCACCGGGCTGGACTTTCGCTTCGACGGCGGCGCCACCTGGCTGGACCTGCTGGCCACCCGGGGTCGGAGCTTCGGCGCGCGGCCGGTCGAGCGGTTGACCTCGCCGGCGCGGCTGGCCGAGTGGCTGGCCCGATGCCAGTTGACCCCGTCTCAGCCGCCTTCGGCAGCGGACCTGGCGGGTGCCAGGGAGCTCCGGGAGACTCTGCGGAGCCTGGCGATGGCTGCCGTCTCCGGCACCCCGGCGCCCGTCGAGGCGGTGGCCGCCGCGCAGCGGTGGGCCGCCGGCGCTTCGCAGCTGCGGCTGGTCGACGGTCAACTGCGCCGCGAGCCCCCGGTCAGTAGCGACGAGGCGCTCGCCCGCATCGCCCGCCAAGCGCTGGAGCAGCTCACCGGAGCGGAGCGGGATCAGCTGGTCAGCTGCGCCGAACAGGACTGCCGGTGGGTGTTCCTGGACCCGACCGGTCGGCGGCGCTGGTGCCCCTCCCCCGCCTGCGCCAGCCGAGGCCGGGTCCGGGCACTGCGCGCCCGCCGCAAAGCCGCCGCCGAGCGCTAGACCCGCACCGCCGCACCCCCGCCCCACCCTGACCCGCACCCCGACCACCCCGCCGCACCCCCGGCGCCCCCACGCCCACTTGTCGTTCGAGAAAGACACGACAAGAGCCACCTGTCGTTCGAAAAAGACGCGACAAGTCGGCGTGGGGGCGGGGGCGCGGCGTGGGGGCGGGGGCGCGGCGGGGGGCGCGGTGCGACTAGTCGGCGGCGTCCAGGTTGGCCAGGGTGGCGGCTAGGGTGTGGACGCCGACGGCGATTTGGGCGAGTTCGGTCCACTCTTCGGGGACGTGGCTGCGGCCGCCCCGGGACGGGACGAAGATCATGCCGAGCGGTCCGAGCGGGGTCATGTGCGCGGCGTCGTGGCCGGCTCCGCTGGGGATCGGGGTCCAGCGGATGCCCAGTTCGTCGGCGGTGTGCGCGATCTGATCTTGCACCGACCGGGTGGTCGGCACCGGGTCCTGGTCGGTGAGCCACTCGATGGCCGCCTCGACGCCCCGCGCCGCGGCCTCGGTGGCGATCCGCGATGCCAGCGCGCCCTTCACCCCGCTCAGCCAGCCGGCGTCCACGCTGCGCAGCTCGGCCCACAGTCGGGCCCGCTCGGGCACCACGTTGAACGCGCCGGGCAGCGACTCGATCCGCCCGGTGGTGGACACCGCGTGCACGGGGGCGCCGCAGGCGGTGCGTTCGATGGTGAGCACCGCCTGGGCGGCCGCGGCCAGCGCGTCCCGCCGCTCGGTCATCGGGGTGGTGCCGGCGTGGTCGGCGCGCCCGTCGAAGGTGACCAGCAGCCGCTCGATGCCGGCGATCGCGGTGACCACGCCCAGCGGCATCCCCTGGCGCTCCAGCACCGGGCCCTGCTCGATGTGCAGCTCCAGGTAGGCGTGTACCCCGCCGGCCGCCCATGCCTGCCGCAGCGCGCCGTCCGGGTCGGCGCCGAAGCCGGCCATCACGTCGCCCATCCGCCGACCGTCGGCGTCGCGGCGGTCCAGGTGCGAACCGGTGAGCGCGCCGGCGATGGCTCGACTGCCCAGGCAGCTGATGCCGAAGGTGTTCGCCTCCTCACCCAGGAAGTCGATCACGTACAGGTCGCGGGTGAGCCGGGTGCCGGTCTCCCGCAGCCGGCGGGCCACCTCGATGCCGCCGAGCACGCCGACTACCCCGTCGAACCGCCCCCCGCCGTGCACGGTGTCCGTGTGCGAGCCGGTGACCAGCGGCGGCGCCGACGGCGAGGTGCCGGCCAGCCGGCCGATCACGTTGCCCGCCGCGTCCACCCGCACCTCCAGCCCGGCGTCGCGCATCCGGTCGCGCACCCAGTCCCGCTCGGCCCGGTACGGGTCGGTGAACACCGCCCGGGTCCACCCCGGGGCGTCCGGGTCGCGGTAGGCGGCCAGCGCGGCCAGGTCGGCGGCCAGCCGCTCGGTGTCCGGCGCCAGCGCGCCCAGGTCGGTGGCGGCCATGTCAGACCCGGTCCGGCAGCGGCCGGCCGGCCGTCTCGGCAGCCTCGGTGGGATCTTCAGATCGTTCGATCTCGCGGACCTCGGCGTCGGCCAGCACACCGGGCGGGCGCGCCTCGGACAGCGGCTGGCGCTCGCCGGCCCGCCGGGCGACCAGTTCACTGAGCCGGCCGTTGGCGATGAGCTCCATGAATCCCTCCAGATCAGGAGCCCACCGGGTCTCATCGGTGAGCACCGGGACGTGCCGGCGCAGCACCCGCAGTGCCGCCTCGGTGCCCTGACCGAGCGGGCCGCGCTGCCCGACCTGGATGGCCTGCCCGGCCACGATGAGCTCGTACATCACCATGGCATGGGTCAGCGCGACGAGCTCGCTGGTCTTGCGGACCGAGCTGGGGGCCATGCTGGCGTAGTCCTCCACGCCCTCGGCCAGCTGGCCCACGTAGTCCAGGGACACCGGGTTGGCCAGCGACCGGGCCTCGGCGGCGATCGAGGCGCAGGTGCGGCCGATCTGCTTGAGCCCGTTGGTCACCCCCTCCTCGGTGGCCAGCGCGCTGGGCAGCCCACTGAACTCCCGCCAGAGCAGCTTCTGTACCCGCTCGTTGGCCACCTTCACCGAGTTCGCGATGGCCAGCCGGACCAGGTCGAAGGCCATGGCCAGCGCGGACATGTCGAAGTTCCCGCCGGAGACGATCAACTCCTCCTCGATCAGCACCGCCGGGTTGTCGTTGGCCGCGTTGAGCTCGCTCTCCATCTCGCCGCGCACGTAGGCCAGCGCGTCGTAGAACGCGCCGTGGATGCGCGGGGCGCACCGGAAGGACAGCGGGTCCTGCAGGTTGCGGGCAGCGTTCGGGTGCCACAGGTAAGAACCGTCCAACAGCTGGCGCAGCCGGGCGGCCGCGGTGTTCGGCCCGATCTGCGGGGACAGCCGGGCCGAGCCGGGATGGATCACCGACAGGTTGCCGGCGAAGCCCTCCAGGGACAGCGCGGCGGCGATCTGCAGTGCGTCGGCGAGGTCGGCCGCGTCGTTGAGCACCAGCGCGCCGCGCCCGAGGGTGAGCCCGTTCGCGCTGATCAGCGCCAGCGCCTCCTTGGGGGCCAGCTCGATCGGCGCCAACCCGGCCTTGGCCAGCGCCTCGGCACCGGGCAGCACCGTGCCGTGCCACTCCGCGCGGCCCACCCCGATCAGCACCTTGCCGATCTCGGCCATCTCCGCCAGGTCGCTCTCCCCGACCGAGCCCAGCTCCCGCACCAGCGGGTGCACCCCCCGGTTTAGCGCCTCGACCAGCAGCAGCACCAGCTCGCGGCGCACCCCGACGCCGGCCTTGGCCATGCCGTTCGCCCTGGTCAGCATCATCGCCCTGACCACCTCGGTGGACAGCAGCCGCCCGTAGCTGAGTGTCTGGTCGGCCACCACGGAGAAGGAGAACCGGCGCATCTGGTCCTGCGAGATGCGGTACTGCGCGAACGAACCCAGCCCTGTGTTGAGCCCGTAGACCGGCTCGTCGCGGGCCAGCACCCGCTCCACCACCTCCCTGGCCAGCACCACCTGGCGCAGCGCGTCCGGGGACACCGCGACTGTGGCGCGGTGCCGGGCCACCGCCACCACCTGGTCCACGGTGAGGTCGTTGCCGGTGAGCACCACGGTGTGCGCGGCGGTGTGCGCCGCGCCGTCGTGTTGGGCCGCCGAAAGTACCGGCGCGGTCTCGGAAGTCACGCCACGGCCTTACCGAGGTAGCGGACCAGCTCGATGTCCATGATCTGCTCGACCTCGCGCAGCGCCAGCTCATCCCGCGCGCTGCTGGCCACCGGGAGGCCGTCGGCGGCGGCCACCACCACGGCGACCGGCATACCGTCGGCCAGGTCCTTCACCGCCATGGGCAACCCGGTGTCCAGGCTGAGCAGGGCGATGGTGTCCGGGTAGCTGGACAGCCGCTGGCCGCCGGAGTCCACCGCCATGAACTCGTTCAGGAACGGCACGGTCACGTCGGCCACGCCGAGGGTGCCGTGGTCGAAGCCACCCTCGGTGCGCAGCGGCACGGCGAACCGGGCGGGCCCCTCAGCGACGATCTTCCCGCCGACCCGGCCGCATACCGCCTCGATCACCGCTCTCGGCCCGTCGGGCTGGCTGACGCGGATGTCCCGGCCGAGCTCGATGGCCAGCGAGATGGAGCCCAGCGCGGCGTTGTCCCGCACCCAGCCCAGCTCCACCGGGTTGCGCGCCGCCGCGATGAACCCGCCGGTCCGCACGCTGATGTCGCGCAGTACGTCGTCGCAGGTGGTGACGCTGCCCCGGAGCACCGCCTCGAAGTAACCGTGCCGCTCGCGGTTGCCCCCGGCGACCACCTGGATAGTTTCGTAGCCGGGTCGGGTGGTCAGGCCCAGTGAGCCCAGTTTGCCGGTGGGGTGGGCGCGCACGTCACCGGCCGCGTCCAGCACCTTGACGCCGGTGATGGCCGACTGGATCCACCCGTTGAGGCTGGTGGAGTAGCCGTTCTGCGCGGTCATCACGGCGGCGATCGGGCGCTCGGTGGCCTCGGTGAGCCGGCGCAGCGCGGCCACGTAGTCCAGCGGGCGGATCTCCCAGTGCGGCGAGGCCGGCGCGCCGATGGCGGTCACCGTGGCCACCCAGGAGTCGGGCGGCAGCTCGTCCACGCTGGCCAGCACGGGGGTGCCGACCGTGGTGGCCAGCGAGCCCATCAGCTCGCCGTGGTGCGCCCACCCGCCGCCGCCGGCGGCGAAGAACCCGCCGCCCACGGCGGCGTCGACGGCGTCCTGCTGGGTCAGCTCTCGCATGTCCGGCTCCACATCCTCGGGTCAATCCAGTCCTCGCCGGCGGCGATCTTCGTGGCGGTCTCATAGCCGGCGGCGGCGTAGCGCATGACGCCGAGGCCGGTGTCCGCGTTCAGCCCCCGCGCCAGTCTGACCTGGGCGGACGGGGTGCCGTCGGCCACGATGGACACCCCGGCGCTCTGCATGTGCCCGGTGTAGCCACCGCCTCCGGCGTGCACCGCGACCAGATCGGCGCCGGCCGAGCAGAGCAGCAGCGCGTCCAGGATCGGCCAGTCGCTGATCCCGTCGCTGCCGTCACGCATCTGCTCGGTGCCGATGCCCGGGTGGGTCATCCCGGCCGCGTCCAGGTGGTCGCGGGTGAACAGCACCGGGGCGGCCAACTCCCCGGCGGCGACCAGCTCGTTCACCGCGACGGCCACTCGGGCCCGCTCCCCGTGGCCGAGCCAGCAGCTGCGCGCCGGCAGTCCCTGCGGGGGCACGTGCGCGGCGGCCAGGGCCAGCCAGCGGGCCACCTCCTGGCGCTCCGGCACCAGGGTGGGCACCAGGGCGTCGATCTTCTCGATGTCGGCGGGGTCGCCGCTGAGCGCCACCCAGCGGAACGGCCCGATGCCCCGGCAGAACAGCGGCCGCAGGTAGCGCTCCATGAAGCCGCGGACCTCGAACGCCTCGGCGACGCCGCCGGCCAGGGCATGGGTGCGGATGTTGTTGCCGTTCTCGAACACCACCGCGCCGCGGGCTTGGAAGGCCAGCATGGCGCGTACCTCGTCGAGGATCCCGCGCAGGGCCAGCTGCTCCACCCGCTCCGGGTCGGTATCCCGCAGCGCCCGCCAGTCGTCCATGGACAGCCCCGGCGGGACGTAGCCGTAGCGCAGGTCGTGCGCGGCGGTCAGGTCGGTGACCACGTCCGGGGTGACGCCGCGAGCGACCAGCTCCGGGTAGACCTCGGCGGCGTTGCCCAGCAGCGCCACCGCCGCCGGCTCCCCCGCCTCCCTGGCCCGGTCCACCTCGGCGAGTGCGTCGTCCAGCGTGGTCACCGCGGCGCGCAGCAGCCCGGCGGCGCGCGCCTTGGCCACCTTGGCCGGGTCCGCCTCCACGGTGAGGCTGGTGACCCCGGCCAGCCGGGCGGCCAGCGGCTGCGCCGAACCCATCCCGCCCAGCCCGGAGGTGAGCAGCCAGCGCCCCTGGTAGCGGCCGCCGAAGTGCTCCTCGGCCACACACCGCAGTAGCTCGTAGGTGCCCTGCAGCACGCCCTGGCGGCCGATGTACTGCCACGCGCCGGCGGTCAGCCCGCCCCACATGGTCATCCCGTCGGCCATCAGCCGGTAGAACCGGTCGGCGGTCTGCCAGCTGCCCACCATGTTGTTCACCGCGGACACCACCAGCGGCGATTCCGGGCCGGTGCGGAACAGCCCCACCGGGCGGCCGGACTGCAGCACCAGCGTCTGGTCCTCGGTCATCGTGGTGAGTGCCTCGACGATCGCGTCGAACGAACCCCAGTCCCTGGCCGCCTTGCCCAGCGAGGCGTAGACCACCAGGTCCTCCGGCCGTTCGCCGACTTCCAGGACGTTCTCCAACATGCGCAGCAGGGCCTCCTGCCGCCAGCCCCGGCAGCGCTTGTCGCCGCCTCGGGCGGCGGTGATCCGCCGCTGCGTCACGTCTCCTCCTCCGGTGTCCACGAGGCCTTGGTCGAGCCCTTGGTCAACCGGGTGCTCAGCGCCTCGGCCTCCTGGCGGACCGCCTCGACGCAACCGGCCAGCCGCCGCCCGCGCAACGACCGCTCGGTGCCGGCGATGCTGAGCCCGCACACGCACACCCCGGCCCGGAACACCGGCGCGGCCACACTGGTCATCTGCGGGTCCAGCTCCGAGCTGCTCACCGCGTAGCCCCGCTCCCGGATGGTGCCCAGCACCCCGGGCAGAGTGGCCGCCGTGGGGGTCCGCGCGGTCGTCGGCGGCATCGGCGAGGCGAGCACCTCGGCCAGCACCGCCGCCGGCGCGTAAGCCAGCAGCACGGTGGCCCCGGCGCCGCCGTACAGCGGTCGGGTGGCGCCGCGCTGGAAAGACAGCGGCAGCCGCCGCCGGGGGCTGACCCGGTCCAGGCAGAGCGCGGTGGTGCGCACCCGGACGGTCAGGATCGCGGTCTCGTCGGTGCGTTCGCGCAGCCGCACCAGGTACGGCTCAGCCACCCGGACCAGGTGCTGGGCGCCGCTGCTGCGCCCGGACACGGC
>DATHIT010000498.1:0-7744 GCA_035489915.1 Pseudonocardia sp. | reverse complement strand
TTCCCAGCTGCTTAGCTTCTCGATCGCGTTCGGTGACGAGGGACGGGAGGTGGACGAGGGGGGCTTCGCCGCGTTTGCCGGCGCGGTACCAGCGTTGTGCGGTGTCATAGTGTCGACGGGCCGCGCGAGCGACGGTGATCTGAGTGGCCAGGTGCTTCTGATACCGCCAGGGCGGTTGTTCGCCTTGGCGACTGGACATGGAGTAGGCAAATCCGGCCGCATCCTGGTCGAGGTAGGGATCGATGTTTTCGAACCAGGCTTGGCTGGTACGCGCGGATGCTTGGACGGCGCGCAATGCGCCGCGGCGACGCTCGTCATAGACGTGTTGGGCGTCGGCGGGGCTCGGGTTTTCGTAGATGCTCTGGGCGAGGGAGACCGCGTCGATCATCGCCAGCCGGGTGCCGGAGCCGATGGTGAAGTGGGTGGTGTGCGCGGCGTCCCCGATCAGCACGATGTTGTCGTGGTGCCACACGCTGTTTGTGACCTGCATAAACCGGAGCCAGCGGGCCGCCTCACCTCGGGAGTGGCTGATCAGTTTCGCGCCGTCGAGATGCGATTCGAAGATCTTCTCCAGCACCTGGAGGGTGTCCTGGCCGTCGCGCCAGTCGAAGCCGTGGGCCTTCCAGGTTTCCACGCTGCATTCGATGACGCACGTGCTGGTTCGGGTGCTGGTGGGATAGGCGTGGAACCACAGCCAGCCCGACGGCGTCTGTTGGAACGCGAAGCTGAACCGGTCAAAGACCTTGGGGGTGCCCAACCAGATGTAGCGATTGCTGCCGAACTCGGTCTGGGTCCCGAAACCGTCTTCGTGCAGACCACGCACGGTGCTGCCGGCGCCGTCGGCGGCGACGACCAGATCGGCGTCGGCGAGGACGGGGCCGCCGGCCGAGCCGGTCGGATCGGTGAGGCTGTCGACAGGGTGGTTGTGCTCAACTGTGACACCCAGGGCTTGAGCGCGGCGCGTGAGGATGTCGAGCAGGGCGGCCCGTTCGATGCTGTATCCGTATCCCGGTAGGTACGCGCGTTGGGTTCCGAGGCGGATCTCCTGCTCTTGCCAGAGCCGGGATGCGGCACGAATCTGTCGGGCGCTTTCCATATCGTTGCTGAACATCATGTCGAGCAGGTTGTCCCAGTAGACGATCCCCCAGCCATAGGTGGCGCCAGGTGGGTCGCGCTCGATCACGGTGATGTCGTGGCCGGCGTCGCGGCGCTTTGCCGAGATTGCGAAGTACAGCCCGGCTGGGCCGCCGCCCACACAAAGGATTTTCATAGACGCACCTTTCGCCTGGTTTGCTTCGTGGCCGGCCGGGTCATGCGCACTGGTCGGCTGGCGGCTGGGCTCCGTTGATCCGCCGCGCGGGCTGGATTGGCTGGTGTAGCCGATACAGCTGGGCGTATTGGCCGTCCCTGGCGAGCAGCTCGGTGTGGGTGCCGGTCTCGGTGATGCGACCCTGATCCAGATAGATGATCTGACGTGCTGAGGCCACCGTGAGCAGGTTGTGGGAGATCACCAGGGTGGCGCGCCCGGCCATGAGTCGCTGCAGGGGCGCCAACACCCGATCGGCGGCGGCGGCATCCAGGCTCGCGCTGGGTTCGTCGAGGATCAATAAGGGCGCGTCGCGGATCATCGCCCGGGCGATGGTGATGCGTTGTCGCTGGCCGCCGGACAGCAGCCGCCCACGTTGACCGACTCGGGTCTGATAGCCCTCGGGGAGCTCGGTAATGAAGTCGTGCGCGTCCGCCGCCCGTGCGGCGGCGACCATCTCGTCCCACCCGGCGTCCGGTCGTCCGTCGAGGATGTTCTCGGCGACAGTGCCGTCCAGCAGCAAGGTTTCCTGCAGGACGATGGCGATCTGGCTGCGTAACTGGTACGGGTCGAGGTCGCGCAGGTCGTGACCGTCGAGGGTGATCCTGCCCTGGGTCGGGTCATAAAGTCGTAGCAGCAACTTGGTCAGCGTGCTCTTGCCCGCCCCGCTCATGCCCACGAGCGCGGTCACCGTCCCAGCCGGCAGATCGAACGACACCTCACTCAGCACATCTCGCCGGGCTCCGGGGTAGCGGAAGCTCACCTGTCGCAGGGTGACATGTCCAGTGGCGCGACCCAGTGGGGTCGGCCGCGGCGGGGCAATCACCAGGGGGCGTTCGTTGAGCAGTTCGATGATGCGTTCGGCGGCTGCCGCCGCGGCGAAGACACTGTTGGACAGTTGACCGAGGCTGCGCACCGGACCGTAGAGCTGGGAGAGGTAGATCAGAAAGACCAGTAAACCACCGAGGGTTATCCGTCCGGCCGCGAGCTGCCACACCCCCGCGCCGATGATGACCAGCACGCCGATGATCTCGATCAGGTCGATCATGGGGCCGAACAGGGCACCGATCCGCGCGGTCGCCAACGCCGCGAGCATGCTGCCCATGCTCTGATCAGCGAACCGAACGGCCTCGCGCTGTTGACGCCCGTAGGCCTGGACCAGGATTGCGTTACCCAGACTCTCTTCGGCCACCGCGGCGATAGCCCCGGCGCGTCGCCGTGATTCCCGGCTCGCCTTCTTGAAACGGCGGGAAAAACTCCGTGAGACCATCCAGAACAGTGGAACAACCACAAACGACAACAGTGCTAGACGCCAGTCCAAATAGAAGAGAAAACCGCTGAACAGGACAAGCTGGAACAGCGTCGAAAAGGTCTGCACCACGCCGGACAGCACGAGGCTCTCGATCGCCGCTACATCCGAGGTTAGCCGACTCAGGACATCGCCGAGGCGACGCACGTCGAAAAAGCTCACCGACAGTGTGTGCAGGTGGGTGAATACGCGGTTGCGCAAGCGGTACAGAAATTGTTCGCCGTTCCACACCGCCAGGTAGCCGCTGGCGAAACTCACCGCGCCACCAACCACCGCGACACCCACGTACCCAGCCGCGAGCAGCGGGAACGCCGCAAAGTTCCGCGGCGTCAATACGTCGTCGATCAGGACCTTGAAAAGCCAGATTTCGGCGCTGGACGACGCGGGCGCCAGCATCACCAGCAGCAGCCCGAGGGCCATCCAGCCACGCAACCCCTGAGTGTCAGGCCAGAATCGCCGGAAAATGTCTCGAACCGGCATCTCCGGCGCGGCCTCAGCAACGTTGTCAGCTGTGGCCGAGCCGGGCCGCGCCAGGGAGCGCATTACCTCCCACACCGCTGGCATCCCCGTTCGTCTGGCTGATTTCGATCAGGCGCTGACACGGTGGCCCGTCCACACCGCATCGGACGGGCCACCGTTACTCACCGACTAGCGGCCCCAGCCACCCCAGTGGTCGTGGTCGTGGCCGTGGTCGCCCCAGCCGTGGCCGTGGTCGTGGTCGTCGCCCCAGCCACCCCAACGTTCCAGCTCGTCATCAAATGACATCTCTTGATCTCCTTCTTGCTTCTTTCCCGGGAGCGTTTGCAACAGCCAGCGGTTCGCGCTGCTAACAACCAAGATACGACTGGCCGACTCGCGTCTGTCAAGGACTCAATTACATTATGCCAATAAACCTCTTAGAGGGCCTCAGGGGATCACAGTGAAGCGCGCGATGTCGGCGATCATCGCGCTAGGAAACTGCTCTCAGGAACTACTGATCGATCGAACCTAAAAGACTAGTGAATCGTTATAAACCTCTTCAGCATGAGGACCTGCTCTTCTTTCCTCACTGACTGAGTACACAATGAGGGCCGCGTGCGCGAAGCTGGCTGCTTGTTCCGCCCTTCCTCGATCTCGAAGCGACCACTTCGTCGCTTCCGCTCTCTACGGAATCAAGTGCTCAGGGGATTATCAGACCACGGTGACAACCCGAACGGACTAGAGCGTGTCGACCGGATCCGCGAGCAGCGCCTCCTCCCGCCACGGCCCAGCCATCGGGATCAGTTCGATCATCCGCCCTGCGTCCTGCCCGGCGGGGATGTTGATCGCCTATCCGCGGTTTGACCTATTGGAGCGTCGGGCAACCCTTCGGTATGAGTAGCGCCACACTCTTTTTTGCGATCGTTTTTGTCGCGGTCTTGCTGGTGGCGTTCGGTGCTGGCGCGTTCTACACCAGGCGAGAACGCCGCGCTCAGCGGCCGCGCGGACCAGAACATGGCCCGGTCGGGGAGCGTTCCCGCGGTCGGCGCCGGAGTCAGGCGAAGCTGGACAAGCGCGAGAAGGGGCCGCCATGATCCGAACCGGCGGGAGACGAGGGGTTGGCCGATCAGGCGAAATCCGGGGCAAAGGTCAAAACGTCGCGATAGGGCAAAGGCCGCAATGAAATGGCCCGGCTAGGGCGTGATATCGCGGGGCGGCTGGTCCTGTCTGATCGTCGCCCACGTCTCGCGCGTACACCACCTGGCCGAACCTGTCCAAAAGTTGTACGTCCACCCGGCCGAACTTGGACAGAAATGGTCCGTCAGCTGTGTGCGGGGTGCGGCAGAGGGTAGCTAACCGGTGTCACAGCAATCCTCCACGTACCGCGCGCGCCGCCACGCACGACGACAACCCCACGCGCGCGTCCGGTCCAAGTCCTGCCCGCGGCCATGAGACCCGTCGTCCCGACCGGAACAACCGGGCGGGGCACTTCAGGGGCATGAATTCCCACCGGACAGCTCCACCACTGGCACCACCATGGAAGGCACTCCGATGACCCAAATACCGGCCCAGAACACCACCGACAACGGGTTCGACATCCTTGGCAGCCTGCAGAGCGGGTTCACCAACCTCGTCAACTACCTGCCACAACTGCTCGGTGCGCTCTTGGTGCTACTGATCGGCTACCTAATTGCCAAAGTTCTAAACAAGATCATCACCAAGCTGATGCGGAAAGCTCGTCTCGATCAACGATTGAGCTCCAACCAGGGCGGCCGCTTCGTCGAGAAGGTCAGCCAGGACGGCAGGCCGTCGCGGCTGGTCGGGGGCGTCGTGTTCTGGGTGATCATGCTTTTCGTGATCTCCTCCGCGATCGGCACACTCAACATCCCGGCGTTGACCGGGTTCATGAACCTGGTGCTGAGCTACCTGCCCAATGTCATCGCTGCGCTGCTGATCTTCATCGTGGCCGCCGCGCTCGCCGGGGCGATCGGCGGGCTCGCACACCGCACGATGGGCGACACTGCCACCGGACGGGTCGTGCGGGCCGCCGCTCCGGCACTGGTAATCGCGATCGCGATCTTTATGATCCTCACCCAGCTGGGAATCGCCCCGGTGATCGTCACCGTCACCTATATCGCCCTAATCGGCGCGATCGCGTTGGCCTCGGCGCTGGCATTCGGGCTGGGCGGGCGCGAGGCGGCCGCCGACATGCTCAACTCCGGCTACCGCAAGGCCCAGGCGGAGAACGACCAGGTCAAACAGGACTTGCAGGTCGGCCGCGACCGGGCCCAGAGCGACACCCAAACCCTGCGCCGGCACGCCCAGCCCGACGACACCGTGGCGTCTTCGATGCCCGCCCACGACCACGACGCCCGCTAGGCTAGGTGAGCGGCAGGGTGCGAGGATCCGGCATGGACGTATGGGCCAGGCACAACGTAACCGTGGTCGGACCTGAGTCCGGGCCGTTGGTGATGCTCGCGCACGGTTTCGGCTGTGACCAGAACCTGTGGCGACTGGTGGTCCCTGCTCTGGCGCGGCGGTTCCGTGTGCTGTTGTTCGACCACGTCGGAGCGGGCGGGTCCGACCTTTCGGCGTGGAGCCCGGACAAGTACTCCACCCTGGCTGGCTACGCCCAGGACGTACTGGGGATCTGCCGAGAGCTGGACCTGCGGGAGGTGGCGTTCGTTGGCCACTCGGTCAGCGCCATGATCGGCGTGCTGGCCGCGGTCGAGGAGCCACAGCGGTTCGCCAAGCTGATCCTGCTCACTCCGTCGCCGCGCTACATCGACGAGGGTGACTATCGGGGTGGGTTCAGCCGCGCGGACATCGAGGAGCTGCTCGAGTCGCTGGAGAGCAACTATCTGGGCTGGTCCCATGCGATGGCTCCGGTCATCATGGGCAACCCGGAGCGACCGGAGCTGGGCCAGGAACTGACAAACAGCTTCTGTCGCACCGACCCGGCGATGGCGCGAGTGTTCGCCCGCGCCACGTTCCTCTCCGACAACCGCGCGGACCTGGCCAAAGTCAGCGTGCCAACCCTAGTCATCGAGTGCTCGCAGGACGTAATCGCGCCGAGGGAGGTCGGGGCATTTGTGCACCAGCAGATCACCGGCAGCCAGTTGGTCACCCTGGACGCCACCGGTCACTGCCCGCAGTTGAGCGCGCCGGAGGCGACAGCGGAGGCGATCACGGCGTTCGTCTCCCGCGCATGATCATGCGCGGGGGGTGGGGGCCCGGCGCCGACGGCGACACCGGGGCCGGCGGCGGGGGCGAGCCGGACCCCCGCGCGGACCGGGTTGCGTTCTCCGAACTGCTGGAGGACAGCGCCGAGGATCTCTACGAACACGCCCCCTGCGGGTACTTGTCCACGCTGCTCGACGGGCAGATCGTGAAGATCAATCAGACACTGCTGGAGTGGCTGGGCAGGTTCCGTGAGGACGTGGTGGGCAAGCGCCGCTTCGCCGACCTGCTCACCGTGGGTGGGCGGCTGTATCACGAGACCCATTTCGCTCCGCTGCTGCGCATGCAGGGCGAGATCGGGGGAATCGCGCTCGAGCTGGTGACCGCCACCGGTGGCCGGCTCCCCGTGCTGGTCACCTCCAAGATCAAAACGGGCGTCGACGGGCAGCCGCTGCTGATCCGCACCACTGTGTTCGACGCGAGCGACCGGCGGGCGTACGAGCGCGAGTTGCTGCGTGCCCGCCAAGAAGCGGACACCGAACGTCAACGAGTTCAGCACCTGGCCACCACGCTGCAACGCACCCTGTTGCCCCCGGTCCTGCCACAGGTACCGGGCCTGCAGGTCGCCGCCCACTACCACCACGCCTCCCTGGACGAAGTTGGCGGCGACTTCTACGACCTGTTCCCCCTGCCGGACAACCGCTGGGGAATGTTCCTCGGGGACGTGTGCGGCAAAGGCGCTCCCGCCGCGTCGCTGACCTCGCTGACCCGCTACACCCTGCGCGCCGCCGCAACCTACGACCCCGACCCCGTGACCGTGCTGCGCACCCTCAACACCGTGCTGAACCAAGAGACGACGGGAGGTACCCCTCGGCTGTGCACGGTTATCTTCGCAACGCTGACCCCGCGCCCGGAGGGCTGGGCCGTCGTCCTGGCTAGCGGCGGACACCCCCCGGCTCTGCTGCTGGCCGCGAATGGCATCGCATCCTTCCTACACACCGACGGCGGACAACTCCTCGGCGCACTGCCTGACGCCAGGTTCGTCACAGCGGCGGTGCGCCTCGGGCCCGGAGACTGTCTGCTGCTCTACACGGACGGACTTACCGAAGCCCGGGTCGGCGCCGGACCTGAGCGCTATGAGGAAGAAGGGCTGCACGGCCTAGCCGCCGCGCTAGCCCCGACCACCGCGCCAGAGCTGATCGGCGCGGTGCAACAAGTCCTCGCCCGGTTCGGCGATGGGGTGCAGGACGATGTGGCCGTGCTCGCCCTGGAGGTTGCCCCCAGGGCGAGCACGGCCAGATGAGCGGCACCTAACCGCGGCCGACCCGGTCGCTGGGTTGCCAGCGTCACCGGTCATCGCGCCTTCGACCAGGTGGACTGGGCAGGCGCCTGCCGCCCGCCTCAGCCGCGGAAGCAGATTCAGATCCACGGCAGTCACCGCCTCAAACGCCGAGCACTCCCGGTAGGGGAGGCTCGGCGTTTGTGGCGGA
>DATHIT010000497.1:0-4976 GCA_035489915.1 Pseudonocardia sp. | reverse complement strand
GATCATTACCTGATTGAGCAGATGGCGAACTTCAACCGGGAGCGGATCCCGGAGCGTCAGCCACACGCCAAGGGCGGCGGCGCGTTCGGCCACTTCGAGGTCACCAACGACGTCAGCGCCTACACCAAGGCGGCGGTATTCCAGCCCGGGGCCAAGACCGACACGCTGATCCGGTTCTCCACGGTGGCCGGCGAACGGGGCACCCCGGACACCTGGCGTGACCCGCGTGGGTTCGCCCTGCGGTTCTACACCTCCGAGGGCAACCACGACATCGTCGGCAACAATGTGCCGATCTTCTTCATCCGGGACCCGCTGAAGTTCCAGCACTTCATCCGCAGCCAGAAGCGGCGGTTGGCGAACAACCTGCGTGACAACGACATGCAGTGGGACTTCTGGACGCTGGTGCCCGAGTCGGCGCACATGCTGTCGTGGCTGATGGGGGATCGGGGTATCCCGAGGACCTGGCGGCACATGAACGGCTACGGCAGCCACACCTACAGCTGGGTCAACGACACCGGTGAGATCTTCTGGGTCAAGTACCACTTCATCTCAGATCAGGGCGTCGAGTTCCTGACCCAGGCCGAGGCCGACCGGTTGGCCAGCGTGGACGGTGACTACCACCAGCGGGATCTGTACAACACGATCGAGCGCGGGGACTTCCCGAGCTGGACGCTGAAGATGCAGGTCATGCCGTTCGAGGAGGCGAAGACCTACCGGTTCAACCCGTTCGACCTGACCAAGGTGTGGCCGCACGGCGACTACCCGCTGATCGACGTCGGCCGGCTGACACTCGATCGCAACGTCACCGACTACCACACCGAGATCGAGCAGGCCGCGTTCGAGCCGAACAACCAGGTGCCCGGCACCGGGCTGTCCCCGGACAAGATGCTGCTCGCCCGTGGTTTCTCCTACGCCGACGCCCACCGCGCCCGGCTCGGGGTCAACTACAAGCAGATCCCGGTGAACACGCCCAAGGTCGAGGTGCACAGCTACTCCAAGGACGGCGTCGGTCGCACGGTCAACGCCTCCGACCCGGTGTACGCGCCCAACTCCTACGGCGGCCCGAAGGCCGACCCGACTCGGACCGGTGAGGTGCTGTGGTACTCCGACGGGGACATGGTCCGGCAGGCTTACACGCTGCGCCGCGACGATGACGACTACACCCAGGCCAACATCATGGTCCGCGAGGTGCTCAACGACGAACAGCGCCAGCGGCTGGTGAACAACGTCGCCGGGCACCTGCTCGGCGGGGTGAGTGAGCCGATCCTGCTGCGCGCGTTCGAGTACTGGAAGAACATCGACAAGGAAACCGGCGGCAAGATCGAAGCCGCCGTCCGCAACGGAAAGTCCTGATCCGCCCTCAGCTCGAGCGATCGAGAACGAGTTCACCATGGAGGGCAAAAGCGGTGCCGAGGCCGGCTGTGCGGGGTCCCCGCACAGCCGGGGAGGTCGGAGTTGAGTCGGTGGTGACATGGATGAGCTGACCAGGCTGGCCGTGCAGGCCCGCCGCGGTGAGCCCTCGGTGATGGCCTCGTTCATCAGGGCGACGCAGCGGGAGGTGTACTCGCTGTGCGCGTACCTGGTGGACGAGGACACCGCCGAGGATCTCGCTCAGGAGACCTACCTGCGGGTGTTCCGGGCCCTACCCGACTTTCGGAAGGAGTCCTCGGCGCGGACCTGGCTGCTGTCCATCACCCGGCGGGTGTGCATGGATGAACTGCGCCGCCGGATCCGCCGGCGCCGCAGGGAGACGTTGGTCGCGGAGTTCAGCACCGAGCTCAACGCCGGGTTCAACACCGACAGGCCGGCGCCCGCCGCGGACGATGATCAGGGCGAAGTACGAGAACTGTTGAGTCAACTACCGGAGGATCGTCGAAGTGCTTTTGTTCTTACCCAGATACTCGGGCTGTCCTATGCCGACGCGGGGGACATCTGTCAGTGTCCGGCGGGGACCATAGGCTCCCGAGTGGCCCGAGCGCGCGGCGATCTGATTCAGGCATTGGAGCGCGGCGCACCGCGGCGCACAGAGAAGGAGGTGCGGCGAGATGCGATGGACTAACCCGTGGAATAGGCGGGCACCGGAGCCGCCAACCGGGCAACCGACCGAGGACGATGACTGTGCCGCCGCACGCGCGGCACTGTCCGCCCAGCTGGACGGTGAGTCCGAACCGCCGCTGACCGAGGCCATCACCGAGCACCTGGCGGACTGCCCGTACTGCGCGGTGTGGCAGGAGTCCGCGCACCGGCTCACCAGGAGAGTTCGGCTGACCTCAGCGCGAACGCTGCCGGATCGCACCACGCAGCTGTTGGCCGCTGTGCTTGCCGATCAGTCGGCCCGCCAGCCCGTGCGCTCGGTGTACCGGCTGGCCAGGTGGGGCCTGGTGGGCGCCGCCGCCGCGCAGCTGTTGATCATCTTTCCGGCATTGATCCTCGGTGAAGCCGGAGCGCTGGTTCCGGCCCACGCAGCTCGTGAGCTGGGTGCGTTCAACGTGGCGCTCGCGGTGGGCTACCTCGCGGCCGCGCTGCGCCCGTCCCGGGCGCGCGGGGCGTTGCTGCTGGCCGTGCCGGCCACCGCGCTGCTGGTGGTACTGGCGATCATCGACACTGCGCTGGGCGAGACCACCCTGGTCGCCGAGACCCCACACCTGGTCGCGGTGGCCGGTTGGGCGCTGCTCTGGGTGCTGTCCAGGGGCCCCCAAGAGGAGCCGCCTGGGCGGGTCCACAGGCGAACTCGCGCTGCGGCGGGCTGAGCGTCCCGCCGCCGCGCGAGGAAGACGGCTTCTCGAGCTCGACCGGTTTGCTGCTCAGCTGGCGGCCCGCCGCAGGTCGGCGAACCGGTCGAGCTCGGCCCATTGCGTGTCCGGGTCACTCGGCGCGAGCAGCAGCAGAATTCGATTGAATCCCATTTCGGCGAGCTCCCCGATGCGGTCGGCGCTCCCGTCGACGCCGGCCAGCTGATAGGCGGTGATCGCGGTGAAGTCGAAATCCGTGATCTGGCGGCCTACCCGGTCGGCCTCCGCGCGGATGTTCGCCATGCCCGCCGCGAGGTCGTTCTGCCCGTCCATGGGCATCCAGCCGTCGCAGTACTCGACGATGTGGCGCGCGATCCGCGGGGTGGCCGCCGCACCGATCAGTACCGGTGGTCCGCCGGGTTGGACCGGCTTGGGCGAGCACCACAGCGGATCGAAATTCACGAACTCGCCGTGGAACTCGGCGATCTCGTTGTTCCAGATCTCCCGCATCGCCAGCACCCGCTCGCGGGTGATCTTCCAGCGATCGCGATGCTCGACGCCATGGTCGCGCAGCTCCTCGGCGTTCCATCCGGCGCCGATTCCCAGGACCTGGCGACCCTTGGCAACGAGATCGATGCAGCTCACGGTCTTCGCCAACGAGATGGGATGGTGCTCCGGCACCAGGCATACCGAGGTGCCCACTGTGAGGCGCTCGGTCACCGCGGCGGCGGCGGTCATACACACAAAGGGATCCGAAATCTCCCGGAAGTAGTCGGGCATCTCGACGTCGAGCAGGAACTGTGACTCGCGCTTGGCGGGGAGGTGCGAGTGCTCGCCGAAGAACACCGAATCGAAGCCCTGGGCCTCGGCCCAGCGAGCCAGGTCAACTGGCTGAACGGTGTAATGCGTCTGCATCGAGCAGATCCCGATGTCAACCATTCCGACCTCGCTTGATTGTCATGGTGAAGTCCGCATCGAAGTCGACGGGCATGACAGGGACGATGGCCGTGGCCAGGCCGGCGCGGAAGGCCGAGACTTCCTAGGTGCACCACACCTAGGGTCAGCCCGGGCCCGGTCGAGACGGCGCGCTTGGTACCGGTGCTCCGATGGCGGCGACGCGGCGGGTGAAGGTCCCGTGGAATCCCCAGGGGATGTGATGCGACAGCCAGGCGGTGGCCACTGGGCCTCGGTCGAGGTCCTGGGCGTCGAGGGATGACCAGCTGGGAGCGGTGCTCGGCGAGCTTGTGATTCACCAGGAGCAGCCAGCCTTCGTCCTCGCCGGCGGTGGGTGTGCGTGGGACGAACAGCGGCTCGCCGACCGAGCTTTCGCCGAAGTCGCAGCCGGTTACCGCTCCGCCGTCGTGGTCGATCTGTGTAGCGGTGCCGACGGGTGGAGCGGCGCCAGTCGTACTGGGGGAACTCGACCGAGTGCGGGGCCAGCTGTTGCTCGGTGACGCGCCCGGTGGCGCTGATCCGGTATCGCATGAGCCGAGTGTCGGGTAGCCGAGAATTGCGGAGCGAGTTCGTACCGGCCCGAAGTTCGTCCCAGTCGCCGTAGCGGACCAGATCGATGACGGTGTCGGTGCCGTCCTCGTAGGCGTTGGTGAGGTGGAAGTGCAGCAGTGCCTCGTGTTCGACGATCCTGGGCTTTCCGCCGTCCCGGGGCACGAGCAGGAACCGGGTGCTCTTCCTCGGCTGGAACTGCAGTGAGTCGACCAGTGAGTGGGTGGCGAGCACGACCTTGCGGATGTTCGGTTGAATCGGGTCGAGCACAAACACCAGGTGGTTCGGGGTGAGCGCGAAGTCGTGGTTCCACACCAGGTCCAGCATCGGCACGCTGGCCAGCTGTGACAGCACGCCTCGAGGGTGAACTGGGAGACCATCCCGTCGCCATCAAAGATGTTGTGCAACAAGGTCTCGCCGACATGGTGTTTGCTCGGTCCGACTCGATAGAGCGTCCCGCTCAGTTCTTTCAGGCCGCCGCCGCGCAAGCAAGGCTGGACCGGGAGCTGACCCGACCTGGAACCGTCGTGGCCGGCGGCCACTTCCCCGCGCCCACCTTCCGGCGGCTGCTCGACACCACCCAGCGCGATTACACGCCCGTGGAGGGCTGAGCGGACAGGATCTGGGCGGCTTCCTCAGACGTCGGGAGCCTCTGGCCAGGTATCCCTCGTCACACATTGTGCTCTTGGCGAGCTGGCCAAGAATGATGTTGGGGGTGACCTCCAGCGAGGACCGCGACGC